>JAUXWB010000020.1 GCA_030684475.1 Reyranella sp. | reverse complement strand
TCACCTACGTGGCCGACACCACGGGCCAGGGCTTCCGCTCGGCCTATCAGGTCAACGTGCCGCTCGACCAGATGAGCGCCGCCATCCGCGACCGCCAGCAGGCCGTGCGCGCCGCCTTCTATGCCGACCTGTTCCTGATGGCGACCCAGCTCGACGACGTGCGCAGCGCCACCGAGATCGCCGAACGCCGCGAGGAGAAGCTGGTGATGCTGGGGCCGGTGCTGGAACGCCTGCACGACGACCTGCTGGAGCCGCTGATCGGCCGGGTGTTCCAGATCATGGCGCGGGCGGGCGAAATCCCGCCGCCGCCGTCACCGATGCTGGATGGGCTCCGGTTGCAGCCGGAGTATGTGAGCCCGATGGCGGCAATGCAGGCGGCGTCACCGCGTGATTTTATTCGCTAAGTTTCGGATGGTTCAGACGGCTCGGGTGGTTCGCACTGTGGGGGCGGATAGAGACTCGCCATCACTTTCATTATTGAATCTTCTAGGGTCGAGACTCATAAAATCCACCATACGATAGTAGCGACGAGGCAGACTGAGGCGAGGAGGTTTCCTTGATGATATCCTCGTCCTTGGCGAGATAGACGCAAAATGTCTTGTCGGCGGCTACATAGCTTTCGACCCATTGAATATCGGGACCAAGTTGGCGCAAGACGCCGTTTGACTGTGCCGCGGCGCCACGCAGTTGCTCGCGCTCTAAGCTGCCAACGGCCGGGATGTCTCGTTCGATGATGAACTTGCGCAATGTCGCCATAGTGACCTCTTTCGGCTGATAATCACGAAAAGCGCCACAAAGTCTGCCCGATTGGGGCGGTGCAGGGAAGCGATCGCTACCCTGATTTTTTGGTGCTTACGCTTGATGAACATATGGGGCACTGTCACGTTGCTAAACTAAGGACGCGAATGACCTGCATCTCACATTGTTTCAGGTAGCCGCAGCCACCGTCTTATGCATCGCTGCGGCGCGAAGGCCTCGGTGGGTCGACGCTGATGTGAGATGGCGCTGGACGTTGAGGGGTCATTCAGTTGAACAGCACGGGACGGTGGACCTTGAACTAGCTCAACCCGAAGGACGATCCGCGCCAGAAAAGCCAATAGAGTGGTAAAGTCCGCCCCGAGGCTATGACCAGGCGCCGCCGCGAGACTGCGAGCGGCGGCGTATCAACTACAGATCATCCTCGTCACACCGCCAGAAAATTGCCGATTTCTCGATTGGGGGCGCATGCGCCAGCTTGTCCTCGATCGAGGACAGCCCGCGTCAGACAACCCGCTTCATGCCCGCCACCTCAAGCACGGCGCGCGGGATCATGAGGCGGGCGCACATCACCGGACGCGGCGAGGTGCCGACCCGCACCTCGCCCACGATGCCCAACAGCATGTAGGCTTCCTCTCGCGACAGCCCGGTGCGGCTGGCGACGAAATCCACCGACCCGCGCGAGGCGTCCTCCGTTGCCGATTCCACCGTCGGCCCCCAGCCCAGAATCTGGATGGTGTCGGCTTGCTCGATGATGGGACGGTCTAGCTTCACACCCTTGTTGAGCCCGATTTTCGCACGCACCGAGGCGCTGCATTCGATACCAGTGCCCGAGATGATGCCGTCGCTGATCGCCGCATGGGGATCGGCGAAAAAGACCTGCGCGCCGGGATGGAACACCGGCAAGTGAACACGCGATCCCACTCCGACATCCTTCTGGTCGAAGTCGCCGCCATACGCGCCGGCGTAGGAGGGCTTGTAGCCTTCGGGCGGCATGGTCGAGATGGTGCCGAGATTGGGAGACAGCGCGATCGGGATGCGGTTGCCGAACCACGCCTTGCCGTCGCGTACCGGGCAGGCGAGCGCCTTGGGCTCAGCGAACTCGTCCTTCAATACGCCGAAGTGTTTCAAGATGGCGGTCACGCCGTCGGCATGGGGGGTGATCTCGATCAAATCGATGGCAACCGCGTCGCCGGGCTCCGCACCATGCACGATGATCGGACCGGCGATGGGGGTCAGTGGATGGCCTTCACATTCCGGCGTGAAGGGGGTGGGGATGGTCTTCACGTCCGGCACTTCGGCAAGAGATCCCAGCACCTCGACACGAAATTCCTCATCAGGCTGCACCTTCATCAGCGCCAGCGTGTTGGGATTGATGCTGAAAAGATACGAGTGACGATAGGCCATGGTTAGCATTCCTCGAAATGGGCAGTTTGCCGATATTCCCTGCTGGATGAACACATGGTTGACGCACCAATCCACGTTATGCACGCCATCGACGGTCGCCAGAATGCGTACTCAATTCGCTGCGGCGGTGTCAACGAGTTGGTGGTTCAAGGCTTCTGGAAGGAGCCTTCGATATGGCCCAATGCGCTTACTTGCTCGAGCGCCTGCATCCACGTCCGCAAAAAAAGCCCGCCGGCGGGTTACCCCAGGCGGGCTTGGCACTGCAGCAGCCGCCCCTCGGCAGGAGGGCGGCTTCGTTACTTGGCTCGACCCCGGCCCGGAGCAGTCGAGGCTGCGACTGCGTGCGTAGTCTGCCGGTCGGCATGCTTGGCATCCCAATCGGCGTGCTTCGTTGCGCTTCGGTCGGCGTGCCTGGCGTTGCGGTCGGCATGCTTCCCGGCCTTCCCGTTATCGAGGCCGTGCCGGTTCATGCGGTCGTCCAAATGATCGCGGCCGGCGGCGCGGCCGGGCATGAAGATGCCGTTGGAGTTGGCCAGGCCCTGCGCGCTCATGCGGTTCTGCGCACGGTCGCCTCCGGTGGCGCGGTCGAGGGCGTGCTTGCCGTTGCTGTTGGTCCGGTCCTTGGCTTGGCCCGGGGCGGCGACGACCGTGAACAGCGCGAGGACCAGCGTACCGGCACCGATGATCCGTAAGAGAGCGTTCGACATGGAGATCTCCAGTTCGAAGGTTGGCGTCAATTCTCGTTCAGCGATCGTTGCCGAGGCGGGCGAGATCGGCCACCGCACTGGCGACCATTCTCGTGCCGACTGACAGCAACAGGATGTCATTGGCCACGCGGACATACTCGTGGCCGGCCGGCGGCGGCGTGAGCTGCAGGACCAAGGCCGATGGCAGCGGATAGTAGACAACGCTTGTCGGAAGCGGCTGGCCAATCATCCACATCTTCTTCGCCTGGCCCGGCGGCAGACAGCCATTGTTCTTCTTGGCGAGGCCGGGCGGGCAGTTACCAGCGGCGTATTCCGTGCGGTAGAAGGTGTACGCCGCCGTGCGGTCGCGGTCGGAGATCACGACCGGCGCATTGGCTACGGCCTGGCCCGGTTTGGCCGCCGCGCCGCCCTCGACCTTGGGCCCGCCGGCGCCACTCTTGTCCTTTTGAACGTTGGCGGGTTGGCCCGGCGCAGGCGCCGCACCTCGCTCGACCTTGGGGCCGCCGCGGTCCGGGCTGTTATCCTTGTCTTTTTGAGCCCACGTGGGCGACGCCAGTGCAGCACACGAGATGGCGATGAGGGCGATCGAGAAGGGGTGCATAACGTTCCTCCGGTTTGCAGGGAATCATGAAGCCCCTGAATTGTGACCGACTCGCGTTCCAATTGGGATTTCGCGCGGCATCTGGAACGAAGTTCGGTCATGTTCGAGGGCGTCTTTGTCGCCAAGTAGGCCGCGCAACGGGCGAAGAGGCGTATTCAGTGGCGATACTCTTCAAGAAGGCCCGACGACGCCTTCGTACTGGGGTCGAGACTCTTAAAATCCACCATACGATAGTAGCGACGAGGCCAGCCTGTCGTAGCGAGTGCGACACGGCGGAAGTCCTTGAGCCGACAGAAGGCGTTCTCGATGCGGTGCGGCCCAGTTTTCGAATGAGCATTACTCGCATAACTACTCTCATGCATGGAGGGTGCAACTGCGCCGAGTTATCAAAACCCACATTAACGAAGGGAACTCAAAAAATGTGCGACCCCATCACCATGATGACGTCTGGCGCGGCGCTGCTGTCGACCGCCATGGGCGCAGCCCAGCAGGCTATCGGCGTCACCCAGCAGATGCAGCGCGCCTCAGGGCAACGCGACGACTACAACTTCCTCGCCGCCCAGCAGCGCAACGCAGCGGCGGTCGACGAGACGAGGGCCAGGCAGGCCGAGCAGGCGGGCGAGGCCGACGCCGACAAGGCCCGGCAGAAGGCGGCCCAGCGGCTCGGCCAGCAGCAGGCGCGGCTGGCGGCGCAGGGCACCGATCTGCTGGGCTCGCCGCTTGACGTGCTGGGCGACATCGCGGCGGCGGGCGCGGAGGACGCACTATCGCTCCGTTACCAGTCGATGCGCGACGCCTGGGAGAACCGTCTCAGAGGGGCAAGCCGGCAGGCGCAGGCGCGCTACTACGAGACGGCGGCTGGTAACGTTGATTCAACTTTGAAAGTCATGAAATCGCTAATTTCGTAGCCAGGGTCGACCTGAGTCGGAATGTAGCGGGAAGTAGACAGAAAAATTCAGGCCACTCGCCGAGAGCGTATAGAGGTGGCAACTGACAGCAGGTACGCTTGGTAGCCGGAAAACTTGTTCATTTGGCTAGATTGCCCAATGCTCATCTGGCCAAGCGGATAGGTCCGATTAGAACTTTATCTTGCCTTCGCATGTCTGGCGCGCTGAATGGCTAGCTATGAGCAAGGCGGGTATCTCCGCTGCGCGGTCCAAAGTACTCCTTGGCGGCTGTTGGCTTATATGGCAACAATAGACGAACTGAGGAAGGGTGCAAAGGACCTTGTTCCCTATGAAACTTTTCTCGATGTTGGAGAATTTGAGGACCGTTGGATTTCCCTCGCGCCATCGGGAGTCCATTGGTTCACTCAAATCCTACCCGAGGAGTCTATTTCGGGTAGTCAGGTAACGCCATTCGAGCAAGTGGAGCAAATATTTCACGACTACATAATCGGTCGTGTGATGGCCTATGACACGGATCGTAAAAGACTACTTCCGGACAAGGACTACGTTTGGGAATGGTCGTGTCCCAGGACGTGGTGTAGGAGGCCGCTGATCGGCCCGCCTGAGCGACCGCCACGAGTCAGGCGATGGCGGGCCGGTCAGCGGCCAGCGCGGTGATCCCGGGTAGGGTTGGGTTGTCGAGACCAGCAACCTGAACCCAAAGGACCACCACGATGACCGAGGACACTATCGCCCTTCGCGCACTATTGGAGAAGGGCTCCGATGCGACGTTCCTGCGTGAGATGATCGGCTTTGCCGCCCAACGGCTGATGGAGCTGGAGACCCAGGGCCTGTGCGGGGCGGGACCTGGGGAGCGCAGCCCGCAACGGCTCAACCAGCGCAATGGCTACCGTGATCGCGACTGGGAGACCCGGGCGGGCACCGTCGAGCTGCGCATCCCGAAGCTGCGCAAAGGCAGCTACTTCCCGGCCTTTCTGGAGCCACGCCGTCTGGCCGAGAAGGCGCTGACCGCGGTCGTCCAGGAAGCCTACATCCAAGGCATCTCGACGCGCTCAGTCGACGAGCTGGTCAAGGCGATGGGCATGGAGGGAATCAGCAAGAGCCAGGTCTCGCGGCTGTGCGGCGAGATCGACGAGCGGGTTCGGACCTTCCTGAACCGGCCGATAGAAGGCGAGTGGCCCTATATCTGGCTCGATGCCACCTACGTCAAAGCTCGGCGCGATCACCGCATCGTCTCGGTTGCCGTCATTGTTGCCGTCGGCGTCAACAGCGACGGCCGGCGCGAAGTGCTGGGCATGACGGTCGGCCACAGCGAGGCCGAACCGTTCTGGGTCGAGTTCCTTCGCTCGCTCGCCCGACGCGGCTTGCGGGGCGTCAAGCTGGTGATCTCCGATGCCCATGAGGGGCTGAAGGCCGCCATTACCAAGATCCTCGGAGCAGCCTGGCAACGCTGCCGCGTCCACTTCATGCGCAACGCCCTGGCCTATGCCGGCAAGACCCAGCGCCGCATCGTCTCGGCGTGGGTGGGTACCGCGTTTGCCCAGGACGACGCGGCGGCGGCACGCAAACAATGGCGCCAGGTCGCCGACCAGGCCCGGCCACGCGTGCCGAAACTGGCGGCACTGATGGATGACGCCGAGGCCGATGTGCTCGCCTACATGGGGTTCCCCGCCCAGCATCGCGCCAAGCTGCACTCCACCAACCCGCTCGAACGCCTCAACGGCGAGATCAAGCGCCGCAGCGAGGTCGTCGGCATCTTCCCCAACGAGGACGCCGTGACGCGCCTGATCGGCGCCTTGTTGCTCGAACAAAACGACGAATGGGCCGTCCAGCGTGCTCGCTACATGAGTCTGGAAACCATCGCCCCGCTCAGCGATGATCCCATCGTCGGCCTGCCTCTCGCGACAGTCTGATCGTGCAGCCAACGCTGCTCGGAAACACCGCTCCTACACCACGCTATGGGGCACGATCCCGGGTGGTCGATTGGTTCGCTTGACGCGGGGGGCTCCCGGCCCGTAAAAAGCCGGCCTTCCCGCCCATCCGGCGGGATCGTTTTTTAGCGGAAGTCACCATGCCCCGTCGTTGCGCCCTTTCGGGCAAGTCCGTGCAGTACGGCAACAATGTGAGCCACGCCAACAACAAGACCCGGCGCCGGTTCATGTCCAACCAGCAGGTCGCCTCGGTCCTGACCGATGTCCTCGGCCACACGGTGCGGCTGCGGCTGACCCCGCGCGGCGTCAAGACCATCGAGCACAACGGCGGCATCGATGCCTATCTGCTCGGTACCAACAACAGCAAGCTCAGCCCCGAGATGACTGTCCTGAAGCGCCGGGTCGTTTCGGCCAAGGCCAAGAAGGATGCCAAAAAGGCGGCGGCCTAGCCGCCTCCGGGTCTACGCTTGGCGCCTATGGCGCCAGTTCGAACAGCAGCAAGATATTGCGCTGAAGCGGATTGAAGTTGTCGTCCGAGATCAGCCAGAGCAGCGTCTCGCCGCGCGCGCCCTTGGTCACGGCCATTCCCTCGAGATTGTCGACCGCATAGGGCGAGGCGAGCCGTGCCAGTTCCTCTGGGCGTACGGTGGCGCCGGGTTTGAGCTGGGCGGCGTCGAACCGCATGACACGGCAGCGCACGCCGCGCACGACGTCGAAAGCGCGCTCGACCGTGGCGAACGAGCCGTCCGGCAGCATTGCGATCGCGGTCGGCCGGAAATCGGGGATCGTGGCGTAGTCGAAGGAGCGCCACAGATAGCCGCCGCCCGCCGCGGGTTGGCCGATCCAGCCCATGACCGTGCCGGGCCGCTGGCCATAATCTTCGCTGATGGCGATGACCCGGCCATCGGCCAAGGCGGCCAAGGATTCGATGCCGCCGTTGGCGGGCTGTCGGCCGATCTCGGCTGGCCCTTCGACCGGCGACGGCGTGGCGGCGAGCGTCGGATAGCGCCAGAGGCGGTGGTGGCGTTCGAAGGTGATCAGCCACGAGCCGTCGGGCAGGCGCGCCAAGGCCTCGGCATCGGCTTCGGCCTTGCTCGAGATCGGCTTGCCGGTAAGGCCGCGAAGCTGCCCGATCCGGGCGTTGCTCAGTCCCGCGAGGTTGCCCCTGGCGTCGTGGTCGATCGCTGCGGTGAGCCAGGCTCCCGCGTCGGAGACCGAGGTGAGGCTGCGGCCGTCGGCCGAGACATGGAGGGCCGACCAGCCCCCGAAGTTGCGCGAATTGGCCGTCATCGCGATGCCGCCGCGCCAGATCAGGCGGCCGATGCGATCGGCATCGGGCTCGTCGATCCTGAGCGGCAGCGACGAACTCTTGATCTCGATCGCCTGGTCCTGGGCGCCGGCGGGCGGGGGCGGCACGCTGGCGCAAGCCCCTACGAGCAAGCAAAGGCCCACCAGGTATCGGATCATGGCAAAACCGGCGCCACTCAGGCGGCGCGTCGGCCCGTCTTGCCGCCACCAGCCTGGCCGCCGCCAGTCCTGCCGCCGCCAGTCTTGCCACCGGCCGTCTTGCCGCCGCCGGAGCCCTTGGTGCCGTGGCCGCGGTCGCGGCCGGCTCTCACGTCCTTCTTGTCGTCTTCGTCGAACAGCGAGGCGAGCTGCTCCATCATCGTGCCGCCCAGCTGATCGGCGTCGACGATGGTGACGGCCTTGCGATAGTAGCGCGTGACGTCATGGCCGATGCCGATGGCGACGAGCTCAACCGGCGAGCGCGTCTCGATCCAGTCGATGACGTCGCGCAGGTGGCGCTCGAGATAGTTGCCGGGATTGACCGACAGCGTCGAATCGTCAACCGGCGCGCCGTCGGAGATCACCATCATGATCTTGCGCTCTTCCGGTCGCGGCAGCAGGCGGTTGTGCGCCCACAGCAGCGCCTCGCCGTCGATGTTCTCCTTGAGGATGCCCTCGCGCAGCATCAGGCCGAGGTTCTTGCGGGCACGCCGCCACGGCGCATCGGCCGGCTTGTAGACGATGTGGCGCAGGTCGTTGAGGCGGCCCGGGTTGGCGGGCTTGCCGGCGGCGAGCCACTGTTCGCGGCTCTGGCCGCCCTTCCACGCGCGCGTCGTGAAGCCCAGGATCTCGACCTTGACGCCGCAGCGCTCGAGCGTACGGGCGAGGATGTCGGCGCTCATCGCCGCCACCGTGATCGGCCGGCCGCGCATCGAGCCCGAATTGTCGATCAGCAGCGAGACCACGGTGTCGCGGAAAGTCGTGTCCTTTTCCTTCTTGAAGGACAGCGCATGCATCGGGTTGGCGACGATGCGGGCTAGCCGCGCGGCGTCGAGCGTGCCCTCGTCGAGATCGAACTCCCAAGACCGGTTCTGCTGCGCCATCAGGCGGCGCTGCAGACGGTTGGCGAGCTTGCCGATCACGCCCTGAAGATGCGCAAGTTGCTGGTCGAGGTGGTTGCGCAGCCGGCCCAGTTCCTCGGCGTCGCACAGCTGATCGGCATCGACGATCTCGTCGAACTTGACTGAATAGGCGTGATACTGCTGGCCGAGCGGCTCGTTGGAAAGGGCACCGGGGGGCAGCCACGGGCGCTCGGCGCGGCCCGGCTCCTCCTCGTCGCCCGCGCCCATCTGCATCTCGGTCTGGGCCTGGTCGGCCGCCGTCTCGGAGGCGTCCTCCTGCTCGGAGGCGTCCTCGGTCTCCTCGCCCTGGGCGCCGTAGCCCTGGGTCTCGCTCGAATCGCTGTTGTCGTCGCCGGTCTCGTTCGACTGGCCGTCGGCGTTCTCCTGGTCCTGCGAGTCCTCGGGATCGTCGTCCTGCAGATCGGCCGATTCGTCGCCGAGCTTGAGGTCGCGGATCAACTGGCGCGCGGCGCGGGCGAAGGCTTCCTGGTTGCCGAGGAGATCCTTGAGCTTCTGGAAGTCGCGGCCGGCGGCGGACTCGACGTCGGCCCGCCACAGGTCGACCATCGCCTTGGCGGACTCGGGCGGCTGGGCGCCCAGGAGCTGCTCGCGGGCGATCAGGCCGATCACGTCGGCGATCGGGGCATCTTCCTTGGATTTGATGCGGGCATGGCCACGCTGGTCGGAACGCTGGCGCCACAGTGCCGAAAGGTTGTCGGCAACGCCCGCCATGCGGCGGGCGCCCAGCGCCTCGACGCGGACCTGCTCGACCGCCTCGAAGATCGCGCGTGCCGTTTCGCCGCGGGGAACGCGGCGCAGATGCGTCTTGCGGTCATGGTGGCGCAGCTTCAACGCCATCGAATCGGCTTCGCCGCGGACGCGGCTGACATCCTCGACCGGCAGGTCGCGCGCCGGCACGGTGATGCGCGCCTCGCTGCCCAGCAGCGAGCCGCCGGCGGGCACGAACGAGACATTCACTTCCTTGCGCGACACCGCCCGCATGGTGGTGGCGGTGACGCGCCGGAACTCCTCGAGTGGCGTCGAATCCTTGGTGGCCATCCGGCCCTCTTCCTAGTGCAGCTTGCCGCCCTTGCCGCTGCTTGCCGGCAGTTCCTTGCCGAAGCAGCGCTGATAGTACTCGGCCAGGGTCGTGCGCTCGACCTCGTCGCACTTGTTGAGGAAGGTGAGACGGAAGGCAAAGCCCACGTCGCCGCTGAAGATGCGGGCGTTCTCGGCCCAGGTGATCACCGTACGCGGCGACATGACGGTCGAGATGTCGCCGGCGATGAAGCCCGCGCGGGTGAGATCGGCCAGCGCCACCATGGCGGAGACGATCTTGCGGCCTTCCTCGTTGTCGTAGGTCGGCGTCTTGGCGACGACGATGTTCACTTCCTGGTCGTGCGGCAGGTAGTTCAGCGTCGTCACGATCGACCAGCGATCCATCTGGCCCTGGTTGATCTGCTGCGTGCCGTGATAGAGGCCCGTCGTGTCGCCGAGGCCGACCGTGTTGGCGGTCGAGAACAGGCGGAAGGACGGGTGCGGGCGGATCACCTTGTTCTGGTCGAGCAGGGTGAGCTTGCCCTCGACCTCGAGCACGCGCTGGATCACGAACATCACGTCGGCGCGGCCGGCGTCGTATTCGTCGAACACCAGCGCCGTCGGGTTCTGCAGCGCCCACGGCAGGATGCCCTCGCGGAACTCGGTGACCTGCTTGCCGTCGCGCAGCACGATCGCGTCCTTGCCGATCAGGTCGATACGGGAAATGTGGCTGTCGAGATTGACGCGGATGCAGGGCCAGTTGAGGCGCGCCGCGACCTGCTCGATGTGGGTCGACTTGCCGGTGCCGTGATAGCCCTGGACCATGACGCGCCGGTTGTGCGCGAAGCCGGCCAGGATCGCCATCGTGGTGTCATGGTCGAACAGATAGGAGTCGTCGACTTGGGGGACGTGTTCGGTCTGCGCGCTGAACGCCGGCACTTCCATGTCGGTGTCGATGCCGAACAGCTGCCGGGCGGAAACCTTGATATCCGGCACGCCCGACACGTTCTGCTGGGCCGCGGTCGTCGTAGAGGCCATCAAACGAATTCCTACAAAACAAAGCCCGCCAAATTGCGGGCAAAGTCAGTCTCGCAGGCCAATTTGTGCACCGCAAGCGGCCAATTGGCAGGGCAGCCGCGACTGGCCGGAATCACTCCACTGGAAGGGTTTCCGAAGCCCGCAGAGTGGAATAGGCGGCGTTGATTTCCTTCAGTTTTTCCTCGGCCTCGCGGGCGCCGCCGTTGGCGTCGGGATGGTGCAATTTCACCAGTTCCTTGTAGCGAGATTTCACTTCCAACTGGGTCAACGGCCATGAAAGTTCAAGCACGTCCAAGGCATTGCGCTCGGCCGGGGTCAGTTGCTCGCTGCCATCGTGGATCGGGGGAGGCTTTTCGCCGAGGCCGGCGTCGTCGGCCAGGCCGAACGGGTCGTTGATCTGGGCATAGGCATTGCCGCTGCGCCGTGCCCCGAGCGGCCAGACCGGGCGCCGCCAGGTCGTGTCGGCGCGGATGTGGGCCTCGATCTGATCGGCGCCGAGACCGGCGAAATAGTCCCACTTCTTGTTGTATTCCCGGACATGCTCGAGACAGAACCAGCGATGCTCGTTCAGCCGGTCCCGGGCCCACGGCGCGCGGTATTCGCCCTGCAGGCGGCAGCCGGCCGCCTCGCAGACGCGCTGGTGGAGCTGCGCCTCGCCGGCCGCCATCAAGGGTTTCGCTCGCCGTCGCGACATTCGGCTAATATGTGTTGAACGGTTTTGCCGGGCAAGTGAGGCGAGTGATGGGCAAGGTGGCAATGGCGATTGACAGCAAGCTCCGGCAGCGATTAGCGCCGCTACGTCTTGCCGTCGAGGACGATTCGGCGCGCCATCACGGTCACGCCGGCTGGCGGGAGGGCGGCGAGACCCATTTCAATGTCGAAATCGTCTCGGCGGCTTTCGAGGGGCATGGTCGCGTGGCCCGCCAGCGCCTGGTCTATGCCGTGCTGACCGAGGAATTTGCCGCCGGCCTGCATGCGCTCGCGCTCACGACGCTCACGCCGGCCGAGGACGCGGCGCGGCGCTAGTTACCCTTCCATCTCCACTTCCTTGCCGGCTGCCGCGGCGCGAACCGCCTCGGCGTCGGGGCCGGTGTAGAAGTCGGGTGCCCAGCGCTTCACCACCGTCCCGTCTGCGGCCCAGGCATGGCAGGTGTCGATGACATAGGGCTTGCGCCGCGGCTTGGGCGATGTGCTGGAGTCGGGAGTCTCCGGCACATTGCCGCTTTTGGCGCGATGGGCACGGTCGAGTTCACGCGCCTTGCCCGAGGACACGGTCTGGAAGGCCGTGGTGGCGACCGGCCCCAGCAGCTCGACGATGTGGGTGCAGCCGTGAACGCCGCCCAGCCGCTCGCGGACGGCACGATGGAAGCCGCCACCGATCCTGAGGCCAACCAGCTTCCTGAAATCGGGCGCGATGTCGCCGCACATGCGGTACGGCGACTTGTCCGTCACCGCTTCTACATCGACGATGGTGAAGTTGCCGTCGACCGTGAGGCGGATCGACATGTCGTGCACGAAATCGCCGGGTTTCAGCGGGCCACGCCATTCGTTGGCGTGTTCGTAGGTCTTCTCGTCCGTGATGCGACCCTCGATGTCCCACAGGCCGTCGTCGCGAAAAAACCCCTGGCAGACGACGCGGCGGGTGTGCAGGAGCTGTCGCCCGACCGGTGGCGAAAGCGGCATGGTTGAACCTCTTGCAAAAAAATCCAATGACCCTGGTGAGTGCTATCCGGCCTGTATGGCGGCGGGCGGAACGATGCGCAACTCGGCGATGCGTGTGCCTTCGCGCTTCAGAATATCGAAGCGAAACCCGTAGAATGCATACATCTGCCCGACTTCCGGGATGCGGCGGGCCTCGTGCAGGACCAGTCCGGCGATGGTGGTGGCGACGTCCTGCGGCAGGTTCCAGCCGAATTCGCGATTGAGGTCGCGGATCGGCACGTCGCCCTGGCAGATCATGCTGCCGTCCTCGCGGCGGACCACGCCACGCTTGATGGCGTCGTGCTCGTCCTCGATGTCGCCCACGATCTCCTCGATGATGTCCTCGAGCGTGACGATGCCGCGCAGCGCGCCATATTCGTCGACGACGATGGCGAAATGTTCGTGGCGCGCGCGGAAAGCCTGGAGTTGATCGAACAGGACCGTCGATTCCGGAATGAACCAGGGCGGCGTCATGACGTCGTCGATCCGCACAGCCTCGGGACCGCCGGCGGCCTTGACCGAGCGGAACAGGTCCTTGGCGTGCACGACACCCACGATGTTGTCGGGCTGGCCGCGATGAAACGGGATGCGGGTGTAGGGTGCGGCCAGCACCTGCGCCACGATCGCTTCGGTAGGTTGGTCGGCGTCGATCAGGACAACGTTGCCGCGATGGGTCATGACGTCGCCCACCGTGCGGTCTCCAAGCTCCAGGACCGAGCGCAGCATTTCCTTCTCGTGCGGGGCATCGGCGTCGACTTCGCCCTGGCCGTGCATTTCGATGGCGCCGCGCAGAAGCTCGTTCTGCTCGTCAGAGGCCGAAGTCGCCTCGGTGCTGACACCGACCAGCCGCAACAACATCCTTGCCAGCCGTGACAAGGCGCCAGCCAGCGGTCCCAGGATTTTGAGGGCGATGGCGAGGGCCGGTGACAGCGCAAGCGCCACGCGGTCGGCGCGCAGGAGCGCCCAAGTCTTGGGCATGACTTCGGCGAAGATTACGACCATCGCCGTGACGGCGATCGTCGCGTAGACGACGCCGGCGGCGCCGAACAGCGCCGTCAACACCGCCGTCGAGAGCGCTGCCGCCAGGATGTTGACGACGTTGTTGCCGAGCAGGATCACGCTCACCGCCTCGTCCTTGCGGTCGAGCAGCATGTTGACCAGCGTGGCGCGATGGTTGCCCTGCTGGGCGAGGCGGTGCATGCGTGGCCGAGACGCGCCGGTGATAGCCGTCTCCGCCGCCGACAGAAAGAACGACGCGAACAGGCAAAGCGCGACGAGCGGCGCGGCGATGTACAATGAGAGGTCGAGCCCGTCGGAGTGTTCCATGCCGTCCTCAGGCTGCGATTGCGGCGTCGAGCATGCCACGTAGCGCGGCTTCATCGACCTCACGGGTGACGAAAGTCTTGCCAATACCCCGCGCCAGAATGAAGGCGAGCCTTCCGCGCTCCGCCTTCTTGTCGCCGCGCATGTGGTCGATCAGCTTCGCCGCGTCCCAGACGCGCCGGTTGTCGCCGCCGATCGAGCGCAGCCGCATCGGCAGCCCGACCCCGACCAGATGGGTGCGCACGCGCGCCGCGTCTGCCGCCGGGCAGAGCCCGAGCCGGGCCGACAGGTCGAAGGCCATCGCCATGCCGGCGGCCACGGCCTCGCCGTGCAGGAGATCGGGCCCGAAGCCCGTCTCGGCCTCCAGCGCATGACCGAAGGTGTGGCCGAGATTGAGGAGCGCGCGCAGGTCGGTGGTCTCGCGTTCGTCGGCCGCCACGATCCGCGCCTTGGAAAGGCAGCTTTGCTCGATCGCGCGGGTGCGAGCGGTGGCATCGCCAGCCAGCATCGAAGAGGCATTGGCTTCGCACCAGGCGAAGAATTCCGGATCGTCGATCAGCCCGTATTTCGCCACCTCGGCGTAGCCCGCGAGCAGTTCGCGCCGGGGCAGGGTGTCGAGCACGCCGGTGTCGGCCACCACCAATCGCGGCTGATAGAAAGTGCCCACGAGGTTCTTGCCGTGGCGCGTGTTGATGCCGGTCTTGCCGCCGACCGAGGAGTCGACCTGGGCAAGCAGCGTCGTCGGCACCTGGATGAAGTCGACGCCGCGCAGCAGCACCGAGGCCGCAAATCCGGTGAGGTCGCCGACCACGCCGCCGCCCAGCGCCACCAGGGTCGCCTTGCGGTCGGGACGGCGGTCGAGCAGGTTGTTCATCAGGCGGCCGAAGGAGGCGAATTCCTTGCTGCTCTCGCCTGCCGGGACGGTGACCAGGCCGGCGTCGACGCCGGCGTTGCGAAACGAGGCGGCGAGGCGCTCGCCGTAGAGCGGGGCCACGGTCTCGTCGCTGATGATCGTCACGCGCGGCGACGCCAGCAGGCTAGCGCTGAGCGCGCCGGCGCGGTCGATCAAGCCGGGACCGATCGCGATGTCGTAGCTGCGGCCGGCAAGATTGACATGGACAGAGCGCACCGCGTCAGCGGGTGTGTTCGGGGATGTGCTCATGCCGCCGTTCCCGTCGGTTGGGCTTGCAGATGGGCGCGCAATGCCTCGATCGTCTGTTCGGTCGTGCGCTCGACGGGCTGGGCGGTCGACTCGACGACGATGTCGGCCTCGGCGTAGACGGGGTAACGTTGGGTCATCAGCGTGCCGAGAATCTCCTTGGGGTCGCCCTGGCGCAAGAGCGGTCGGTTGGTCCGCCGCCGAACGCGGTCGAACAGGACATCGAGATCGGCGCGCAGCCACACCGTCACCGCCTTGGCGCGCATCAACGCCCGCGTTTCGGGGTCCATGTAGGCGCCACCGCCGGTCGACAGGACGTGTGGTGGCTCGTCGAGCAGGCGGGCGATCACCCGGCGCTCGCCGGCACGGAACTCAGCTTCGCCATACTTCTCGAAGAACTCGCCGATGGTGCAGCCGGCAGCATGCTCGATCTCATCGTCAGCGTCGACGAACGGCAGGCCGAGGCGCGCCGCCAGCCGCTTGCCGATCGCGCTCTTGCCCGCACCCATCAAGCCTACGAGGGCGACGGTACGCGGTACGGAGAAGGGGGAAGAGGCGTCCATGACGAACTGCAAACATGCATGTCGCCCATTCTGCCCGTCGTTTCAAGCGACCGGGTCCCGTCGGTGCAAGGTGAGAACGGCGGGATGAGTGCGGTGGAAGCGGCAATTGCCGCCTAGGCGGCGGCCGGGTAGTTTGCCCGCGCCGTGGCCATGTTCCGCTCCCGAAACCATTTTCGCGTCCCCACCGTGAGGCTCGGCCCGGTGGTGGTGGTCATTGTCGTCGGCCTTTTGATCGCGGGCGTGGTGGCCCTCGCCGTCTTCGAGCCGCGACCGCCGTTGCGCCATTTTGAGGTCCCTGTGTCCAATGAACGCTTTGCGCGCTAGCCTGCTCTCCGCCGCGGCGCTCGGCTTGGCCTCGGTCACCCTGGCGGCCTGGGCGCAAACCACCAATTTCGACGCCCGCCCGACGGGCTTCCTCTCGGCGCGAACCGGCGGCATGCCGCTCGACGCCTGGACCGGAACGTCGCTCGGCACGGCCAAGCGGTTGGTCTCGGCGCTGCCGGCCGCCCCGCGCAGCCGTGCGCTGCGAGATGTGCAGTTCAAGGTCATGGTGAGCGAGCTTACGCCGCCTGCGGCCGACGGCAGCGGGCCGCCCAGCCTGTTCGCCCGCAAGGTCGATCGTCTCGCGGCGATGGGCGAGGCCGAGAGCCTGAACGAGATGGTGCGCTCGGCAGGCGGCTATGTCGATCCGGCGATTGCCGCCGCCGTGGTCAATTCGCTGATGCTGGCGGGTGAAAAGGAAGGCGCCTGCGCAATCGCGCGCAGCCATGCGCTCGCCGAACCGTTCAAGCGCCGGGCCGATGTCGCCTGCATGGTCGCAGCCGGCGACAACGCCGGGGCGATGGCCGCCTCGGCGGCGCTGCGCGGCAACGATCCCATGCTCGCCAAGCTGGTCGAGGTCGCGGCCGGCGGCCTGCCGCCTTCGGCGGCGCCACCGACTCAGCTCGACGGCCCGGCGATGGTCATGCTCGATCTTGCCTACGTGCAGCCGCCGGCGGCGGCGCTCAAGACGACGCAGCCGCCGCTCATGCGCTCGCTGGTCGCCCATCGCACCCTGCCGATGCCGATGCGGCTCGACATCGCCGAACGTGGCGAGGCGCTGGCCATCATCGAGGCAACCAAGCTGGGCGATCTCTACATCGAGGCCCTTCGTGACCGCGTCGTGCTGCCGCCGGCGATGGCGCGCCGTGCCAGGCTCGTCTACGCCGCTCGCAAGGCAGCCAATCCGGAGGAGGTCGTGAACTCCGTCATCGCGGTCTACGGCGAAGCGCGGGGCAGCTCGTTGTTTCCCACCATCGCGCGCGCCAGCGCCGCCGGGCTGCTCAATATTCCGGCGCAGCCGCAATTCGCCAACATCGCCCAGGAGGCGATGCGCGGGTTCCTGCTGCTTGGCGACAAGCAGCAGACCAAGGCGTGGACCCAACTCGCCCTCAAGGCCGCCTACAACAACGCCCGCGCCATGAACGCCCTCGACCGGTTGCTGCCGCTGGTCGCCATCGCCGGCGTCGACGATCCCAAGCGGCTGCCGCCCGAGGACGTCAATCGCTGGTACGAGGTGATGCGCCAGGACGATGCGGCGCGCGCGCCGTTGCGCGGCAACCTCCTGCTCGAGTTGTTCCGGGCCACCGGCATCGATGTGGCGCGGGGCTCCACCCACCTGCCCGAAGCACCGCCGGCCAACGTCCGCCTGGTCTCGCCCGCCGCGGCCACGATGCAGGCATTGCAGGCCGCGGCCTCGGGGCGGCGGCGCGCCGAGACGGCATTACTGGCGTCGATCGCGGTCGGCGAGACGCCGCTGATCGAACTGCATCCCGCCGCGGTCGGCGCCATCGTGCGGGCGTTGCGCGAGGTCGGCGAGGATCACGCCGGGCGGCTGTTCGCGGTCGAGACGGCGATCGCCCACGGGCTGTGAAATCCAAGCCCGTTCCGCCACTGGCCCGCGAGGCCGAGGCATTCATCGAAATGCTGACGGCGGAGCGCGGCGCCTCGAAGAACACCGAGTCCGCCTATCGCAGCGATCTTCGGGATCTGCTGTCGTTTCTCGCCCGGCGCAAGCAGGGCCCAGCCAGCGCCGATGCCGCGGCGTTGCGAGCCTATCTGAAGGCGCTCGACTATCTCGGCATGACGCCGGGCACCGTGGCCCGCCGGCTCTCGGTCATGCGCCAGTTCTTCCGGTTCCTGCTGGCCGAGCGGCTGCGCGACGACGATCCGGCGAGCACCCTCGATTCGCCACGGCTGGGGCGGCCGCTGCCCAAGGTGTTGTCGCGCGTCGAGGTCGACCGCCTGGTCGAGGCCGCGCAGGCCAAGGGCGGCGAGGACGGCGGTCGCATGGAGACCTTGCTCGAGATTCTCTATGGCTCGGGCTTGCGCGTCTCGGAACTGGTGGCGCTGCCGCTGAGCGCGGTCGAGCGTGATCCCACCATGCTGGTGGTGCGCGGCAAGGGCGACAAGGATCGACAAGTGCCGCTGTCCGATCCGGCCCGCGCCGCCATTGCGAAGTGGCTGCGCATGCGCGCCGGCGCGCTCGCCGAGGGCGAGACTTCGCGCTATCTCTTTCCGTCGCGCGGCCGCACCGGGCATCTGACACGCCAGCGTTTCGCCCAACTCCTCAAGGAAGCCGCCCTGGCGGCCGGGATCGATGCTGCCCGCGTGTCGCCGCATGTGCTGCGCCACGCTTTCGCCAGCCATCTGCTGGAAGCCGGTGCGGATCTGCGCAGCGTGCAGCTCATGCTGGGTCATGCCGACATCGCCACGACCCAGATCTATACGCATGTCGTGCCCGAAAAGCTGCGCGCGCTTGTGGAAGACCATCATCCGCTGGCCCGCCGCAAGCGGCGGCCCGCTGGCTGAAGTTGGGGCTGAAGCGGCCGGTTGACAGGATTCCGATGCCGGGCGACACCAGAATTCAATGACCACTTACCTCGAATTCGAGAAGCCGATCGCGGAGCTCGAAAGCAAGATCTCCGAACTCAGGCACCTTCCCAACAGCGGCGACGTCGACATCGCCGAGGAAGTCATGCGCCTGCAGGCCAAGGTCGACAAGCTTCTGCGCGCGACCTACGCCAAGCTGACGCCGTGGCAGAGGGTGCAGGTGGCGCGGCACGCCGAGCGCCCGCACGCCCAGCGCTACATCGACCGGCTGGTCACAGGCTACATGCCATTGGCGGGCGACCGCGCCTTCGGCGAGGACGCCGCCATCGTGGGCGGTGTCGGTCGCCTGGGCGGCCGCAGCATCGTCGTCCTCGGACAGGAGAAGGGTGACGATACCGAAGCGCGCATCAAGCACAATTTCGGCATGGCGCGACCCGAAGGCTATCGCAAGGCGCAGCGCCTGATGAAGCTGGCCGACCGCTTCGGCATGCCGGTGGTGACCCTGGTCGACACACCCGGCGCCTATCCCGGTATCGACGCCGAGGCCCGCGGCCAGGCCGAGGCCGTGGCCACCACCATCGACACCTGCCTCTCGCTCGGCGTGCCGCTGGTCAGCGTGATCATCGGCGAGGGCGGCTCGGGTGGGGCGCTGGCCATCGCCTCGGCCGACCGCGTCTACATGCTGGAGAATTCCATCTATTCGGTGATCACGCCGGAAGGCTGCGCCTCGATCCTGTGGCGCGACAGCGGCAAGGCCCAGGATGCGGCCGAGGCGATGAAGGTGACGGCGGGCGACCTCAAGAAGCTCGAAGTGATCGACGAGGTCATCCCCGAGCCGATGGGCGGCGCCCATCGTGGCGTCGACGAGACGATCGACCTGGTGGGCAAGGTGATATCCGAGGCCTTGACCGAGCTCGGCGATCTCGACGGCGACACCCTGCGCAGCCGGCGGCAGGACAAATTCCTGGCAATGGGCAAGAAGGGCCTCTGACCCCTTTGCCGCTGCGTCTCAGCGTTCTCGACCAGTCGCCGATCCGCAAGGGTGGCACGCCGGCCGATGCGGTGCGTGAAACCCTCGAGCTGGCGCAGCTTTGCGACCGCCTGGGCTACGTACGCTACTGGCTGGCCGAACATCACAGCAGCGAGGCGTTGGCGGGCTCGACACCAGAGGTGCTGGTCACCCGTGTGGCGGGCCTCACCGAACGCATCCGGGTCGGCTCGGGCGGCGTGATGCTGCCGCACTACAGCGCCTACAAGGTGGCCGAAAATTTCCGCATGCTGGAGACGCTGTTTCCCGGCCGCATCGATCTCGGTGTCGGCCGTGCGCCGGGCAGCGACCAGCGCACGATGCGCATCTTGGCCGACGGCAAGCCCAACTGGAGCAGTGCCGACAACTATCCGATCCAGGTGCGCGACCTCGTGGCATGGCTGCACGATGCTCTGCCCGACGGCCATGCCGGCCGCGGCGTCACAGCCCAGCCGGTGGGGCACGGCGCCCCCGACGTCTGGCTGCTGGGCTCGAGCGACGACAGCGCGGCGATGGCCGCCCATTTCGGCCTGCCGTTCTGCTTCGCCCATTTCATCAATCCCGACGGCGGCGATCACGTGACGCGCGCCTATCGCGCCCACTTCAGGCCGTCGGCGCTCCACACCCAGCCGATGCCGCTGATGGCGATGGGCGTCCTGTGCGCGGAGACCGACGAAGAAGCCGATCTGCTGGCCAAGAGCCGTGACGTTTGGGCGATGCGGCTCCGCACCACCGGCAATCCCGGGCCCATACCTTCCGTCGAGGAGGCGCTGGAGGTTGCCAGAGATCCGCGCGCGGAGTCTTTTCTCGCCTTGATGCGTCGCCGCTCCCTCGTCGGCTCACCCAAAACCGTGCGCGGCGGCCTGGAGGAACACGCCGCCCGCTACCAGGTCGAAGAGATCATGGTCGTGACGATCTGCTTCGACTTCGAGAAGCGCAAACGCTCCTACGAGCTGCTCGCCCGGGAATTCGGCCTCGGTTAGAGGCCTGCGATCGGAAAGCCGCCGCTCTTGCCGTTCTGCGGCCGTCGCGTCGAGATCAGCGATCGCGCTTCCTCGGCCTTGCCGGCGCATACCATGGACGCCACCACAACGTATTCGAGCAGGTCGCGCTGCGCACGGCTGCCGCCCAGCCGTTCGTGCGTGGCGAGCAGGGGCTGGATCTCCTCGGCGGCGCGCGCCCAGTCGCCACCTGCGAAGGCTTCGAACCCGCGGCTCAGCGGCACCACCATGTCGCCTGCCGCGCCGCGCGGGCTTTCGGTGAACATCGTCAGCGCCTCGCCGTCGCCCGCCATGGCGTAGGCGAGCACCGTGTGCATGTCGACGAAGCTGAGGCCGGGTTTGCCGAACCACTTGGTCGCGTACTCGCCGAGTTCGCGCCACAGCTCGGGCCGGCGGGGCTGGCCCGCCATCTCCGCGCGCAGCAGGAAGGCGGGACAGTCGGTGGCGACATTGACCTGCGGTCCCCAGGCCGCGCCGGGACGCAGGGCGCTGTCGTAGATGCGCCATGCTTCCTGGTGCCGGCCCGTCTCGATCGACCACAGCGCGAGGTGCCAGGAGTTGTGGCAATGCATGAGGCCATCGCGCGGATAGTCCTTCATCCAGTCAGTCATGAAGGCGAGGCCCGCCTCACGCTCGCCTGTTTCATAGAACAGGTGGCCGCGGATGTGTGCGGCATGGGCGCTCTTCGGATAGCCGGCGAGGGCCGCCTCGATGTTGCGCGCGCCGTCGTCGAACATCTGCAGCTCGATCTGGGCGAAGGCGAGCTGGGTGCGGTACCACCAGTCGTCGCCATAGTACTTTTCAAGCGGTGCCAGGATGGCGAGCTGGTCGACCTCGCGGCCGACCTTGCCCGAGAAGCCGATCAGGCCGAACACGCTGGTCGCCGGCGCCAGCGCCATGGCATCGCGCGGCCAGCTCTTCAAATGCTCGTGGATCGCCTCGAGAGCGGCGGCGGCCTGGCCGGTCAGGATCTTCTCGAACATCGCGATCTGGCTCTGTTCGCGCGGCGTCGTGCCCGCCGCCAGCTCGCGCGCGCGCGCGAGCGGCGCCTTCGCCTCGTGGCCGCGGCCCAGAAGCTGCTTGGCGCGGGCGAGCGAGATGTGGCCGAGCGCGAATCCCTCGTCGGCCGTCACCGCGGCCTGGAAGGCCGTGTCCATCCCGGGCGTTGCCGCCATCAGGCTGTCGACGCCGGCCAGGTACGCGTCGCGCGCCGTGGACGAGTTGGTGCTCAAGTCGTTGCCGTAACGGTCCTTCAACATGACTCAGCTCTTCTCCTTGCCCGCGGTAGCGTCCCACAGCGGCGGCGCCATCGTCTCGCTGAAATTCTTGAACATGAGATTGAACGAGATGCTGATGCGGTCGCTCTTGCCGTCGTTGGCCGGCACCGTGTGCTTCAGCCACGACGGGAAAATCACCAGGCGGCCTTCCTTGCTCTGGGCATGGGCGCCGTTGGCGGTGAGCCGCGTGTATTGCCGCGGCTTGGGCATGATCATCGAGGCCTGCCCGCGCGGGTCCTGGAAGTGGATCTGCGAGCCCGGTGGCGGGATCGCCACATAGTAGACGCCGCTCAGGTAGTTGTTGGGATGATGGTGCATCGGGTGGTAGGCGCCGGGCGGATTGACGTTCGCCCAGCAGCCGGTGATGTCCATCGGATACTGGTCGACCTGGAGGAAGCGCGTGACGCCCCGCACCGCCATCTCCACCAGCTTCACGAAATCGGCGAAGGCCGGCCTGGTATGCAGGTTCTGCGGCGTCTGCCAGTTGCTGCCGGCCGGGATGGCGGGCCGCGGCGCGATCAGGCGCTCGATCTCGGCCTTGAGGGCCGCGTTCAGCACCACCGCCGCCGCCGGCTTGAGGTCGACGATCCATAGCGGCGTCGGGAAGATTTCCTGGACTTCCTGCTTCTCGATCATGGCTGCCATCATATCCCGCGATTGCCGGATTGTCCTTTAGGTGCTCCAATTGGTCGCGATCAACGGGCCGGGAGGAGCACATGGCCATCACCGTCCAGCCGACAACGCCGGACTTCGTCGCCGAGGTGGGTGACGTCGATCTGTCGAAGCCGCTCGCCGCCGACGATCTCGCGGCGATCCGCGCCGCCTTCACCAGGTACGCCGTCCTGGTCTTTCCCGACCAGCATTTCGACGACAACAGCCAGCTTGACTTCGCGCGCAACTTCGGGCCGCTCGAGACCACCGTGTTCAAGGCGCGCAAGGACCACAAACTGCGCCTGCACGAGAACATGGCCGATGTCGGCAACCTCGATGCCGAGAACAGGATCCTCACCACCGACGATCGCCAGCGCCTGTACAATCTCGGCAACAAGCTCTGGCACACCGACTCCTCGTTCAAGCGGCTGCCGGCCTATTGTTCCATGCTGCATGCACGCTCGATCCCGCCGATCGGCGGCCAGACCGAATTCGCCGACATGCGCGCCGCCTACGATGCCCTGCCCGAGGCGACGAAGCAGCGCATCGCGGGGTTGGTGGCCGAGCACTCGATCATGACCTCGCGGGCCAAGCTCGGCTTTGCCGACTTCGACGAGGGTGAGCGCGAGGCCTTCAAGCCGGTGCCGCAGGTACTGGTCCGCCGGCTGCAGGACTCGGGCCGCACGAGCCTCTATATCGCCAGTCACGCTGGCGCCATCCGCGGCATGGACGATGCCGAGGCCAGGCAGCTCCTCGAGGCGTTGACTTCTCACGCCACGCAGCGCCAGTTCGTCCACAGCCATCGCTGGCGGGTGAACGACCTGGTGATCTGGGACGATCGCTGCACCATGCATCGCGGCATGGACTTCGACGACCAGCGCTATGCCCGCGACATGCGCCGCGCCACGGTGTCCGACGTCGCGCCGACCTGCGAGCAGATGGGGCTAGCCGTCGCCGCCGAGTGAGCGACGCATGATCGTCCGCCGCCAGGCCGGGTGGTCGTGGCTGTTCTCGAGCAGGACCTGCACCCGCAGCGTCCGCGGCCATTCTCCGCGCGGCACTTCGGCGAAACCGCGCCGCGCATAGAACGGCGCGTTCCACGGCACGCGAAGATAGGTCGAAAGATGGAGTGCGTCGAAGCCCAGCGCACGAGCGGCCACTGCCGTGCGGTCGATCAGGGTGGCGCCGAAGCCGCGGCCCTGCCAGCAATCGAGCACCGACAGTTGATCGAGCCAGGCGGTGCCGCCGCGCAGCTTCATCAGGGCAAAGCCCACGGGCCGGTTGAGCGGCGAGATCGCCACCCACAGCCGGCCCTCGCGAAGGCCTTGCTGCAACGAGGCGATCGTTGCGGGCGGCATGTCGACGACCCGGCGCAGACCGGCGCGCGCGTAGCGTCGGTCGGCCGCGTTTTCGATCTGCGGCAGGAGCGGGATTTCGCCGGGACGCGGGGCGCGAATCATGGTCGCGGATTGGATACGCTCCGCCGGGGCCGGGAGGAAGAACCATGACCATCGACATCGAGCCGCTGAAGAAGCATATCGGGCGCAAGATCGAGGACGAGGACACGGCGACCGAGGCGCCGCTCCGGGGCATGATCGCCACCTTCGACCGCGACGAGAAGGTTCCGGGGCCCGGCGAGCCGATCGCGCCGGGCTGGCACCTCTGCTACCTCCATTCCTACGCGCGGCGGGCGTCGTTGGGCGAGGACGGCCTGCCGGTCGAGGGCGGCGTGCTGCCGCCGCTGCCGCTGCCGCGCCGCATGTATGCCGGCTCCACCTTTACCTTCGACGGCGACATCCGCGTCGGCGACAGATTGCGCCGCGAGACCGAGTTCAGCGACATCCAGCTGCGCGGTGGTGGCACGGGCACTTTGCTGGTGACGACCCAGACCCGGCGCATCTTTACGCCGCGCGGGCTCGCCGTGACGGAGGCGGCAAACACGGTGTTCCGCGAAGAGGTGAAGGCGGGTGCCAAGAGCGGCGTTCCCGTACGTGAGGCAGCGCCCACCGACGTGCCATGGCGGCGCATCATCAAGGCCGATCCGGTGATGCTGTTCCGCTATTCCGCACTGACCTTCAACCCGCACCGCATCCATTACGATCGCACCTATTGCATCGAGACCGAGGGCTATCCCGGCCTCGTGGTGCACGGCCCCTTCGCCCAGCAATGCCTGTTCGACCTGCTGCGCGACTCCGTACCCGGTCGCAAGATCAAGACCTTCGCCATCCGCGCCCGTGCGCCGCTGTTCGACACCGCGCCGTTCGACGCGATCGGCCGGCCGACCGCCGACGGCAAGGGGGCCGAGCTCTGGACAGTGACGCCGCAAGGCACCATCGCCGCGCAGGCCACCGCGACCTTCGCGTAAACCAGATGCAAGCACCGCCCCTGCCGCGGTTCCTGATCCCGCGGCTGCCGTTCTTCTACGGCTGGGTGGTGCTGGGCTGCATCTGCCTCGCGGGCTTCGCGCGGCAGGGCCCGGCCGTCGCTGTGCTCTCGATCTTCGTCGTGCCCATGACCGACGCGTTCGGCTGGTCGCGCACCGAGATGTCCGGCGCGGTGTCGCTGGGCGGGCTGCTGGCGGCCGCCATCTCGCCGATGATCGGGCCCTTCGTCGATCGCCGCGGCGCCCGGCTGGTGCTCTGCCTTGCCGTGGCCGGCACCGGCGTCGCCTGCATGGCGTTGTCGCTCATCCAGTCGTTGCTCCTGTTCTACGTTCTGTTCTGCTTTGCGCGCATGGTCTGGGCGGGGCCGTTCGATCTCGGCCTCTATGGCGCGCTGAACAACTGGTTCGTGGCCCGTCGCGCCGTCGCCACCTCGATCGCGACGCTCGCGCAGATGTCGGGCCTCGTGGCCCTGCCGCTGATCGCGCAGCTCGCCATGGGTCAGGCAGAGACCGGTGCCGACTGGCGCGCCGGCTGGATCGCGGTCGGCGCCACGGTGCTGATCGTGGGCTTCGTGCCGTGCTGGCTGCTGCTGGTGCGGCGGCCGGAGGATGTCGGCCTGCAACCCGACCGGCTCGTCACCGGCGACGCCCCGCCGCCCGCCGAGCCGCGCTGGAGCCGGGCCGAGGCGCTGCGCACGCCGGCCTTCTGGCTGCTCTCGCTCTACACCGTGCTGGTCTATCCCGTGCAGGCGGGTGTGAGCCTGCACCAGGCGCCGCACCTGATCGAACGCGGCATCCCGCCGATCGAGGCTGCAACGGTGATCGCGATCTTCTCCGCGCTCTCGGCGGTCGCGAGCTTCGGCATCGGCTTCCTGCCGCGGAGCTGGCCGGTGCGCTACCTGATGGCGGCGTCGGCTGTCTGCCTCTGCATCGGTAGCTTCGGCCTGATCGGCGTTTCCTCGCTGCTCACCGCCATCCTTGCCGCCGGAGTGTTCGGCGTGGGAATCGGCGGCGTCATGATGTTGTTGCCCATGGCCTGGGCCGACTATTTCGGCCGCGAAAGCTACGGCGCGATCCGCGGCGTGGTGCTGGCCCTCCAGGTGACGGCACAGGCGGCGGGCCCGCTGGCGTCCGGCATGCTGCGCGACTGGAGCGGAAACTACACCGGGTCGCTGATCCTGTTCGGCATCCTGGCGGCCTTCGCGGTGGCGGCGGCGCTCCTGGCGCGGCGGCCGTGCACCCGGGTGTAAGCGGCCCCTGATCGGAGTGAGCGCCTAAGCTGCTTGCGTGTTGCGGCCTGCTCCCGTACGATTCTCGCGGCTCGGAAGAAGCTGCGCCCGCTGGAAGTTCAAGTCAGCGGCAGCGCCATTGGGAAGAAACAGGTTTCGCGGAAGGACATTATCGTCGGGGCAGATACCCACAGGGTCTTTGGGGGATCTGTGAAGCCGTTCGACAGCGGAACGATCCGCTGCGTGTGAGCGGTTGCGCCGGTGATCGTAGGGCACTGAAACAGGCTTCACGGAGAGAGACCGCATGCCGCCATTGCTGGAGGTAAGGGGACTCCATACCGAGTTCCGTACCGGCGCCGGCCGCGTGCCCGCGGTCGACGGCATTTCCTTTGCCGTGGCGCAGGGCGAGACCGTGGCCATCGTGGGCGAGAGCGGCTCGGGAAAGTCGGTCAGCGCGCTTTCGGTCCTGCGTCTCGTCGCCGATCCTCCGGGACGCATCGTCGCAGGCGAGATCCTGTTCGATGGCCGCGACCTGCTCGGTCTCACCGACGAGGAAATGCGGGAGATCCGTGGCCGCGACATCGGCATGGTGTTCCAGGAGCCGATGACCTCGCTCAACCCTGTGTTGACGATCGGGCGCCAGATCACCGAGACCCTGGAGCAGCACCTGGGCTCCGATCGCCCGTCGGCGGAGCGGCGCGCGCTCGAATTGCTTGACATGGTCGGCATCGCCGACGGCGCCCGGCGGCTCAGGCAGTACCCGCACCAGCTTTCCGGCGGCATGCGCCAGCGGGTCATGATTGCCATCGCGCTCGCCTGCGACCCGAAGCTGATCATTGCCGACGAGCCGACGACGGCGCTCGACGTTACGATCCAGGCGCAGATTCTGGAGCTGATGAAGTCGTTGTCGCTTCGCCTCAACATCGCCCTGATCGTGATCACCCACAATCTCGGGGTGGTCGCCCGCTACGCCAGCCGCGTCAACGTCATGTATGCCGGCCGGATCGTCGAAGCCGGCAGCGCCGACTCGATCTATCACAATCCCCGGCATCCCTACACGATCGCGCTGCTGCGCTCGGTGCCGCGACTCGATCGGCCGCGGCAGGCACGTCTTGATCCCGTCGACGGGCAGCCGCCGGACCTGACCAGACTGGACGGCGGGTGCGCCTTCCGGCCGCGCTGCCGCTTTGCGGTCGAGAGCTGCGGGCAGGCGGTGCCGCCGCTCGCGCCGACGGACGAGGCAGACCATTTCTCCGCGTGTTTTCGCAGCGCCGAACTGGGCGCCGCACGGGATGTCGCGGCATGAGCGGCGCCGGGAGCGAGGCTCCGTTGCTGGAGGTCCGCGGCCTTGCCATGCATTTCCCGATCAGCGAGGGGATCGTGCTCTCGCGCAAGATCGGCGACGTCAAGGCGGTCGACGGTGTCGACTTCACCATCGGCCGTGGCGAAACCCTGGGCCTCGTCGGCGAAAGCGGCTGCGGCAAGACCACGACCGGCCGCTGCATCCTCAGGCTCGAGCGCCCGACCGCGGGCCAGATCCTGTTCGACGGCCAGGACATCAGCGGCATGGAGCGCAAGGAGCTCGTCGGCCTGCGCCGTCGCATGCAGGTCATCTTCCAGGACCCCTACAGCTCGCTCAATCCTCGCATGAAGGTAGGCGACATCATCGCCGAGCCGATCAAGGTGCACGGCGTCGAGCCCGACGCCGGCCGTCGTCGCGCGCGTGTGCACGAACTGCTGTCGGTCTGCGGCCTCGATCCCAAGTTCGCCGATCGCTACCCGCATGAAATGTCCGGCGGCCAGCGTCAGCGGGTCGGCATCGCGCGCGCCCTCGCGCTCGATCCGGAGTTCATCGTCTGCGACGAGGCGGTGTCGGCGCTCGACGTCTCCATCCAGGCGCAGGTCGTCAACCTGCTCGAGGACCTGCGCGAGCGCTTCGGTCTCACTTATCTCTTCATCGCGCATGATCTTTCGGTCGTGCGCCATCTCTGCCAGCGGGTCGCCGTGATGTATCTCGGGCGCATCGTCGAGATGGCCGATTGCGATGAGTTGTTCGACAATCCGTTGCATCCCTACACGCAGGCCCTGCTGTCCGCGGTGCCGATCCCGGATCCCCGCGTCGAGGCGACGCGCCAGTTCCGCGCGGCTCCGGGCGAGGTGCCCAGTCCGATCAATCCGCCGTCCGGTTGCGTCTTCCACCCGCGCTGCGCCATGGCGGTCGAGGGGTGCAAACGGACGAGGCCCGTCCTGAGGGAACTGCGCCCCGGCCATTGGGTCGCCTGCAGCGAAGTTAACTGAGAAAGAGTTGCGTGTGAGTACGGAGTGCGAAATTCAACGAAGAACAAACTGAATAAGGAGGAGGCGATGAACCTGCGAACGGGACTATTGGCTGCCGGGCTCGGTCTGGTGGCTGCGATCGCGGCGAGCTCGGCGGGCGCGCAAACGCCGAAGCGAGGCGGCACCCTTACCTACATGATCTCCGCCGATGCTTCGCCGAGCTTCGATGGCCACCGCGAAACGACCTTCGCCACCGTGCATGCCGTGGCGCCGTACTACAGCGTGCTGATCCGAGTCCCGCCGGACAATCCGGCCTCGACGACCGAATTCGTCTGCGACCTCTGCACCGAGATGCCGAAGCCGACCGACGGCGGCAAGACCTACACCTTCAAGATCCGCCAGGACGTGAAGTGGCACGACGGCAGCAAGCTCACGGCCAAGGACGTGTTGGCGAGCTGGAACAAGATCGTGTTCCCGCCCCAGGGCGTCACCAGCGCGCGTATCAGCTATTACTCGATGGTGGAGAAGATCGAGGCGCCGGACGATGCCACGGTGGTATTCCGGCTGAAGTATCCGTCGGCCGCCTTCATACCGGCGCTCGCCGATCCCTTCACCTGGATCTACAAGAAGGAGACGCTCGACAAGGATCCGCGCTGGTATGAGAAGAACATCATGGGCTCGGGCCCGTTCAAGTTCGTCTCCTTTGAGATCGGCCAGTCGATCAAGGGCGTGCGCAATCCCGACTACTATCACAAGGGCCAGCCCTATCTCGACGCCATCGAGGGCATCTTCGCCGCCAAGCAGTCGGTGAGGGTCGACGCCATTCGCGGCGATCGCGCGGCCATCGAGTTCCGTGGCATGCCGCCGTCGGCGCGCGACGAGCTTGTGAAGGAAGCTGGCAAGGACATCATCGTCCAGGACAGCGACTGGAATTGCGGCAACATCATCACCTTCAACCAGAAGAAGAAGCCGTTCGACGATGTCCGCGTGCGGCGCGCGCTGGCGCTGGCCGTCGACCAGTGGGCGGGAGCGCCAGCCCTGTCCAAGATCGCGATCGTGCGTAGCGTGGGCGGCATCGTCTTCCCGGGTTCGCCGCTGGCGGCGACCAAGGAGGAGCTTCAGCAGATGGTCGGCTACTGGCCGGACATCGAGAAGTCGAGGGCCGAGGCCAAGCGCCTCCTGAAGGAGGCCGGCGCCGAGAACCTGAAGTTCGAACTCACCAACCGCAACGTCGACCAGCCCTACAAGTTCGTCGGCACCTGGCTGATCGGCGAGTGGAAGAAAATCGGCGTGCAGGTGGAGCAGAAGGTGGTTCCGACCGGCCCCTGGTTCCAGGCGATGCGGACGGCCACCTTCGACGTGGTGGTCGACGCGAACTGCCAGAGCGTCGTCAATCCCGCGCTCGACACCGGCAAGTATCTGCCGCAGAAGGTCTATCCCGAGAGCTACGGCGGCTACGACGATCCGAAGTCGATCGAACTCTACAACAAGATGCTGTACGAGACCGATCCGAAGGCGCAGCGCGTCGCCATGCGTGCCTACGAGACGCACACGCTGGATACCATGGCGCATTCGATCATCACGCCGTACTGGTACCGGATCGTGCCGGCGCGGTCGTATGTGAAGGGCTGGAAGATCAGCCCCAGCCACTACCTGAACCAGGACCTTGCCAACATCTGGCTGGATAAGTAGCCCGCCGTTGGAGGCAACTGGATGTATCGCTACATCGTGAAACGGCTCCTGCTGGCGGTTCCCACGCTGGTGGGAGCCGCCGCTCTGGTGTTCGTGCTGATGCGGCTGATACCCGGCGACATCTGCGTGATCCGCCTCGGCTCCGGCGGCGCCCATGTCGACCCGGCCTCGGTCGAGGCCTGCCGTCAGCAGCTCGGGCTGAACAATCCGATGATCGTCCAGTTCCTCGATTTCCTGTGGAGCTACATCACGTTGGATTTCGGCACGTCGATGTGGTCGGGTCGTCCGGTGATCCATGAAATCGCCGCGCGCCTGCCGGTGTCGCTGCAGATCGCGCTGATGGCGACGGTGATCGCGATCCTGATCGCCATCCCGCTCGGCACCATCTCCGCCCTCAAGGAGAACACCTGGCTGGATCACATCGTGCGCATGGTGGCGATTGCCGGCATCGCGACGCCGTCGTTCTGGCTCGGCATCATGTCGCTGGTCCTGGTGCTCGACATCACCTACCTGGCCACCGGCAAGGCGTGGATGCCGCCCATCGACTACGTCTCGTTCTGGCAGGATCCCATACGCAACCTGTCGATGGTGATATTGCCCGCGCTCACGGTCGGCTATCGCTATTCGGCGGTGACCATGCGCATGACGCGCTCGGCGATGCTCGAGGTGCTGCGCGAGGACTATATCCGGACGGCGCGGTCGAAGGGGCTGCTCGAGCAGATCATCGTCAACCGGCATGCGCTCAAGAACGCGCTGCTGCCGGTGGTGACGCTGATCGGCATCGAATTTGCCTTCCTGATCGGCGGCCTGGTCGTGACCGAGCAGGTGTTCAATCTGAACGGTATCGGCCGGCTGTTCGTTCAGGCGGTCCAGAACCAGGACAATGTGCTGACCCAGGCGCTGGTGATGTTCGTCGTCGTCATCTTCATCGTCACCAATCTCGTGGTCGACCTGCTCTACGCCTGGCTCGATCCACGCATTCGCTTCTCGTGAAAGGCCGTCCGCAATGACGATCGTCGCGCCCAATCGCGCCGCAACGGCCGGGCTGATCGAGGAGTTGCCCGAGCGCAAGCGCTCGCTGCTGGGCGTTGCGCTCAACTTCTCCCGCCGCCAGCCCCTCGGCACCTTCGGTCTCGCCATCGTGGTGATCATGTTCGCGGCCGGCGTCTCGGCCGAGTGGATCGCCCCTTACGATCCCGAGGAGATCGACTTCAACGCGATGATGGAGGCGCCGAGCTGGGCGCATGTTCTGGGCACCGACCAACTCGGTCGCGACATTTTCTCGCGGTTGGTCTATGGCGCGCGCACGGCGCTGATCGTCGGCTTCAGCGCCGCCTTCATGGGCGGCGCCATCGGCCTGGTCCTGGGGGTCTCCAGTGCCTACTTCGGTGGCTGGTTCGATCTGCTCTTCCAGCGCGTGCTCGACGTGCTGATGGCCTTCCCGCTGATCATCCTGGCCCTCGCCGTCGTTGCCGTGTTCGGCACCGGCGTCTTCAATGTCATCCTTGCCATCACCATCCCGCTCATCCCGCGGTGCGGCCGCGTGGTGAGAGCGAGCGCGCTCGCGGTCCGGGAAATCCCTTATGTTGACGCGGCGCGCGCGCTGGGCTTCGGCCATGCCCGCATCGTGCTCCGCCACATGGTGCCCAACGTGATGGCGCCGTTCCTCATCATGCTGTCGGCCTTCGTCGGCCAGGCCATCCTGGCCGAGGCCTCGCTGTCCTATCTCGGCCTCGGCGTGCAGGAGCCGGTGCCGGCGTGGGGCCTGATGCTGCAGGGCGGGGCTGAGGAATATGCGACGACGGCACCCTGGATCGCCGTCTTTCCCGGCCTCGCCATCATGCTGACGGTGCTCGGGATCAGCCTGTTCGGCGATTCCCTGCGCGATGCCATCGATCCCAAGCTGCGCGATCGCTGATCCGGGGCTCAGTCGTTTGCCGCACCGTAACGCAGCGGGCGGAAGAAGGCGCGGATGTCCTCGACGAGGAGCTGGGGCTCCTCGAGCGCCGCGAAGTGACCGCCCTTGGGCATAATCGTGTGGCGGCGGAGATTGTAGGCGCGCTCGATCCATTCCCGGGGCGGCGGCGGCGCGAGGTCGGCAGGAAAGGCGGCAAAACCCGTCGGCGTCTCGACGCGCTGGCCGTCGGGCAGGGCGCGCGGCGTCTGCTCGGTGACGCCGCGATAGAGCCAGGTCGCGGTGCCGGCCGTGCCGGTCAGCCAGTAGACCATGATGTTATCCAGCAGCAGGTCCATCGAGAAGCGGTTGAGCGGGTTGCCGCCACAATCGCTCCAGCCCTGGAATTTCTCGACGATCCATGCGGCCAATCCCACTGGTGAATCGGCGAGCGCCACGCCCAAGGTCTGCGGCCGCGTCGCCTGGATGCGCTGGTAGGCCGTCTTTTCGTCGCGTTCGCCCTGGACCCTGGCGAGCCACTCTTTCTCGGCGGCGCTGAATTCGGTCGTCCCGAGGTCGATGCCGGGCCGAAGGCCAATCATGTTGAGGTGCAGGCCGAGCGCACCCGAGCGCCAGTCGTCCTTCTCTTCCCGGAGGGGATGGTCGAAGGCGAGCCATGACGAGACGACGGCACCCCAGTCGCCGCCCTGGGCGCCGAACGGGCGACGGTAGTTGAGCTTCTCATGGACGAGCCTGTGCCAGAGACCGGCGATGGCGCGGGGACCGATCGGGCCCATCGTGCCGTCGGCGCGGACCGGCGGGCCTGAGAAGCCATAGCCGGGCAGGGAAGGGGCGATGACGTCGAAGGCATCGAGTGGATCGCCACCATGCCTCTCGGGATGGGCCAACACGTCGATGATGTGCAGGAATTCCACGATCGAGCCCGGCCAGCCATGGGTGATCACGAGCGGCAGCGGCCGCGGCGCGTCCTCGATCTCGGTGCCGGGCTCGCGGATGAAGTGGAGCCGCTGCGGCCCGATGTCGACCAGGTAGTTGGGCCAACGGTTGATCGCCTCCTGGCAGCGCTGCCAGTCGTAGCCATGGCGCCAGTATTCGACCAGCTCGGCCAGGAAACCGGGGTCTGTGCCGGAAGCCCAGGTGCCGTCGTCGGCGATGGCGGGCGCGGGCCGCCAACGGCGCAGGCGTTCGTCGAGATCGATCAGCGCCCGCTCGGGAATGTCGACCTTGAAGGGTTCCGGGGTGTCGTAGCGCTCGGCCATGCCTTCAGGCGTAGCGCGGAAGTCACCCTTCCAGCAAATCGGCCCGGATGCGCTCGCGTGCCATGGCGTCGAGCCCGAGCGCGCGTTCGGCGAATTGCTCCGGCCCGCCGAAATCGGCGCGCACGACCTCGAAGGCCGCTTCGAGATAGGATGTGCGCGCCTCCACGATGGCGGCGCGGGTCTCGACATCGAGTTCGGGATAGCGGCCGATGTGGCCGGTCCACAGTTCGTTGGTGCGGAGATAGTCCTCCATCACGGCGTCCCACGGCACCCCCAGCAGGCTGAGCAGCAGCGCCGAGGCGAAACCCGTGCGGTCCTTGCCGGCGGTGCAATGGAACACCAGCGGCCGGTGCGTGCCGTCGCTCAAGGTCGTGAACAGCGTGCGGAAGCCTGGCGCGCAGCGGCGCGGATAGTCGCGGTAGTGATCGGTGAGAAAGCCCATCATCACGTGGGGCGTGGCGCTGCCGTCGGCGACGGCGCCCCTGATCCTCTCGCCGACTCCGGGCTCGATGTGGGCCCCGACGATTCGGCAGGAGAGACCGTCGATGCGGTGCGGCGTCTCGGCCGCCTCGTTGATGCCGCGCAGATCGACGATGGTGCGCACGCCCAGTCGGCCGACGGCGGTGCGGTCGTCGTCCGTCAGGTTGCCGAGATGGGCGGAGCGAAAGACTGCGCCGCGGCGCACGATGCGGCCGTCGGTGGTGCGGTAGCCGCCGAGATCGCGGAAATTGGAACCGCCCTGGAGCGGCACGACGTGAGGAATGGTCTGGTTGGGCATGATGCAAGGTCTATCACGTCCGACCCCGCCGAATCATGTCAGATTGGCGTCAGAATTTTTGCGACAGGGTCACGAAGAAGGCCCGGCGCATTCCGTACTGCGGCGCACCGACGCCGACGCCCTCGCCAGTGCGGATCTGGTAGATACTGTCGGCCAAGTTGATGGCGTCGAAACGTACCTGCGTGCCCTTGCTGACGCTGATCGGCACCTTCTGGGTGAGCGACATGTTGAGCGTGGCGTAGGCCGGCAGCGCAGTGTCGTTGGGCGTGACGACGCTGGTCCGCAACCCGTTGCCGAACAGCACGTCGGCCGACACACGCGTGGCCCAATCGGAGCCCGAGTTGAAGACGTAGGCCGCACCTGCCGAGCCGGTCCAGCTCTGATCGTGGTCGGTGAAAATCCAGTTGTTCGCGATATAGTCGAGTTCGGCTTGGTCGAAATTGAATTGTGCGGAGTTGATGTTTTTCGCCGAGGTTCGGGTCCAGGCAAGGTTGCTATAGAGCGACCATGGACCCTTGTCGTAGCTGGTGAAGAGTTCCAGGCCCGCCACCTGCGCGTTGGCGTAGTTGAAGGAGGTCAAGGTGATCGGCGCGCCGAACTGGCCCTTGTCCAGGTAGTTCTGGGCGAACTTGTAGAAGCCGGCGAAGCCCAGCGTCAGCCCATCGACCGGCTTCAACGTCAGGCCGACGTCGAAATTGTCCGAGCGTTCCGCCTTCACGGGATCGTTCAGCGCCACTTCGGGCGCCGCCGTCGTCCCCGTCAGCACCGCGACTGAGTTGGGGTTCACCTGGTTGAGCGGTGCCGGCACGAAGTATCGCGCATAGCCGGCCCGCAGGGTGATCTTTGGGTCGGGCTCCCAGACGACGTTGACGCGGGGGCTAAGCTGGTTCTCTGACGTGACGCCGGATATGGCGTCGAAACGTGCGCCGAAATTCACCGTTACTGTCGGGACCACCTTCCATTCGTCCTGCAGGTAAAGGCTGTAGGTCCAGCCAACGAGGTCGGAACCCTGAGTGAAGCCGGCGGTCTGGCCGGAGGGGATGGGATCGGCATCGGGATCGTCCGGGTCGGCGACCAGCGTGATGGCATTGCCGTTGGTCAGGCTGGTGACGCGCTCCCTCTGCACCAGGAAGCCACCGCGCAACGTATGGGCGGCCGCGATCTTCAGGCTTGCATCGCCCTGCACGCCGGCGGCGAGGCTCGTCCGGTTGGCATAGGGCTGGATGCCGTTGTAGAGCAGGTCGCCGATGACGTCGGGCTGGTAGGAGAGGTTGGAGTAGCGGGTGAACCCCGACAGCTGCATGTTGAAGTTCTGGTAGCTCTTCTGCAGCGAGGTGATGCCGAAGTAGGTGTCCTCCCACTGCCGCTGGTCGAGGATCGAGCTGTTCCAGTCGGATATGCCGTTCACAGTGAAGGCCGGCGTCTGGCCGGGCACGTTGGGGATCTGGTAGCGCGCGCTTGCCCCGCCAGCGATGAAGCTCAGCCGCGTGTTCTCATCGACGATGCCGGTGACCTTGGCCAGCCCATACCACTGGGCGGTGTCGTCATGAAGCGGCGTGTAGGAGGGGGTCGGATTCTCGACGCCGATGCCGTTGCTGACGTACTGGCCGACGGCGAAGTAGTCGATCGCGCCGGAGCGGCCACCGTATTGCAGGGCCGGCTGGATCCAGTTGTAGGAGCCGCCCATGACCGAGGCCTCGCCGCCGGGGTTGGTCGAGCCCGACTTCACGCCGATGTCGACCACGCCCGCGGTCCGCAGGCCGTACTGCGCCGGCAGCGCGCCGGTGAGCAGCGAGATCTCGTTGGCAAAGCGCGGCGACAGGATGTTGCTGAACAGCGAGAGGCCCTCCGGGAGCTGCACGCCGTCGAGCCTGTATTGCAGGCTGCCGTGGTCGCCGCGGACATGGATCTGGCCGAACCCGTCCTGCACCACACCGGGAGCGCGCAGCAGCACCTGGTTGAGCGGCGCGTTCTCGCCCTGCGGGGTGTTCTGGATGGCGGTCTTGCTGAAGTCGTAACGGGTGGCCCCCAGGCTCGGCAGGATCGAACTGCGCTCGCGATCGAGCCGCTTGGCGGTGACGTCGAGGTCGATCGTGGCCTCGTCCGGCTTGGTCTGAGCCCCAACCGGGCCAGTCGCTGCAAGTACTGCCCCTAGAACCAAAGCTGATCCACCAATTCGCCGCATCCGACTTCCCCTTGTCGCCAATGGTCCGGTTTCGTATCGTCTTGAAAGATAATGTTACATTATAACATCACAAGCAATCAACTAGGACGACCGATCGGGATCGCCCCTGCCTCGGGCTGGAGCCTCGGTGCTGCGATCGCCGCGTCGCTCGGCCTGCATGCGATCGTGGTCACAGCGGCGTTGATGGCCTTCGGTCTGCAGCGATTTGCCATCGACGACGCGGCGGCCATCACGGTCTTCGTCGAGCCCGATCGGGCGCCGGTCGCCACGGCGAGCGAGATCCCCCCGTCCGACGCGCCGACACCTGTGCCAGAACCTGAACCTGAACCTCCTGCAGTTGCCGCGCTCGACCCGCCGAAGGAACCGGCACTGCCCGATTTCGCACCGCCGCCACCGGAAGCGCTGGCACCGCCCGATTTCTCCGCGCCACCGCCACCGCCGCCAAAGCCGGCACAACCCGCGCCGCAGGCCGCTCAGCCCAAGCCGGAGCCGAAGCGTACGGCACCGACCGTCGCGCAGCCGGCGCCGGCGCGTCCGGCCCCGAAGGCGCCGGCAGAATCGGGGTCTCCGGTGCTCCCCGCCCCCGCGGCGGTCGCGGCCGCCCCAGCGACTGTCGCGCCGGGATGGAACGCGTTGCTCGCGGCCTGGCTCGCCGCCAATCGCCGCTATCCAGACGAGGCGCGGCGACGGAGCGAAGAGGGTGAGGTCACCGTGCGTTTCATCGTCATGCCCGGCGGCCAGGTTTCAGAGGCGGCCGTCGTGAAGGGCAGCGGCTTCACGGCCCTCGATGCCGCCGCGCTCCGCCTGCTGCAGGGTGCGACGCTGCCGGCACCCGGGATCGAGGCGACGCGCACGGTACGCATCCGCTTTCGCCTCAGGGATTGAGACGGACTCCCGACGCCCTGAACAATGGCCTGCGCCCGCGGGTATGGTATGGAAAATCAAGGGCCCGGTGGCGATCACCGGCAGGGGAAACGCGATGCGGCCGAATCTGGACAGCCTGATTGCCGTTGGCTGCTTCGGCGTCGCCTGCGCCATCGGGTTGGTGGGCGCCTTTGTCGGCCTCCGGGTCAGCAGCTTCTGGCTGGACGAGCTTTTCACGGCATGGATCGTCGAAGTCGGCATCGGCTTCGACGAATTCGTCGCCCGCATCGTCACGGACGTCCATCCGCCGGTTTATTATGGACTGGCTTTTGTCCACGCCCATCTTTTCGGCGATGGCGAGGTCGGCCTGCGCAGTCTCAGCGCCGTATGCGGCGTCGCCGCCATTCTGCTGTTCGTCGCCGCGACCAAACCCTACTTCAGCCTCGCCGCCCGGTTGTTCGGGGGCGCCATGGCAACGGGTTCGTTCTTTTGGTTTTACCATGCGCAGAATGCGCGCGGCTATTCGCTGGCATTCCTGATCGGCGTCGCCATCCTCGTCGTCAGCCTGTCCCTCCTGTCCAAGCGGTCACGGCGTGAGGCACGTGTGCTGCCGGAGCTGGCCGGCCTCGCGGTGCTGATGCTGATCGGGTCGTTCGTCCATTTCTATCTCATGTACGAATGCCTGGCCGTCCTGATCGTTCTCGGGTTCTTCTGCCCGCGCCAGCGCCTCGTGCTCGCCGTGCTCGCCGTCGTCCTGCTGGTTTCGACGGGCCTTTACGTGAAGGTCGTCATCGAGGTGTTTTCGCAGTATTCGACGACGAGGAACTGGATTCACGGCGATCCCGCTTGGTATTTCTCGCAGCTCCGAACCGCCCTGATCTACTCCTTTACCAACAAGGCCTTGCTCGCGCTTGCCATCTGCGCCGCGGCATTCGCGGCGCAGCGGTTGTTGGTGATGAGGCCGGGCTGGTTCGGAAGGGTCGTGCCTCGGCCGGCAGCGGCATCGAAGCCGGGCATTCTTGCTTTTGGCCGGTTTCCACTCGATCCGGAGACCGCGCTGTTCGTCGGCGTACCGCTGGCTGTTCTTGCCGGAGGCATCGCCAGCTCGCTCCTGATTGCACCGAACTTCACGGACAGGAACCTGCTCGTCAGTTCCCCTTTCCTCTGGGCATTCTGTGCGAAGCTCTACGACGCTGGCGTGCCGGGCGCCGAGCGGCCGATCCGTGTCGTGGCGAACCTGGCGCTCTCTGCGATCGTGCTGTGGATGGCCGTCACGATGACGGCCGGTCGCTCAAGACCCTGGAACGAGCCGTTTCGCCAGTCCGCCGAGTGGATCAAGACCTTCCCGGAATGCCGCGATCGACCGGTCGTGGTCATCAACGCCCAGCCGCGCGCCTGGTTCAAGCCCGGCTATTCGGAGATCCTGTACGCCGATTTCTATGGAAACTACCTCGCCCAGTTCGCCCGTCCCCAGGTCGTCTTTATCGAGGACATTCTCGCCCACAAGATCTCCGACGAAATGAAGGAGTACCTGCAGTGGCGCCTCGACGGCAACGGATGCCCGATCCTGGCCTGGTCGATCCATCTGATCACCGAGGAGGAATTCGCCGCGGCTGGACGCGCGTTGCTGAAGGCTGTCGACCGGCCGGATGCCGGCCGTGTCGTTCGGACGAATATTCTCCGCGACGGCTTACCCGGATACGTCCTTTATGCCGAGGGGCCGAGGGCAGGCGAGGGATCCCAGGCCAGGGACCCGAGAGCGCCGCCGTCGCAAAGAAAGACGAGTCCCGCGCCTACACCGACGCGGAGGGTGCCGGCTCCGAAGTGACATGGTTCCTGCCGCACGGAGCTCTTTGGTCGCGAGATCTGCGCAGAGCCCCGCCCTCGCGCGGCAGTCCCATCGCCTCAGACGCGGCCGTGGCAGTGCTTGAATTTCCGGCCCGAACCGCAGGGGCAGGCGGCGTTGCGCGCAACCTTGCCCCAGGTCGAGGGGTCGTTGGCGTCCAGCGCCGGCTTGGCGGCACGCGGGCGGTGAAGCGTGGCGACGCCGCCGCCATCGGGATCGGCCGGGTCGAATGCGGGATCGTCGCGCATCGCCGCGGCGAGGGCCGGATCCTCATGGACCTCGCGCATCTGCGCCGGCATCTCGGGCATCGGCGGCGGCTCCATGCGCAGCTGCAGGGTCGCCAGCAGCGTGACCACCTGCTCGCGCAGGTTCGTCAGCAGGTCGTTGAAGAGATTGAATGCCTCGCGCTTGTATTCGTTGAGCGGGTCCTTCTGGCCGTAGGCTCGAAGTCCGATACCCTGGCGCAGATGGTCGAGGTGGAGCAGGTGGTCCTTCCAGCCCTGGTCGAACAGCTGCATCAGCACGCTCTTCTCGACCTGCCGCCAGACCTCGGGCCCGTGTTGCGCCGCCTTCTGGGCGAACAGGCGCTCGGCCGCCTCGTCGAGTCGCGACCTGATCTCCTGGTCGGCGATGCCTTCTTCCTTCGCCCATGCGTCGACCGGCAGGTCGAGGCCGAACAGGCGTTGCACCTCGTCCTTGAGCTCCGCCACCTTCCACTGCTCGGCGTAGACATCCTCGGGAATGGTGCGGCTCACCAGCGTGTCGACGACATCGCGGCGCATGCCGGCCACCGTCTCCGACACGTCCTCGGTGCCCATCAGCTCGATGCGCTCCTTGTAGATCTCCGTGCGCTGGCTGTTCATGACGTCGTCGAAGCGCAGCAGATTCTTGCGGATCTCGAAGTTGCGCGCCTCGACCTTGCCCTGCGCGGTCTCCAGCGCCTTGTTGAGCCAGCGATGCGTCAGCGCCTCGTCGTCGGCCATGCCCTTCTTCTGGACCCAGTCGAGCACCTTGTTGTTGCCGAAGATCCGCATCAGGTCGTCTTCGAGCGAGAGGAAGAACTTGGAGGCGCCGGGATCGCCCTGGCGGCCCGAACGGCCGCGCAGCTGGTTGTCGATGCGCCGGCTTTCGTGGCGTTCGGTGCCGACCACGTAGAGGCCGCCCGCGGCGAGCACGATCTCGCGGTCGCGCTCGACGCCGGCGCGGATCTCGGTCGCAATGCGATCGATCTCGGCCTTGCGGGCCGCCCGCACCTGATCCGAGTCGCCGGGGAACCGGGCGTTGATCTCCGGCTCGCTCTGGCGCAGCAGCATGTCGACGTTGCCGCCGAGCTGGATGTCGGTGCCGCGGCCGGCCATGTTGGTGGCGATGGTGACCGAACCCGGCCGGCCGGCCTGGGCGACGATCACGGCTTCCTGGTCGTGGAAGCGTGCGTTCAGCACATTGTGCGGGATGCCGGCCTTCTTGAGCGCCTCCGACAGCGCCTCGGACTTCTCGATCGACACCGTGCCGACCAGCATCGGCTGGTTGCGGGCCCGGCATTCCTCGATCAGCTTGACGATGGCGCGCGTCTTGTCGGTCAGCGTACGATAGATCTCGTCGTCGGCGTCCTTGCGCGTGACCGGTACGTTGGTCGGGATCTCGACCACCTCGAGCCTGTAGATTTCGCCGAACTCGGTCGCCTCGGTCAGCGCCGTGCCGGTCATGCCGGCCAGCTTGGGATACATGCGGAAGAGGTTCTGGAAGGTGATCGAGGCCAGCGTCTGGTTCTCGCGCTGGATCTCGACCTTCTCCTTGGCCTCGAGCGCCTGATGCAGGCCCTCGGAGTAGCGCCGGCCGGACATCATGCGGCCGGTGAACTCGTCGATGATGACGACCTGGCCGTCCTTGACGATGTAGTCGACGTCGCGGGCGAACAGCTTGTGGGCGCGCAGTGCCTGCGTCACGTGATGCAGCACCGAAACCATGGTCGGGGCGTAGAGGGTGATGCCTTCGGCCAGCAGACCGTCGCCGCGCAGGATCTCCTCCACGGCCTCGACACCGGCATCGGTCAGCACGACCGTGCGGTTCTTTTCGTCCTTTTCGTAGTGCTCGGCCTTGAGGCGCGGGATCACCGTGTCGGCGCGCCGGTAGAGTTCGGAGGAGTCCTCGGCCGGACCGGAGATGATCAGCGGCGTGCGTGCCTCGTCGATCAGGATCGAATCGACCTCGTCGACGATGGCGTAGTTGAAGGGCCGTTGCGCCATCGCGTCGAGGCGGTACTTCATGTTGTCGCGCAGGTAGTCGAAGCCGATCTCGTTGTTGGTGCCGTAGGTCACGTCGCAGGCATAGGCCGCCTTGCGCTGCTCGTCGTCCATCTCGTGCACGATCACGCCGACGGTGAGGCCGAGGAATGTGTAGATCTGGCCCATCCACTCCGAGTCGCGGCGGGCGAGATAGTCGTTCACCGTCACGACGTGAACGCCCTTGCCCTCCAGGGCGTTGAGATAGACCGGCAGGGTTGAGACCAGCGTCTTGCCCTCGCCGGTTTTCATCTCGGCGATCTTGCCCTGGTGCAGGACCATGCCGCCCTTGAGCTGGACGTCGAAGTGGCGCTGCCCGAGCGTGCGCTTGGCCGCCTCGCGTACCGTCGCGAAGGCCTCGACCAGCAGGTCGTTCAGCGTCTCGCCCTTGGCCAGGCGCTCGCGGAATTCGACCGTCTTGCCGCGCAGCTCATCGTCGGAGAGCTTGATGAATTCCGGTTCGAGCGCGTTGATCCTCGCCACCGGCTTGTCGAAGCCTTTGACGATGCGATCGTTGGCCGTCCCGAACAGCGTTCGAGCGAGCGCCTCCAGCATGAAAACCTCGATATTCTAATGACTTAGGCGGGCACTCCGGCCCGCCGTCCTGATCAGAAATAGAGAGCGTGCCCGCCAGTGTCAACGCGCCGGCAACCGTCCCGCGCCGGGCTTTGGCACGGCCGGCCAGTCGGCCCGGCGCGTCGGCGGTCAGGATGAAAGATATTTAATCCGGCGTGCCGCGTCGCCGACGCCATGCTCACGAAAAAGTGCCGCAATTGACCCGCATCCATGCCCCTGTTGCAGAGGCGGTGCTTGCTTGGCCCGAGCGGGCCTGTGTAAACGGATGTGCGCTGCCTCCCATTGTCGAGACAAGAAGTTCCCGGAGCCCGTCATGAGCCATTATTTGCGCCCCCTGCGTCTCGTCGTCTTGTGCTGCGCAGCCGCGGCCATCGCGGGCCCCGCCCTTGCCCAGCAGCCACAGAACCCGGCGCAGCCTCCGGCGCCCGCCGCCAAGCCGCCGGCACCCGCCGCCAAGCCGCCGGCCCAGAAGCCGGTGGCCAAGCCCGCCGCCCAGCCGCTCAAGGATCCCATCGTCGCGACCGTCAACGGCCAGCCGGTCCGGCTGTCGGAGCTCGAGATCGCGCAGCAGTCGCTGCCGCCGCAGTATCGCAGCATGCCGCTGCAGGCCGTCTTTCCGGCGCTGCTCGACCGCATCGTCGACAGCAAGCTCGTGGTCCAGGAGGGCAAGAAGAACAAGGTCACCGACGACCCGATCTACAAGAAGCGCCTGGCTTTCGTCGAGGAGCAGGTGCTGCAGGATTTCTGGATCCAGCGCGAGATCGCCCGCAAGGTCACGGCCGAGAAGCTGCGGCAGCGCTACGAGGAGCGGCTGAAGTCGATCCCGGCGGAGGAGGAGGTCCACGCACGCCACATCCTGGTGGCGACCGAGGACGAGGCCAAGGCGCTGATCGCCGAGATCAAGAAGGGCGCGGCTTTCGACAAGCTCGCCAAGGAAAAGTCGACCGACAAGGCGTCGGGCGCCGAAGGCGGCGATCTCGGCTGGTTCAAGAAGAGCGACATGGTGAAGGAATTCGCCGATGCTGCATTCGACCTCAAGAAGGGCGACATGACCGCTACGCCGATCAAGACGCAGTTCGGCTATCACGTCATCCAGATCGAGGATCGCCGCAACGCGCCGCCGCCGGCCTACGAGGAACTCGCCGAGCAGCTTCGTGAGGAAATGGTCCGCGAGGCCGTCACGGCCGAACTCGACCTGCTGCGCTCGCGCGCCAAGATCGAGAAATTCAACATCGACGGCAGCAAGCCCGAGGCCGCTCCGGCCAAGCCGGCGACGCCCGCCGCGCCGCCGGCCGCCAAGCCTCCCGCTGCCACCAAGTAAAACTCACGTTTTCCGGCGTTTCTGGTGTAGTCTCCCCCGTTCGGACGGGTCGGGATAAACCCGACCTCCGAAAGGGGAGTTCTATGGCCGTCACGCACGCCCAATCGCCGCTCGCGCCCAAGACGACGCCGACGCTGCCACGTATCGCTGGCGTCAAGCTTGGGGCGGCGCAGTCCGGTGTGCGTTACCAGGACCGTGACGATGTCCTGCTGGCGATGGTGCCGGCCGGCGCCACCATCGCGGGCGTGCTGACCCGGTCCAAGACCTGCTCCGCGCCGGTCGACTGGTGCCGCAAGAACCTGGCGCGCGGCAAGGTGCGGGCCATCGTGGTCAATGCCGGCAACGCCAATGCCTTCACCGGCAAGGCCGGCGACAAGGCCGTCGAGGAGAGCACCCGCGCCATCGCCCAGGCGCTGGGCTGCCCGCGCAACGAGGTGTTCATGGCCTCGACCGGCGTGATCGGCCAGCCGCTCGACTGGGAGAAGATCGTGGCCGTGGTGCCGACGCTCATCAAGTCGGCGCGGGAGGACGGCTGGGCCGCCGCCGCCGCGTCCATCATGACCACCGACACGTTTCCCAAGCTCGCCACGCGCCAAGCCAAGATCGGCGAGAAGACGGTCTCCATCAACGGCTTCCTCAAGGGCTCGGGCATGATCGCCCCTGACATGGCGACCATGCTGGGCTTCGTCTTCACCGACGCCAAGGTGCCGGCGGGCGTCCTGCAGAAGCTGCTGGCCGATGCCACTGACAAGTCCCTGAACTGCGTGACCGTCGACGGCGACACCTCGACCAGCGACACGCTGCTGCTGGTCGCGACCGGTGCGGCCCGCCATGCGCCGATCGAGGAGACCGACGATCCCGTCCTGGTCGACTTCAAGCGGGCGCTGGACGAGGTTCTGATCGAGCTCGCGCAACTCCTCGCCCGCGACGGCGAGGGCGCCACCAAGTTCGTGACCATCAATGTCGGTGGCGCGTCATCCAACGGGGCGGCGCGCAAGATCGGCCTCGCGGTCGCCAACTCGCCGCTGGTCAAGACCGCCATCGCCGGCGAGGACGCCAACTGGGGCCGCATCGTCATGGCGGTCGGCAAGTCGGGCGAGCGCGCCGATCGCGACAAGCTGCGCATCTCGATCGGCGGCGTCCGCATCACCGACGGCGGCCAGGTCGTGCCGAACTACGATGAAACGCCGGTGACCAGGCACATCAAGGGCACCGATATCGTGATCGACATCGACCTCGGCATCGGCCGCGGCCGCGCCACCGTGTGGACCTGTGACCTGACGCACGGCTACATCGACATCAACGGCAGCTACCGTTCTTGACGCCGAGCTTCGATGAGGAGTGTCCGGGCGGGCCGCCGCCGCTGGGCGACCGGTCGCTCGTGCTGGTCGCCGCCGTCGCGCTGGTCGACCCTGACGGCCGCGTCCTGATCGCCCAGCGCCCCGCCGGCAAGTCGATGGCGGGCCTGTGGGAGTTTCCCGGCGGCAAGGTCGATCCCGGCGAGACGCCTGAGCAGGCACTGGTGCGCGAACTCCGCGAAGAACTCGGCATCGAAACCGCGGCGAGCTGTCTCGCGCCCATCGCTTTCGCCAGCCACGGCTACGAGCGGTTTCACCTGCTGATGCCGGTCTTCGCCTGCCGCAAATGGAACGGCGTGCCGCAGCCGCGTGAAGGACAGACCTTGAAATGGGTCGCGCCGATCGACCTCTCGCGCTACCCGATGCCGCCCGCCGACCTGCCGCTGGTCGGCCTGCTGCGCGACCTGCTTTAGCTCCAGCCTCAAGTCGTCGCCGGCAGCGGAGCACCTTCGCGCCAGCCGAGCAGGGTGCGGAAGATGACGGCCTGGAGCGTGGCGGCGACAGCGGCACCGGCATAGGACACCAGCAGCGCCACCGTCCACGTGACGATGACGGCGGCCTCCTGGGCGCCCAGCGCGCCGCGCATGAGGCCGAGCGTGAACAGGGTGGCCAGCGTGGTGACGATGGCGCTCATGAAGAAGGTCAGGAACAGCGAGCCGATGATCGTCCAGCCATTGCCGCGGCCGTAGGCCCAGGAGAGCCGCGGCGAGAACGGCACATCGACGGCCGTGGCGGCCAGCCCATAGCTCACGCGCAGCGCCAGCAGCACCGACACCATAAAGCCGGCCCCCAGCGGTGCCGCCAGCGCCTGGCGCTGGGCGAGATCGGGATCGATCGGCGCGCCCGGCGTCGTGAGCGCCCCGTAGTCCATCGTGCCCACTGTCAGGACGAAGGCGGCGATCAGCACGAAGGTGATGCCGCCGATCTTGATCAGGTGGACGAGGTACGCCGTCTCGCGCGGCGACCAGCCGAGGCCCGGCAGCCGATCGACGCGGTTCGGCCCCAGCAGCACGAGCCGCTGCCAGCCGACCATGAACATCACCGTCGGCACGACATCGAGCGCCTTCTCGACCAGCACGGCCACCATCGACTCCTGGCTCAGCGCGCTGCCCACTAGGCGGATGGCGAGCGAGGCGATCCATGGGATCGTGACGAGATGGAAGAAGAGGCGGATGTTGGCGAAGAAGAAGCCGAAGCTTTCCGCCAGCAGGGCGCTGAACGACAGGTTGACCACAGGCACGATCTAGCTCCGCTCCACTTTTTCGCCGGCGCTGTGCTCGGCGGTGTCGAGTGCCTCGGCCAGCCTCAGCACAGCGCTGCCTGGCTTCAGCGGTTTGGGCTGCGAGGCATGCGGCGTCCAGCCGTGCAGGAACAGCACCTCGAAGCTCGCCATCACGCGGCCGGAGGCCCCGGTGAAGCGTTCGGTGTAGATTTCCGCGGCCCGCAGCAGCGTAGCACGGCGCGCCATGCCGCGGCGGCGTTCGAGGACGAGATTGCCCTCGCCCATGGCGCCGAGATCTCGCATCAGCGCCAGCGCGCTTTCGTATTCGACGTCGATGGTTTCGCCGTCGGCCACCGGCAGCGCGAAACCCGCCCGCTGCAGCAACCCGGCCGCGTCACGCAGGTCGGCGAACGGCGAGACCCGCGGACTGAGGCCGCCCTCGATCTCGCTCTCCGCCGCCGCCAGGGCCTGACGCAGCTGCCAGAGCGTGCCGCCGCCCAGCATGGCGCCCAGGAACAGCCCGTCGGGCTTCAGGATGCGGCCGATCTGGATCAGCGTGCCGGGCAGGTCGTTGACCCAGTGGAGCGACATGGCGCTCATCACCAGGTCGAAGCTGGCGGCAGCGAAGGGAAGCGCCTCCTCGTCGGCCACCACGGCGGAGCCGGCGGCGCGCCGGGCGAACGTCAGGCCGAGGTCGCTGCGGATGAGCTGCCCGACGGTTTTCCGGTCCCCCTGATCAGATCGTTGAAGCGCGGTGGCGATCTCGTCGCCATGGCAACCGAGATCGAGCGCCAGCGCGAAGCTCCGACGCACGTCGTCCAGCCGCTCGACGAGGCGCTCGGCGATCTCGCGCTTGAGGAAGGCCTGGCTGTCCCAGCCGCGCGCCGCGCGGTCGCGCCGCCGGCGCAGCACCGTGCGGTCGAAGACCAGAAGGGGATCGGGAGCAGCCACGGCCCGTATGTAGGGCGAAAGTGCGGCGGCGGGTAGTAGGGGGCCGCCATCCTGTCGGCGCATTTGGCCGGCCCAATTGCCCCATGTCACTCGCGGACCTGGGCCATATCTGCACGAACGCTGGCCGGCTGATGCTCGATGCCGTGCTGCCGCCGCTCTGTCTCGGCTGCGGCGAGATCGTCGAGGCACCGGGTGCGCTCTGCGCCGGCTGCTGGGAGGGCTTCTCTTTTATTGCACCTCCCCAGTGCGCGTGCTGTGGCGATCCCTTCGCCGAGCATCTGGGCGACGAGGCGCTCTGTGCCGGCTGCCTCGCCCGGCGGCCGCGCTTTCGCCGGGCCCGCGCGGCGCTGGCCTATGACACCCAGAGCCGCCGGCTGGTGCTGCCGTTCAAGCATGGCGACCGCACCGACATCGCCCGGGCCTGCGGTAGCTGGATGGCGCGGGCCGGCGCCGAGCTTCTGGCCGAGGCCGACCTGATCGCACCAGTACCGCTTCATTGGCGGCGGCTGCTGACGCGCCGTTACAATCAGGCGCTTCTGCTGGCCCGGGCTCTCGTCCGTGCGGCACCCCCGGGCGTTGAGCGTCGTCTGGCCCCGGATTTGCTGCGCCGACACCGCTGGACGGGCTCGCAGGCCGGCCTCAAGGCCAAGGAGCGGCGGCGCAATGTCCGCGAGGCCTTCGACATCCATCCGCGCTGGGCGGCGGGGCTCGCGGGCAAGACCGTTTTGCTGGTCGACGATGTCCTCACCACCGGCGCCACGGCCGAGGCCTGTGTCCGGGTTCTGCAACGCGGCGGGGTTCGCCACGTCGATGTGCTGACGCTGGCGCGGGTTGTCCGGGCGGCGGTATAGTCGTCTCGAGGAGACCACGATGGCCAAGATCGAAATCTACACCACGCCGTTCTGCGGCTATTGCGCCCGCGCCAAGGGCCTGCTCGACGACAAGGGCGCGGCGTACGACGAGACGGACGTCATGATGGACGACAAGAAGCGCACGGAGATGCGCGAGCGCGCCAAGCGCACGACCGTGCCGCAGATCTTCATCAACGGTCAGCATATCGGCGGCTCGGACGAGCTCGCCGCGCTGGAGCAGGCTGGCGAGCTCGACGCGCTGCTCGCCCAGCCGGGCTGAGGAACTTCATCCGATGAGCACCACGTTCAAAGCCGCCCTGATCCAGACCAACGTCAGCAACGAGATGGCCGAGAACGTGGCCTTTGTGCAGGAGCAGGTGCGGCTCGCCCGCGATGCCGGCGCCGATTTCGTCATGACGCCGGAGAACACCGGCCTGATCGGCGCCAGCCGGACCGAGACGCTGGAGAAGGCAGAGACCGAAGAAACCCACGCCATGCTGGCGGCCTGCCGCGCCTCGGCGCGCGAGACCGGAGCGTGGTTTCTGCTGGGCTCGATCCATGTCCGCGTGCCGGGGGAGGAGCAGATCCGCAACCGCTCCTACCTGATCGATGCCGCGGGAGGCATCGTGGCGAGCTACGACAAGATCCACATGTTCGACGTCCAACTGGCGGGCGGCGAGAGCTACCGCGAATCCTCGACCTTCAAGCCGGGCGAGCGCGCGGTGCTGGCCGAGACGCCGTGGGGCGTGCTCGGCATGACGATCTGCTACGACCTGCGCTTCCCCTACCTTTATCGCGAGCTGGCGCATGCTGGCGCCACCATGCTGGCGATCCCGTCGTCCTTCACTGTGCCGACGGGCCAGGCGCACTGGCACACCATCCTGAGGTCGCGCGCCATCGAAACCGGCTGCTTCGTCTTCGCCCCCGCCCAGGTCGGCACGCACAAGGGCTCCAACCGCAAGACCTACGGCCATTCGATCGCCGTCGCCCCGTGGGGCGAGGTGCTGGCCGACGCCGGCGGCGAAAAAGCGGGCTTCGTGGTGGCCGAGATCGACCTCGCCAAGGTCGAGGAGGCGCGCAAAATGGTGCCGTCGCTGCAGCACGACCGGAAATATGCCGCGCCCGTGCTGCACAAGGCGGCGATGGCGAAGGCGGCAGAATAGCGATCGTCAGGCGCCGCGCTTGGCCGCGATCCGCTGCACCATCGCCATCTTCGGTTCGCTGATCATCCGCGCTTCGTAGGCGATCACCGAAAAGCGGCCGCGCACCAGCTCCAGCAGTTCGCCGTCCTTCAGCAGGAACTCCGGTCGGCTCGGCCTGCCGAAGCGTTCGTTGCCGGCCATGAAGGTCTCGTAGAGCAGGACGCCCCCGGGCTGCAGCGCCTCGAACAGGTGAGGGAACAGCGGCCGGTGCAGATAGTTGGTCACGATCACAGCGCCGAAGGTGCGGCCGGCCAGTGGCCACGGCGCGCCGGCCTCGAGATCCGCCGCGATGATTTCGACGTTGTTGGCGGCGGCGAGGCCGCTCACGTCGCGATCGACCGCCGTCACCGAATGACCGCGTTCGGCGAAGAAGCGTGCGTGCCGCCCCTTGCCGGCGGCGATGTCGAGCACGGCGGCGCCGGCCGGCACGAGGCCGGCCCAGGCAGCGATCCAGGAGGAAATCGTCATGGCTTGCGCCCTCCGGCGCCCTTCAGGTTCAGCAGGTTGCCCGACAGAATCAGGGCGGCGCCCAGCACCGTGAAGGTGTCGAGCCGCTCATTGTAGATCAGCCATCCGGCGAGCGCCGCCAGCGGCACGCGCAGGAAATCCATCGGCACGACGATGGTGGCATCGGCATGGAGCATCGCCCGCGTCAGGCAATAATGCGAGTAGGTGCCGAGGAAGGCGATGACGAGGATCCAGCCCCAGATGGGAGCGGAGGGCCACCGCCAGACGGCGAGGGCCGGCACCAGCCCGATGGCCGACTGGATGACCAGCATCCAGAACAGGATGGCGACGACGCTGTCGGTGCGCGTCAGCGACTTCACCATGGTGACCGAGATGGCGAAACCGACGGCGGCGGCGAGCGCGATCAACTGGCCGGGCACGATTTCGTTGGCGCCTGGCCGCACGATGAGGATGACGCCGACCACGCCCAGCACGACGGCGAGATTCTTCCAGAGGCCCATACGTTCGCCGAGGAAGGCGACGGCCAGGATCGCCGTCCAGATCGGCATGGTGAACTCGATCGAGATGACCTGAGCCAGCGGGATCAGCGTGAGTGCCAGGAACCAGGCGAACTGCGCGCCGTAATGCGCCACGTTGCGCACGACATGTTGCCAGGGCCGCGAGGTCTTGAGCGCGGCAAAGCCTCCGGCCAGGTGGATCAGCGGGTAGAGCATGAAGAGGCCGATGATCGAGCGCATCTCCATGATCTGGAAGACATCGAGCGCGCGCGTCGCCTCGCGCCCGGCGATCGCCATCAGCATCATCGCCGACAGCCATCCGGCCATCCAGAAAGCGGCTTTCGTATGGGAAGGTTGGTGGTCCATCGGCGGTTCGGCAGCGGAATGGAGGTGAGGGGGCGCGACAATCGGGCCTTGCGTCCGGCCCGACAAGCCACCATTTTTCAGGTGTCATGATTTTGTATCGTCTGCGCTGCGCCAAGGGCCACGAGTTCGACAGCTGGTTCAAGGACGGCAAAACCTACGAGCGTCAGGAAAAGCGTTCCCTGATCGGCTGTCCGGCGTGCGGCAATGCGAAGATCACGCGGGCCCCGATGGCGCCGCGCATCGGCAAAGGGATCGAAAAGGGGGGCGGCAAAAGCGCGGATGTGCCCGTCGAGGCGCCGGCGGAAGCCACGCCCGCGGCCGCGCCCGATCCGCAGGTCGCGGCGCTCGCCCGGGCCATGCCCAAGGAGATGCGCGAGACGCTGATCAAGCTGCGCGAGCAGGTCGAGAAGAACCTCGAGCCGGTCGGCGAGAAATTCGCCGAGGAAGCGCGCAAGATCCACTACGGCGAGAGCGACAAGCGCGGCATCTACGGCCAGACCACCGACGAAGAGGCCGCGGCGCTGGCCGACGAGGGCATCGAGTTCGGCCGCTTGCCCTGGATCCCACGCGGGAATTGACAGCGGTGGCAGGAACAAGTAGGATTTCCGACACGGATTCCTATTGTTGCTGAGGAGACACCGGAACGGCACCGGAAAATTTCCAGGATCGGGTTCAAAAATGTCGCTGTTCAGGCGACATCCGCCAAGCCGCTCGGCCGGTGGATTTTTGAGCCGGATCAGTCGTTTGCCCGGTATGGCAGGCAACGATAACGGATCGGATCAGGGATTTTTTTCCGTCGCGTTCTGAGCGACGGCGAACAGCATATAATTCACGTCGAGGTCGGTCTTGTTCAGGCTCCAGGCGCGGCTGAGCGGGCTATAAACCACGCCCACGATTTCTTTCGTGGCGACGCCGCCGGCCTCCAGACCGCGCACGACCTCGGAGGGTTTGAGGAACTTCTTCCAGTCGTGGGTGCCGCGCGGCAGCCAACCCAGGACGTATTCGGCGCCGGCGATGGCCAGTGCCCAGGCCTTGGCGGTGCGGTTGAGCGTCGACAGGAAAAGGAGGCCGCCTGGTTTCACCAGCCGGCCGCAGGACTTCAGGAACAGATCGACGTCGGCCACGTGCTCCGCGATCTCCAGCGCCAGCACGATATCGAAGCGGGCGTCGCTGTTGGCCAGGGCCTCGGCGGTGCCCTGGCGGTAGTCGATGGCCAGTTCCTGCCGGCTGGCGTGGAGGGATGCGACGGTGATGTTGCGGGCTGAGGCGTCGACGCCGGTCACTGTGGCGCCCAGCCGCGCCATCGGTTCGCTGAGCAGGCCGCCGCCGCAGCCGATGTCGAGGACGGAAAGGCCTTGCAGTGGCTCGCCCGACAGCGCCTCGCGGCCCCAATGGGCGGCGGCGCGGTCGCGGACATAGCCGATGCGGACCGGGCCGAGGCGATGCAGCGGCGCGAACTTGCCGGTGGGGTCCCACCACTCGTCGGCGATGCGCGAAAAGCGCTCGATCTCGGCCGGATCGACCGTGGAATGGTGCGGAGTATGTGTGGTCTGGCTCATGGCTACCCTTGACCCATATGGCGCCATCGGTGTCTATAGCCCGCTTTCCGGGCAGAGGCTTGCCCTTCGAGTAGGTTCATGGCGCGCATCGTTCTCAAATTCGGCGGGACTTCGGTCGGCGACATCGAGCGGATCAAGAATGCCGCGCGCAAGGTCAAGGCCGAGGTCGCGCGCGGCAACGAGGTCGCGGTCGTGGTTTCGGCCATGTCGGGCGCCACCAACCAGCTCGTGAAGTGGGTCGGCGAAGTGGCGCCCTTGCCTGATCCGCGCGAGTACGACGTCGTGGTGGCGACCGGCGAGCAGGTCACGATCGGCCTGCTGGCGCTGGCCCTGCAGCAGGAAGGCGTCAAGGCGCGCTCGTGGGGATCGTGGCAGATCCCGATCAAGACCGATGCCGCCTACAGCAAGGCGCGGATCATCGATATCGACACCGCCGAGATGGCGCGCAGCCTGGTGGCCGGCGAGGTGCCGATCGTGCCGGGCTTCCAGGGCGTCTCACCCGAGGGCCGCCTGACCACGCTGGGGCGCGGTGGATCGGACACCTCGGCGGTGGCGCTGGCGGCTGCTCTCAAGGCCGACCGCTGCGACATCTACACCGACGTCGACGGCGTCTACACGACCGATCCCAGGATCGTCGAGAAGGCGCAGAAGATCGACCGCGTGACCTACGAGGAAATGCTTGAAATGGCTTCGCAGGGCTCGAAGGTGCTGCAGACGCGCTCGGTCGAGCTGGCGATGAATCATCATGTGCGCGTGCAGGTGCTGTCGTCGTTCGACGCCGCACTCGGCAGCGATCTGCCCGGCACGCTGGTTGTGGATGAGGACGAAATCATGGCTCAGGGACTCGAGAAATCCGTGGTGAGCGGCATCGCCTTCTCCAAGGACGAGGCCAAGGTCACCGTGACCCACGTGCCCGACCGGCCGGGCGTGGCGGCGGCGATCTTCGGGCCGCTCGCTTCGGCCAACATCAACGTCGACATGATCGTGCAGAATGTCTCGCTCGACGGCAGCTCGACCGACATCACCTTCACGGTGCCGCGGGCCGACCTTGCCCGGGCGGTGCAGCGGCTGGAGGAAGCCAAGGCCGACCTCAAGTTCGCCGAGGTCAAGTCGGACATCAACGTCGCCAAGGTTTCGGTGATCGGAGTCGGCATGCGCAGCCATGCCGGCGTGGCGCTCAAGATGTTCGAGACGCTGGCCGCCAAGGGCATAAACATCCAGGTGATCTCGACCTCGGAGATCAAGATCAGCGTCCTGGTCGCGGCCGAATACACTGAGCTCGCTGTGCGCGCGTTACATACGGCTTACGATCTCGACGCCGCCTGATCGCATTAGTTTCCTTGGTGGTTATGCGAATAAGCGGGTAGGCAGTTCGGCGCGGGTCTTGCTATAAGCGGGCCATGCGCACGGAAGTCACCCGCAAGGCTTGCCTCAACGCCCGCCCGCTGGCGGCGTGGCGAGCTTGCGCCTGCGCCATAGACCGCAGCTTCGTCGTCATCCGACTCAAGCATCCCGCGGCCTGACCATGGAGAGATCGACTCCACTGGCCGGACCGCGAATGCTCCTCAAGCGGCTCCGGGACACGATGGCGCGTGCCGGTTCCGTCGAGGATACGCTGGCCGAGGTCGTGCGCCTGGTCGCCAACGAGATGGTGGCCGAGGTCTGCTCGATCTACCTGCTGCGGGCCGGCGAGGTCCTGGAACTGTTCGCCACCCAAGGCCTCAATCCCTCGGCCGTGCACCGCACCCGGCTCAGGGTCGGCGAGGGTCTCGTGGGCGACATCGCGGCGCACGGCCGGCCGCTGGCGCTGGACGACGCGCAGGCCCATCCGCAGTTCGCCTACCGCCCCGAAACGGGTGAGGAAATCTATCACTCGCTCGCCGGCGTGCCGATCGTGCGCGCGGGCCGCGTGCTCGGCGTCCTGGTGGTGCAGAACCGTACCCGCCGCCAGTACGACGAGGAGGAAATCGAGACCCTGCAGACCATCGCCATGGTACTGGCCGAACTGATCGCGGCCGGCCACATCGTGAGCCCGAACGAGATGCAGCAGGTCGACGGTCTCGGTCTGCTGCCGCTGCGCATAGACGGGGTGCAGCTCACGACCGGCGTCGCCGTCGGTCACGCCGTGCTGCACGAGCCGCGCATCGTGATCCAGCGGGTCGTCGCCGAGGACGTGACCCTGGAGCAGGAGCGCTTCGAGGATGCCGTGCACGGCGTGCGGGCCGACGTCGACCGCATGCTCGAGGCGCACGACATGCAGTCGGGCGAGCAGCGCGAGATCCTCGAGACCTTCCGGATGTTCGTCGACGATCGCGGCTGGATGGAGCGCGTGCGCGAGGCCGTGGCGTCGGGCCTCACCGCCGAGGCGGGCGTGCAACGCGCCTTCGACGACGTGCGCACCCGTCTCGGACAATCGACCGATCCCTACATCCGCGAACGCCTGAGCGATCTGCAGGATCTCAGCAACCGGCTGCTGCTGCGGCTGACCGGCCGGGTCGCTGCCGATCCGAGTTCGATGCCCGACGACATGATCGTCATTGCCCGCGACATGGGGCCGGCGGAGCTGCTCGACTACGATCGGACCCGCCTGCGCGGCGTCGTCCTCGAGGAGGGTTCGGCGTTGAGCCACGTCGCGATCGTTGCGCGCGCCCTCGATATTCCCGTGGTCGGTCGCGCGGCCGACGTCCTGTCGCGGGTCGAGCCGGGCGATTCCATCGTCGTCGACGGCGACAACGCCCAGGTCCTGGTGCGGCCGGCCGAGGATGTCCTGCAGACGGTCAACGCTGCCATCGAGACGCGGGTCGAGCGGCGGCGCAAATACGCGGCACTCCGCGACCTGCCGTCGGCGACACGCGACCAGGCGCGGGTCTCGCTGCACATGAATGCCGGCCTGCTGATCGACATGCAGCATCTCGACGACACCGGCGCCGATGGGGTCGGCCTCTATCGGACCGAGATTCCGTTCATGGTGCGTTCGGAGTTTCCCGACGTCGATGCGCAGGCCTGGCTCTATGGTCGCGTCCTCGACCTTGCCGATGGCCGGCCGGTGACCTTCCGGACGCTCGATGTCGGCGGCGACAAGGTGCTTCCCTATGTCGGTGCCTTCGGCGACGACAATCCGGCGATGGGCTGGAGGGCCATCCGGATCGGTCTCGACCGGCCGGCGATGCTGCGCCGGCAGCTTCGTGCCCTGATCCAGGCCGCCAACGGCCGGCCGCTGTCGGTCATGTTTCCGATGATCGCCGAGGTTGCGGAGCTCCTGAGTGCCCGGCGGCTGCTCGATCTCGAACTCGACCGGGCCAGGCGGCGCGGCCAGGCCATACCCGAGCAACTACGCGTCGGTGTCATGTTCGAAGTGCCGGCTCTGGCCTGGCAGTTGGACAGCCTGCTGCCCCATGTCGACTTTGTTTCAGTGGGAACGAATGATCTCCTGCAGTTCCTCTACGCAGCCGACCGTGGGAACAGCCGCGTGTCCGGCCGCTACGACAGCTTGTCTCCTGCACTGCTGAGACTGCTACATTTTGTGGTCGAGAAGGTGCGGCCGGCCGGGGTCGATCTCTCCGTCTGTGGCGAGATGGCCGGCCGGCCGGTCGAGGCGCTGGCTCTTCTCGCGGTCGGAGTGCGCTCTCTCTCGATGTCGCCCGGCTCCATTGGACCGGTGAAGGCAATGATCCGGTCGCTCGATCTTGCCGAAGCGTCTGGTTTCATGGGCGACGCGCTTTCACAACCAGACCGACCCATGCGCGAGACGTTGCGACTCTTCGCTGCCGATCACGCGATCGAAATTTAGCGTCAAAAGTCGAATCGCTTTTGCCCTCTCAGGGCGCCTCTGCTAAGAGTCGCTTGCGAGGGGAAAGCAGGGTCTATTATGCCGGATCAGGTCGATTGGCGTGCGGTCGAACGCGAGGCCACACCGGGCCGCGCGGTTGGTCGTTTGCTGCGCGACCAACGAGTGGCGCGCAGTCTCGATTTGTCTGCTGTCGAGAAGAGTCTGCGCATCCGGCGTAGTCACCTCAAGGCAATCGAGGACGGCCGCTTCGACAAGCTTCCCGGCGCCGCCTACATCCCGGCATTTCTGCGGGCCTATTCCGCCCATGTCGGACTCGATCCCGAGAAGGTGCTGACCGCCTATCACCTGTCCGGCCCGGTTCCCATCAAGCGTCCCATGTCACTGCCGGCCGATTTCCCGATTGTTGAAAGGCGTGCGCCGATCGGCCTCGCCGTATTGACCATTCTGCTCGTCGTCGGCGCAGGCTACGCCGTCTGGAATTATCTGCCGCGCGAGCAGTCGGTGGTCGCCGAGAAGGTGCCGCCTGTGCCCGACCGCCTGCTGGCGGCGCGGCCTGTGAGCCCATCGCCCGCTGACGACGTCATTCCGACGGTCGCGACGCCGAGCACGCCGGCAATTCCGGATGTCAGCGGTACATCCGGCAGTTTGCCGGCCGAAGTCTGGCCGGCGCCGCGACAGGAGTCGGTCGTTCAACCCGCGCCACTCGCTCCGCCCGTGGTCGTCGCCGTGCCCGCGCCGCCGCCGCCGGTCGTGATGACACTCCCAGCCATCGGCCAGGCGCAGGCCGCGCAGCCGCCGGCGCAGATCGAACAGCCGCGTGTTGCCGCCCCGACCACCACCGAAGTGCCTGCAACCGAGGAAGCCGTGGCGCGCACTGCTCCGGGCGAACCGGCGCCGAGCCTGCCCATGAAGGTCGACACGTTGGTCAGCGTGCACATCAACAGCTGGGTCGAATTGCGGGCGCCCAATGGCGACATGCTGGCGCAGACCTACGTTCGCGCCGGCGAAAGCTATGTCGTACCGGCTGGAATAGCCTACCGCGTCATCGACGCGCGCTAGGTCTGACGGCAGTCCCGGCGGCTGGATAAGCCGCCCGCCCGCAGCTACATTGATGGGCATGAGCATCAGACCCTACCGCGACATCATGCGCCGCAAATCGCGCCGGATCATGGTCGGGTCCGTGCCGGTCGGCGGCGATTCGCCGATCACGGTTCAGACCATGACCAACACGCTCACCGCGGACGCAGAGGCGACCATCGCGCAAATCCGCCGCTCCGAGGAAGCCGGCGTGGATATCGTGCGTGTTTCCTGTCCCGACGAGGAATCGACCGCCGCGCTGCCCGCGATCGTACGCGCGGCCAAGGTGCCGATCGTGGCCGATATCCATTTTCACTATAAGCGTGCCATCGAGGCGGCCGAGGCGGGCGCCGCCTGCCTGCGGATCAATCCCGGCAACATCGGCAGCGCCGAGCGCGTGCGCGAGGTCGTGAAGGCCGCCAAGGATCGCGGCTGCTCCATGCGTATCGGCGTCAATGCCGGATCGCTGGAGAAGGACCTGCTTGAGAAGTACGGCGAGCCCTGCCCGGAGGCGATGGTCGAGAGTGCGCTCGATCACGCGCGGATCCTGCAGGATCATGATTTCCACGAATTCAAGATCAGCGTGAAGGCGTCCGACGTCTTTCTGGCCGTCGCGGCCTACCAGCAGCTCGCCGACGCCTGCGACTACCCGCTGCACATCGGCGTCACCGAGGCGGGCGGCTTGCGCACCGGCACGGTAAAGTCCTCGATCGGCATGGGTTCGCTCCTGTGGGCCGGCATCGGCGACACGATCCGCGTGTCGTTGTCGGCCGAGCCCGAGGAGGAAGTCCGCGTCGGCTTCGAGATGCTGAAGGCGCTCAATCTGCGCCACCGCGGCGTCAACGTGATCTCCTGCCCGTCTTGCGCGCGGCAGCAGTACGACGTCATCCGCACCGTCGAGGCGCTGGAGAAGCGGGTCGGCCACATCACCACGCCGATGACGGTGTCGGTGATCGGCTGCGTCGTGAACGGCCCCGGCGAGGCGCGCGAGACCGACATCGGCTTCACTGGCGGCGGCGCCAACAACCATCAGGTCTATATCGCGGGAGTGCCGCATCATCGGCTGAAGGATGGCAACGTCGTCGACCATCTGGTGGCGCTGATCGAGAGGAAGGCGGCCGAGATCGAGGCCGCCAAGGCTGGCGAGGTCGCCGAAGCAGACCGACATCGTACGGCTGCCGAGTAGCGACCTTCGATTTCTTCCCGTCGACATTTTCCCAAGGCGATTTACCGTGAGCAAGCTTCAGCCCGTGCGCGGCACGCACGATCTTCTCCCCGACGAGTACCGGCGCTTCCGGTACGTCGTCGAGACGGCGCGCGATGTGGCGCGCCTCTACGGCTACCGCGAGATGGCGACGCCGATCTTCGAGTTCACCGAGCTGTTCGCGCGCGGCATCGGCGAGGCGACCGACGTGGTCTCCAAGGAAATGTACACTTTCAAGGATCGCGGCGACGAATCCCTGACGCTCCGGCCGGAATATACCGCCGGTATCTGCCGCGCCTTCATCTCCAACGGTGAACTTGGCCAGCAGCTGCCGCTGAAGGTCTTCGCCGCCGGCCCGATGTTCCGCTACGAGCGGCCGCAGAAGGGGCGCTCGCGCCAGTTCCACCAGATCGACATCGAGGTGCTGGGCGCGCCCGAGCCGGGCGCCGACATCGAGGTGATCTCGGTGGCAGCCGACATCCTCGATCGCCTCGGCATCCTCAAGCGCTGCGTGCTCAGGATAAACTCCCTGGGCGATCCCGAGTGCCGGGCGGTCTATCGCAAGGTGCTGGTCGATTACTACTCCAGCCACCTCGGCAAGCTCTCGGAGGATTCGAAGAGTCGCCTGCAGCGCAACCCCTTGCGCATCCTCGACAGCAAGAACGAGGGCGACATCGCGATCAACAAGGACGCGCCGAGCTTCACCGACCACCTCAACCAGGCAAGCCGCGACTTCTTCAAGACGGTGCAGGATGGCTTGGGCGCCGCCGGCATCGGCTTCGAGATCGATCCCGGCCTGGTGCGCGGTCTCGACTACTACACCCACACGGCCTTCGAGTTCGTCACGAGCCACCTCGGCGCGCAGGGCACGGTGCTGGGCGGCGGCCGCTATGACGGGTTGATCGCCGAGCTGGGCGGGCCGCCGACGGCCGGCATCGGCTGGGCCGGCGGCATCGAGCGCCTGATGATGCTGTGCAACGAGCCGCCGGCAGAGCCGCGTCCGGTCGTGATCGCGCCCTTGGGCGCCGCCGCCGAGGCCAGGGCGCTGGGGATTGCCCGGGCGCTGCGCCGCCACGGGATCACCGTCGAACAGGACTATCGCGGCAACATGAAGCGGCGCCTGCAGCGGGCCAACAAGCTCGATGCCCGTGCCGCGATCATCATCGGCGACGACGAGTTGGCCAAGAGTGTCGCGCAGCTCAAGGATTTCGACAGCGGCGAGCAGCGTGAAGTGGCGCTGGACGCTCTCGCCGATGCATTGAAGGGCTGAACGCCGTGTCGCTTTTGCTCAAGCTCAACCAGATCGTGACCCGTCACGCCGAACTGCAGGCCGCGCTTTCGGCCGGCACGCTCGACTCGCAGAAGTTCGTCGCGGCGTCGAAGGAATATGCCGATCTCGGCCCGCTGGTCGAGGCGGTGAACGACTGGCACAAGGCCGAGCAGGAGCTTAAGGACGCCGAGGCGATGGCGGCGGATCCCGACATGAAGGCGATCGCCGAGGAAGAAGCGGCGGCGCTGCGCAAACGCCTGCCCGAACTCGAGCAGGCCGTGAAACGCATGCTGCTGCCCAAGGATGCGGCCGACGAGAAGAATGCCATCCTCGAAATCCGCGCCGGCACGGGCGGCGACGAGGCCGCCCTGTTCGCGGCCGATCTCTTCCGCATGTACCAGCGCTATGCCGCCGAGCACGGCTGGAAGTTCGAGATCATGGAACTCTCCGACACCGGCATCGGCGGCTACAAGGAGGCGATCGCGACCGTGACGGGGCGCAACGTGTTCGCCCGCTTGAAGTTCGAATCCGGCGTGCACCGCGTGCAGCGCGTGCCGGCCACCGAAGGTTCGGGACGCATCCACACCTCGGCGGCGACCGTCGCGGTGTTGCCGGAAGCCGAGGAGTTCGACGTCAAGATCGATGAAAAGGACCTCAGGATCGACGTTTTCCGTTCCTCCGGCCCGGGCGGGCAGTCGGTCAACACCACCGATTCGGCGGTGCGCATCACGCATCTCCCGACCGGAGTCGTGGTCAGCCAACAGGACGAGAAGAGCCAGCACAAGAACAATGCCAAGGCGATGAAGATCCTGCGGGCCAGGCTCTACGATGCCGAGCGCCAACGCCGCGACGATATTCGCTCGGCTGACCGCAAGGGCCAGGTCGGCAGCGGGGATCGCAGCGAGCGCATCCGGACCTACAATTTTCCGCAGAGTCGCGTTACCGATCACCGAATCAATCTCACGCTCTACAAGCTCGACGAAGTGCTCGAGGGCCGCGGGCTGGACGAACTGATCGACGCGCTGACCGCCGACGACGAGGCGGGTCGCCTGGCGGAGCTGGCGGCCTAGTTGGCGTCCGGGCTCGCGACCTACGACGCGCTGCTCCGCGACGCCGCCGTCGCCCTGACCGCAGCCGGCATCGACAACGCCCGCTTTGAAGCCCGCCTGCTGCTGGCCCATGCCGGCGGCGTGAGCGTCGAATGGTTGATCGCCCACGGCGGCGAGGTCGCGCCCGTCGCGGCAGTTGAGGCACTGCGTGCTCTTACCGCGCGCCGCGTCCGGCGCGAACCGATGGCCTATGTCGTGGGCGAGCGGGAGTTCTGGGGATTGCCGTTCAAGGTCTCGCCTGCCGTTCTCGTGCCGCGGCCCGACAGCGAGACGTTGATCGAGGCGGCGCTGGCCTTGATGCCGGGACGGACGAAGCCGTGGCGCATCGTCGATCTCGGCGTCGGCTCGGGCTGTCTGCTGCTCACCTTGCTGCGTGAATTTCCAAACGCACGCGGTGTCGGCATGGACGCGTCGGCGGCGGCTTTGACGATGGCGGCCACCAATGCGGAGGCGCTGGGCGTTGGCGCGCGGGCGAGCCTGGTCGACGGCGACTGGCGGCAGCCGGGCTGGGCTGAGCGGCTGGGCGGTCCTTTTGATCTTCTTGTCGCCAATCCGCCCTACGTCGAGACGGCGGCAATCGACGGGCTGATGCCGGATGTGGCCCAATTCGAACCCCGGCTCGCCCTGGACGGGGGTGGGGACGGGCTTGCGGCGTATCGTGCCATCGCCGGCGAGGCGGCCGGACTGGTTGTTCCGGGAGGCCGCGTCCTGATTGAAGCTGGGGAGGGCCAAGCACCTGAAATATCGAGGCTTTTCTCGGATGCTGGGTTCGGCGTCGGAATGCCCTGGAGGGACCTCGGCGGGATCGACCGTATTGTTCCGGCAACGCATTAAGGAGTTGGCAAAGGAGGGGAATAAGACTAGCTTGCCTCTTGCCCCTTAGGGGGCTTAGCCTGAGCCGCTCGGCGGCAACGGGCAAATATATCCCTCTGAAATTGAGCCGTGACGGCGCCCATGAAGGGCAGAGGGTCGCCAACAACAACCCGTCCGGCGTGCAACTGGCCCAAGGTTAATGAGACCAAACAATCGTCAGCGATCGCGCGGCGGTCGCAATGGTGGCGGCGGAGGCGGTGGTGGTGGTGGCCACAGCCATCACAAGCAGCATCACAATCCCAATCGCCCGCCCAATCGAAATCAGATGTTCGATAGCAGTGGCCCCGACGTCCGGGTTCGCGGCAACGCCCATCAGGTCTTCGACAAGTATCAGGCCCTTGCCAGGGAAGCGGCGGCTTCGGGTGACCGAATCCAGGCCGAAGCCTATTGGCAGTACGCCGACCACTATTTCCGCATGATCCAGACCATGGGCGGTTTCGGCCAGCGCAACAACATCGGCTATGGCGACGAAGAGGGTGGCCAGGCGAATCCTCAGCAGGGTCAGCAAGGCCAGCAGGGCGGTCAACAGGCTGGCCCGCCCCCCAGCAATGCCAACGGTCATGCGCCGGGTGAGCGGATGGGCGGTCGGGGAGACGACGTCAACGAGGCCGAGCCCGGTCTAGGCGGCGTTGCGTTCCTGCAAACCGGCCGCAGCGCCTCGACCGACGACGATCCGGCCGCCGATGAACAGCCCGACGTCCCGGCGTTCACACCGCCGCCAGGCCGGCGCGGCTCGTAGCCGGTCCGAACGAGAGCTTCGAGAACACCCGATGGCCCCGCCATCGGGTGTTTTTCGTTGTTTCTGGATGTGGAGCAGGTTGGGCGCCACGAAGCCCAGAACCGTGAAGCCGATGCCCACTGCTCCCAGGCCGAATGAGACGAAGGTGAGCCAGGCAACCGCGGTCAGCGCCGCGGCGCCGGAACGTGGTCGTGTCCACCAGGCATTGCTTTTCTCTTCGCTCTCTTGATCCAGATCGTGTCGGCCGCCTTTTTGGGCCGGCATAGTTACGCTGGAAAGCCGCACTTTCGATCCGGTCTTGTACCTGCACGATCGCTTCCCATATCGGTCGCAGGATGCCCGGATAGGGGTCCGCTCTTTCGCCTGCCGCATGCCGGAGGCGTGAAATGAAAGGGTAGAGTAATGAACCAAGAGAAATACACCGAACGCATGCGGGGGTTCCTGCAGAGCGCCCAGATGCTGGCGCTGCGCGATGGCCACCAGCGCTTCGTTCCCGACCATGTCCTGAAAGTCCTGCTCGACGACCCGGAAGGCCTCGCGGCCAACCTGATCGCGTCCGCAGGCGGCGATTCGCGGATCGTGCATCGCGAAGTCGAGGCCAATCTCGCCAAGCATCCCAAGGTCGAAGGCCAGGGGGCGGGCCAGGTCTATCTGGCGCCGGAAACGGCGCGCCTGTTCGAGCAGGCCGAAGCGATTTCCGAGAAAGCCGGCGACTCCTTCGTCACAGTCGAGCGGATGTTGCTCGCCCTGGTACTCGCCAAGGGGACCGAGGCGGCCAACGCGCTGGCCAAGGGCGGCGTGAAGGCGCCGGCGCTGGAAAAGGCCATCCAGGAGCTGCGCAAGGGAAGGACCGCCGATACGGCGTCGGCCGAGAGCGGCTACGATGCCCTCAAAAAGTATGCCCGCGACCTCACCCAGATGGCGCGCGAAGGCAAACTCGATCCCGTGATCGGCCGCGACGAGGAGATCCGTCGCGCGATCCAGGTGCTGAGCCGCCGTACCAAGAACAACCCCGTCCTCATCGGCGAGCCCGGCGTCGGCAAGACCGCGATCGCCGAGGGTCTTGCGCTACGCATCGTCAACGACGACGTGCCGGAATCGCTCAAGGGCAAGAAGCTGATGTCGCTGGACCTCGGCGCCATGGTGGCGGGTGCCAAGTACCGGGGCGAGTTCGAGGAGCGCCTGAAGGCGGTGCTGTCGGAGATCGCCTCGGCCGAGGGCGACATCGTCGTCTTCATCGACGAGCTGCACACCCTGATCGGGGCCGGCAAGGCCGATGGCGCGATGGATGCGTCCAATCTCCTGAAACCCGCGCTGGCGCGCGGCGAATTGCATTGCATCGGCGCCACCACGCTCGACGAA
>JAUXWB010000015.1 GCA_030684475.1 Reyranella sp. | reverse complement strand
GGTGTCGCCCATGATCCAGGTGGCGCCGGTGTTGCGCGCGATCCTGCCCTGTTCGACCACGTCGTCGACCCAGAAGCCGATGTGGTGGATGCCGACGAAGTCCGTGCCGGTGCCCTGCGCGGCCTCGTCGTTCTTGAAGTGAAGGATGGCGAGGTTGACCACGCCGTCGCTCAGGAACACGCCCTCGGCCAACGGGCCGTCGAGTTCCAGGACTTCCTGCAGGCCCACGGCCTGCTTGTAGAATTCGGCGGTCTCCCAGGGGTCCTTTACGCTGAGGGCAATGTGACGGATGCGGCCTCTGGTCCCGGCGGTCATCGGCTTGCTCCCTTCCATCAACGGGCGGGCATCAGGAATCAGCCGGGCAGTGTAGCGGAAACCGGGGCCGCGACACAGGCGACCCCTCCGCCCTCGTATGACGAGGGCACCTCCCCCGCCGCGCATCAGAAGGCGCTGAGACGGGGGAGGAGAAGATCTGCCTTCAGAGCTGCGGGAACACCCGCGGCCAGGGCATCGGGGGCGGGGTGATCGGGTAGAGGAATTCGCCCTCGCCCCCGTTCTCCTCCTCGTCCTTCGCCGGCGCCAGCGCCCGGCGGAGCGCCGCCAGCAGGCCGGCCGCGGTGCAGGGCTTCTCGACGAGCGGGCGGTCGCGGTGGCGGTCGGGCAACGCCTCCAGGGCGGCGCCCGAGAGCAGCACGGCGGGAATGCCGGCCTCGTCCAGAAGCCCGAGGATCGCCGGCGCCGCCCGCGGGTCGAGGTCGAGATCGACGATTGCGCCTTCCACGGGGGCGCCTTCCAGGGGGGCGCCATCGATCGGGCCGCGATCGATCAGGCGCCGGGCCTCGGCCGCCGTGGCGACGGGACCGACCACCCGGTAGCCCGCATCGCGCAGGATGCGCTGCAGGTCGAAGGCGACCACGGCGTGCGGCCCGACGACGAGGATCCGGCCGGTCGGCCAGTCATGCGCCCGCGGCACGGGGGGCGCCCGGCGCGGCGACGCCGTGCCCGGCACGGCCCTCAGCGGGAAGGATCTGGAAAAGGGCTGCAGCGCGGCCGGCGCGGGGCCGGTCAGGAAAGCAGCTGACCCGACAGTCATACCTCACCTCCTGTTTGAAAAAACCGATGGCGGGGAATCAAAAATTCCCCGGCGGGAGTTCAAGGGGGCCCGCCAAAAAAATTTTGACGCCGCCCTTGAAGCCGCTCCGGCCGAACCCAAATCGCCCGTCGCCGGATGCCTTCGCGGGGTCCGGCCCGGACCGCAGGGTCCGGTTCGACACGATTGTATCCATGTTGCTCAGAGGAGGATGTGGCTATGAACTTCGATCCAACCCCGTACTGGCGGTCGACCGTGGGCTTCGACCACCTGTTCGACCTGCTGGCCAACCAGGCGCTGCCGCAGGCCCAGGAAAACTACCCGCCCTACAACATCGTCCGCATCGACGAGGACAACTACCGGATCTCGCTGGCGGTGGCGGGCTTCACGCCCGAGGAAATCTCGATCACGGCCGAGCAGAACCAGCTCACCGTCGAAGGCCAGAAGCGGGCGCAGCCCACCGGGCAGTACCTCTACCAGGGCATCTCGGCCCGCGCCTTCCGGCGCCAGTTCAACCTCGCCGACTATGTGAAGGTGAAAGGCGCCTCGTTCGAGCATGGCCTGCTGGAGATCGACCTGGTGCGCGAGGTGCCCGAGGCGATGAAGCCCAGGCGCATCGAGATCGCCACCAGAACGGGCGACAGCAAGGTGCTCGAGAACACGGCCAGCAATCCGGGCGACGGCCGCGTCGAGCAGCTGAAGCGCGCCTGATCCGGGGGAGCCTGATCCGGCCACAGGGGGCACCGCCGTCGCGGCGACGCGGCGGCGGTGTTGCGCGTCACACCTCAGCACTTTCCTTCTCCTCCCCCATCTGATGGGTCGGGGCTATGGCGCTTGCGCCATAGCCCCCAGGTGCCCCCGAAGGGGGCGGAGGGGGAAAGCCCCAAAGGGGATCTTCGAAATTCTCCGATCTGAAATCGGTGAGCAGTCTTGTGCGGCCTGCCCCCTCCGGCCCTTCGGGCCACCTCCCCCGCCGCGCCTCAGAAGGCGCTGAGACGGGGGAGGAGAAGAGCCGCTTCAGGAGCGCCGCAACTGTTCGCCTCGTCGAGCGTTACAAGGGCAAGTCGTCGTCACGTCCCAGCCCCGGCGGCGGTTTTCCCAAGGCTCACCATGAAACTGCTTCGGGGCGGCACCGTCGATCCTCTCGAGGCCCGGCTCCTTCGCATCATCGCCTTCGCGGTTGTCGGTGTGGCGACGGTCGCGGCGCTGTATTTCGGCCGCGGCGTCCTGTTGCCGACGGCGGTGGCCATTCTCATCGCCTTCATCCTCAGTCCGGCGATCACGTGGCTGCGCCGCCTGGTTCCGTATTCCCTGTCCGTCGCCGCGGTCGTCGTGGTCGCGCTCGCGATCTTCGGCCTCCTCGCCGTGCTGGTGATGACGCAGCTCGCCGACGCGGCCGGAAACCTCACGGGCTACCAGACGAACCTCCAGCAGAAGGTGAAGGACCTGCATGCGCTCGCCGACAGCGGCGGTCCGCTCACCCGCTTCGGCTCGATGGTGGCGTCGCTGGCCAGCGATTTTGCCCGCGATGGAACGAGGATGGAGCCGCTCGTCCCGGTCGCGGTCCCGGCCGGTACGTCGAGCTATTCCACGGTCGCGTCCTTCGCGGTGCCGCTGCTGCGTCCGCTGCTGATGATCGGCATCGTGCTGATCATCGTCATCTTCATCCTGCTCGATCGCGACCACATCAGCGACCAGGTCGTGCGGCTGTTCGGCGGCAGCAATGTCCACGCCACCTCGGAAGCGCTGGAAGACGCCGCCGGGCGCGTCGCCCGGGTACTGCTGCTGCAGGTGCTGATGAACCTGGGCTTCAGCGTCGCCGTCGGCGGCGGCCTGTTCCTGCTGGACATGCCCAACCCGATCCTGTGGGGCCTGCTGGCCGGCGCGCTGCGCTTCGTGCCCTATGTCGGGGCGGTGCTGGGCGCCGTGCTGCCGACGCTGATCGCCTTCGCCGTGTCGCCGGGCTGGGTCCAGCCCTTCCTGGTGCTGGGCTGGATCGTCGCCTGCGACATCGTGCTGGGGCAATTCCTCGAGCCCCTGATCTTCGGCGAGTCGACGGGCGTGACGCCGCTTGCCCTCATCCTCTCGGCGCTGTTCTGGAGTTCGCTGTGGGGACCCATCGGGCTGATCCTGTCCACGCCCATCACGATCTGCCTGCTGGTGCTGGGCCGCCATGTTCCCAATCTCGGCTTCCTGCAGGTTCTGCTGGGCGACGAGCCGGCGCTGAAACCGTACCAGCAGATCTATCGCCGCCTCATGCGCAAGGCCGTGCCGGAAGCCTCGGCGGTCGCGCAGGCCGAGATCGACGAGAAGGGGCGGAAACTGGGGCTCGATGACTCGCTGGGGCGCATGGTCGTGCTGGCGGAACAGGACCGGGCCAGCGACCGGCTGTCGCCGGAGCAGATCGACGCCATCGTCGAAGGCACCGACCTGGTGCTCGATTTCCTCGACGACGGGCCGGACGAGAGCCCGGCACCCGCGCCCCGTCCTGCTCCACGGGCTTTCATCCGATGCATCGGCGGCAGAAGCCAGATCGACGACGCGGCGGCGGCGGTCCTAGCGTTCGGCCTGCGCGAGGGCGGACTGGACGCCGCAGGCGCCAAACGCGGCGAGAGCACGGCTGCGGAGCCGGGGGCAGCTTCAGGGGCGGCGTTCACCCTGACCCTGATCTGCTATGCCTCGCATCCGTCCGAGGCGGTTCGACGCTACACATCGCGCAAGCTGCGCGGCGGTGCCAACGCCGGCGTGCGTCATGCCATCGTCGACTACGACGCGGCCGGCCCCCGCCCGCCCGGCAACGCCCTGCCCGAGGGCCCCGACATCTTCGTGGGCGACGTTGCCGCGATCTGCCGGCTGACGGCGCAAATGGTGTCGGCGGTCTCCACCCTCGACAGGGAGCTGGCGGCACAAGACTAAAGGGGCTTCGAGGTGTCCTGCGCGAACTGCGGCCACAAAGGCACGATCGACGGCACGCGAGAAGGGTCAGTCGACGACCCAGGTTTCGTGAGGACCGCCGATGGCGACGTCGCCGTGGGTTTCGTGAGGCTGCGCCTTGTGCATGTGGTGGCGCTTGCGGTCGACCTCGACGATGGCGTGGCCGTCCTTGACCTCCACGACCGTGCCGCCGAACGGATTTCCCTGCGGAACGCTGCCATAGAAGGTGTCGCCGCTGCGCACCCTGGGGATTTCCGTGTCGTCCACCCGGTCGCGGGCGAAGACGAGGACGCTGCCCGTGGTGAGGACCGAGTTGAGCATCGTGGCCTGCCAGTTCGCCATGGGTCTAGCCTTTCTGACCGTGTTTTTCCGCCGGACCGGATCCGGCTTCAGCCGACCGGATGACCCTGCTTCATCCTGTGGCCGCTGAAGGAGCGGGTCTGCAGGGTCGGGAAGCCGTTGGCCTCGATCTCGGCCGTGAGCTTGTCCTTGCGCGTCTGCATGCGCACGCCGAGGTCGTCGACCGCCAGGCCGGCGGCCTTGGCCTGGGCGAACAACCCTTCCGAGCGCTTCTCCTCCTCCTCGACATGATGCTCGATCATCTCGGAGAGCACATGCACCTTGGCGTCGTAGAAGGCGTCCATGTCCTTCCGGGCCATGACAGACTCCTCCTTCAGCGCCAGAACAGCGCCAGCAGGATGATGATGGGAATGGGAACACCGACTAGCCAGAGCAGGATGGAACGGCCCATGTGACTCTCCTTGGGTTTGATGGATGAGGGATAACGAGGCTCAGGAACGACCGTCGCGACGGGCGCCGCCTTCGATGGCGGCGAGGCCGGCGGCAAGGGCGCCCAGCAGCATCGCGGCGACCAGCCAGAAGGACAGCTGCATGGCGGCGCGGCGCGCGGCATCGAGGGCGGCCCGCGCCTCGGCCTCGACCGTCGCCACGCGGCGCTCGGCATCGGCCGGCGGAAGGCCGGTCCGCGCCGCCACCATCTGGGCGAGATACTGGCGATCATCGGTAGCAGGCCCGGTGCGCGAACGCAGGAGGCGCAACGCGGCGTCGCGATCGACCGCGAGGTCGCGGCCGCCGGCGAACACGCCCGCGGCACGCTGGCCATCGCCCCCGGTCAGGGCGGCGTAGTCGGGCCGGAACAGGCGGTCGAGCATCGGCTCCAGAAGAGTGGCCGTCCGGCCGCTGTCGCGGGCCGCGATCGCAGCCCCCGGTCCGGCGCCGGCCGCGGCGCCCCCGCTCACGACCGTGGCGGCCGAGGCGAGGAGTGCCGCCCCCATGACGGTGGCGAAGGCCCAGGTGAGCAGGCCGTGCGCGGTGTCGCGGAAATAGACTTCGTCGCCCGGGGTGCTGCCGGGCCAGCGGACACGCAGGCGGCCGGTGACATAGCCGCCCAGCGCCGACGACATGACCGCGGTCAGCGCCATGAAGATGCCGCCGACGGTGGCCGCTTTGGTCGTGGTGATGTCGGGCATCCCGGACCACGGCGAAACGACGCTGAAGCCGATGCCGGCACCCAGGGCCAGCAGGAGGAGCGTCATGGCCGCGGCCACGAAGCCGCCGGCGATGATGGCGGGCCAGGACACGGCCGAGACGGGAACCGAGTCGGACTCGACGATGACGGTATCGACCATGAAAGCTCCAGCTGAGCCGGCGGAAGACGCGGCACCGGACACCCGGGCAACGCGTGGAGCCTCGATCGGTTGCGACCGTCGCTTGTCGCGATCGAGGCGACAAATGCCTCGCCGTGGGCGAGGGAACTCCCCTCCCTCGGTGCTGTTGTACTGCCAGGCGTTTCGATCGAAGCGCTCGAGTAAATTCCCAAAAGGACCAGGAAACATGAGAAAGTTGCTTGCGGTTGCCGCCTTGGCTGCGACCTGTGCGGTGCTGCCCGCCTACGCGGCCACCGACGCCGAATGCACCGCGATGTGGACGAAGGCCGACGTCAATAATGACGGCGTGCTCTCCGATTCCGAAGCGATGCGCTACTCCGCCGCCATGCGCGTGCGCGACGCCCAGTTGCCGGCCGACGGCAGGCTGACGCAGGCGGCGTTCGTCGAAGCCTGCAAGGCCGGCGTCTACACGATGGACAAGGCTGAGGCCGGCGCGCCCCTGAAGGGCTCGAACAGCTTCACCGAAGGCCAGGCCAAGGACCGCGCCATTGCGTGGGGCGCGACTGGGGTGAACGACCTCACCAAGGATGCCGACGGCATCTGGCGCGGTACGGCGACGATGGAGGGCAAGCCGACCGAGCTCGCCGTCGACTACAAGGGCAACGTGGTTTTCGCCGATCAGTGACCCCTCAGCTCAACCAATCAACGCAAAGGACGAAATCATGAAGACCCTCAGTCGAGTCTACGATACCTACGCGCAGGCCCGTAGCGCCGTCGCCGCCATCGAGGACGCCGGCGTGCCGACGAGCGAAGTCAGCCTCGTCGCCAACAAGTACGTCGGCGACGAGTACACCGACGTCTCCAAGACTTCGGAAGGCGCCGGCACCGGTGCCGGCATCGGCGGCGCGGTGGGCGGCGGCGCCGGCCTGCTGGCCGGTCTCGGCCTGCTGGCCATTCCCGGCCTCGGCCCGGTCGTGGCCGCGGGCTGGCTGGCGGCACTCGCCGTCGGTGCGGCGGCCGGTGCCGCCACGGGCGGCCTGGTGGGCGCGCTGATCGGCGCGGGCATCTCCGACGATCACGCCAACATCTACTCGGAGTCGGTCCGCCGCGGCGGAACGCTGGTGAGCGTGCGTGTCGAAGACAAGGATGCGAGCCGCATCCAGGCCCTCCTCGATCGCTACAAGCCGATCGATCCGGCCCTGCGTGGCGCCGACTACCGCAAGGACGGCTGGACGACCTTCGATCCGAAGGCGCCGGCCTACAAGCCGAACCAGAGCGAGATCGACCGTATCCGTCGCGCTGCCTGAACCGGCGACCGGACCAAACCGAAAGGGCAGGAAGCGCTCGCTTCCTGCCCGCTTCGGCTTGAGCCCGTCCGGATGCCACACCGCATCATCATCGGCGGCGAGGACGACGGCACCATCGTCGGGCAAATGATCTCCGGAAGCCACGAGCAGTGGTTCCAGCACTTCGCCATCGACAGGCCGACCCCAAAGACCTGAGCGTCCCGCTGGCCCTCAGGCGAGGTGCTTCCTGAAGAAGGCGATGGTGCGGTCCCAGGCGATTTTGGCCTGCGCCTCGTTGTAGCGCGGCGTCGAATTGTTGTGAAAGCCGTGCTGGGTGCCGGGATAGATGAACATCTCGTAGGACTTGCCGCCCGCCTTGAGCGCCGCCTCGAAGGCCGGCCACATGGCGTTGATGCGCTCGTCGCTCTCGGCGTACTGGATCAGCAGCGGCGCCTTGATCGACGGCACCGACGCGGTCTCCGCCGCCGCGCCGTAGAACGGCACGCCCGCGTTCAGGTCGGCGCCGAGCGTGGCGGCCAGGAAGTTGGTCGTGCCGCCGCCCCAGCAGAAGCCGGTGGCGCCGAGCTTGCCGGTGGAAAGCGCGTGCGTCTTGAGGAAGCGCGCGCTGTTGGCCATGTCGGTGCGCAGCTTGCCCGGATCGAGGCCGGCCTGCAGCGTGCGGCCGTCGTCGTCGTTGCCGGGATAGCCGCCGACCGGAAACAGGCCGTCGGGCGCCAGCGCCAGGAAACCCTCGGTCGCGGCGCGGCGGGCGACGTCCTCGATGTAGGGATTGAGGCCGCGGTTCTCATGAATCACCAGGACCGACGGGAACGGCCCGGCGCCGGCCGGCTGCACCAGGTAGCCGCGCATGGTGCCGGAGGTGCCGCCCGGCGACGGGTAGGTGACGTAGCGCGCCTTGATGCGCGGATCAGTGAAGGAGACGGTCTGGGCCGCGGCGTAGCGCGGCATCAGCGCCTGCGCCATGGCGAGGCCGCCCACCGTCACCGCGGCGGCGCGCTGCAGGAACGTACGGCGGTCCATGCCGCCGTGGCAGTATTCGTCGTAGAGTTCGAACACGCGCCGGTCGATCTCGCCCTGCGTCAGGGGCGGCGATTCCGCGGTGGGATGGTCGAGCATGCGAACCTCCTCCAACGAGCGTTCTTCCATAGCTGAAAAGCCGTAGGCTGGAAAAGCCGTAGGGCCGAAAAGCCGTGGCGCCGAAAAGCCGTGGCGCCGAAAGACAGGGGCCGACCGAGGGGAGGTGGCCGCGGGCCGGAGGATATCCGAAACAAGCGCGATGCGAAAAATGCACATCACCCCCGACTTCTCCAAAAAGTCGACAATGCGCGGCAACGTCCCGCGACGCTCGCCGTTGTAACCGCGATGAAGACGATCTCCGCCCCGACGACCTCCGTCCCGCCGACAGCCCAGGTGCCGGACGCCTCGCTCCTGAATGCCGCCCTTCTCAACACCGGCCCCCTGAATGCCGAGGAGTTCGCCGCCCTGCTGGCCATCGACGGCAGCCTGCGCGCCCGCCGACCGCCGGCGGCCACGGAGATCCGGTTGCGTCGCCTCTGGCTCATCGAGCCAAACCCCCTGTCCCGATTGCCCGTGCGCACGCTGAAGGGCGAGGTCCTGATCGCGGCCGCCGGCGTGGCGCCGATCAAACCTGTCGAGCCTGATTAGTCCGCCGGGCTTCGGGCGCTCACCGCCCGTCGAGTTCACCGTCCGTGGCGAGGCTGGCGGCAATCGCCGCACCGGTCGGCTCGTCCAGGACGAACACCCTCCGGCTGCCCCATTCGGGATGGCGGCCGAGGTTGGCGATACCTCGCGGCCGGGCTTTCACCGTGGCCGCCAGCCGATCGGCATCGCTTCGCTCCGCGAAGGCGGCATGGATTTCCGGCAGCCCGGCATCGCGCACGATGGTGACCGCATAGTCGCCGACCGGCGCCAGCCGGGCGACCAGCCTGGAAAGCCAGGCGTGCAGCTCCCTGAGGTGCCGGGTGCCGATGTCCTGGCCTGCCTCGATCGGCACGGTCGCGACGACCAGGTGGCCGCCGGGATGATGGGCGACGAAGGTGGTCCAGACCATCTTGGGCATGGGGATGTAACGCCGCAGCGGACCAAACGCTCCGGCGTGCGGCTTGTCTCTTTCAGGCACGACCCGCGCCGCCCAAACGCTTCGGGGTAGATCACCAAGGTCGGCCCCAGTTCGCAGCGGTCGAGGCAGCCGGCGCCGTTGATGCGCACGCTCCTGAGGCCGAGGTCCTGGGCGCCAGCTCAACCTCAGCACCATCCTTTCGACGTGCCGTGTGGAACCCGGCTGAGGGTCTTGGTTTCACCCGCGAACGAAGCCCCTTGATAGAAGCGCGCGACGAGCCCGCTGGACGCCGTGAGCTCCATCTTGACGTTGTACGTCTTGCCGCTGGCCGGATAGTAGAACCAACCGTCCTCCCACCGGTCGGGGCCGGCCGGGCGCAGATTCCAAATGACATTCAGCCCGCAGAGTTCGCGGTGCCGCAGCGCCGGATCGGGGTTTTTCTTGTCGCGCTTGAGCTGTCCTTCCCGATCGTGCGGAGCCTGCAGCCAGAGAATCCGGCCACACAGCAGACCCTTGCAATCGAAGATCTGCACGGCGGCCTCGCCGTCGATGAGCCAGACACCTTGCGGCGCCTCGGCCGACGCCGCGGGGGCGATGACGATGCCGGCCATCGCAGACGCGAGCAGTAGAACCAAAGCCCTGAGTTTCATGAGATGTGCCTGCGGACAGCGGCACGCTGCCATCGGGGCAACGTCGCCGTTGGCGCCTAGTTCCCCGGCTCTCCGGACCTCATGCGGCGATGTTGGCAACACCTCCAGCCTGGCTCAGCGCTTCGCCCGGTCCTCGGGCAGCTTGTCCGTGGTCTGCAGCATCAGCCGCTCGACGCGCTGGCCTTTCACCAGGTGCGTCTCCAGCACCTCGTCGATGTCTTCCTTGGTCGGCACCGAATACCAGACGCCTTCGGGGTAGATCACCAGGGTCGGCCCCAGTTCGCAGCGGTCGAGGCAGCCGGCGGCGTTGATGCGCACGTTCTTGAGGCCAAGGTCCTTGGCGCGGCTCTTCATGTGGTCGCGCAGCGCCTCGCCGCCGCGCTCGGCGCAGCAGCCGCGCGGATGGCCGGCGGGCCGGCGGTTGGTGCAGCAGAAGACGTGGGCTTCGTAGTAGGGCTTCGGATCTTCAGGCTTCTCGCGATTGCTCATCGCCCGCTCAGCCCTTCTTGCCGGAGGCGATGCCGGCGAGCTGCTGCCAGAAGGCCTGCTGCATCTGCTGCATCTGTTCGACGCCCTGCATCGAGGCCGGCAGCCAGGTCTTGAAGACCTGCTCGGGATTCATCGAGTTGAGGCTCGACTTCAGCCGCTCCTCGATCTCGCCCATGATGCGGTCCTGCATCGGCTTGATGTCGGGCAGGCCGAAGAAGGCGCGCGCCTCCTCGGGGGTGCAGGTCACTTCGACATTCACTTTCATGGTCTTCTCTCCACTATCTCCCACCCTCACCCTGAGGAGCGTCGCGCAGCGACGCGTCTCGAAGGGTGGGATCAATCGCGGTGTTGCCCACCCTTCGAGACGCGGCCTTGCAGGCCGCTCCTCAGGGTGAGGAGGTACTGCGTTTCGACAAGTTTAGCATGCTATGACCCCTGCATGACGACTCCCCTCCTCCCTGCGTGGCTGGCCCCGAATCCCCGACTGGACCGGAACCTCGCCTTCGGCCGCGAACAGCAGTTCGTGGTCAATCCCAACGGCGTGCCCGAGCTGCTGGCCGAGCTCAGCGAATGCCCGGCCCACAGGGTGACGCCGCTCCATCGCCTGCCGGCGCTGGCGGAGCGCCTGGGAGTCGGCGAGGTCCGGGTCAAGGACGAGAGCCAGCGCTTCGGCTTCGGCGCCTTCAAGGCGCTGGGCGGCGTGCTGGCGGTCAGCAACGTGCTGTCGAGCGCGGTGGGCGATGCCTATCATTCCAGCCCGACCTTCGCCGACGTGATGGCGGGCAGGCACCGCGAGGTCACCGCGAAGTACATCTTCACCACCGCGAGTTCGGGCAACCACGGCCGCTCGGTCGCGGCCGGCACCAAACTGTTCGGCAATCGCTGCGTGATCTTTTTGCCGAAGTTCACCAGCGCCGACAAGGAAGCCGCCATCCGCCTCAGGGGCGCAGAAGTGATCCGGGTCGACGGCGACTACGACACCGCCGTCGCCGAATGCCGCCGGCAGGCCGCAGCGAAGGGCTGGACGATCATCTCCGACACCTCGTGGGAGGGCTACGACGCCATCCCGCGCAGCGTGATGCGGGGCTACACGGTGCTGGTCGAAGAGGTCGTCCGGCAATGGCCGGACGCGCCGACGCATGTGTTCGTGCAGGCCGGCGTTGGCGGACTCGCGGCGGCGGTGATCGGTTATCTGTGGGCGGTGCTGCCGATTTCAGGTCATGGGCGACCGGTGTCGATCGTCGTCGAGCCCGCGAGCGCCGACTGCTGGTTCCAGAGCAATCTCGCCGGCAAGCCGACGCTCGCCAGCGGCAACGCCGACACGGTGATGGGCGGCCTTGCCTGTCGCGAGATCTCGCCGATGACGTGGCCGGTGATCGGACTCGCGGCGGACTGGTTCATGACCATCGAGGAAGACGAGGTGCTGCCGGCGCGCCGGCTGTTCGCGCACCCGCTCGGCGGCGATCCCGCGATCGTGTCCGGCCCGTCGGGTTGCGCGGGCCTGGCCGGCCTCACGCGGATCTGCACCGAGGCGGCCGCCTTCGAGGCGCTGGGCCTCGACAAGAATGCGCGCGTGCTGCTGATCAACAGCGAAGGCGACCTGGGCGAGCCGCTGGAATAATCCGTCTGCAATCGGGCTCTCTCATCAAGCTCCTCTCCCCCGTCTTCGGGGGAGAGGAACATGAACAAGAACGACATGTGGGAACCCGATAGCCGCTACGCGGGCGGAGAGGGCTTCATCGCATGGGCATCCTTGGCTACGCTCCGGGTCGCAAAGGAGTACCCCGTGCAGCTACAACTCAAAACCTGGCAATTCGTCGACGACTATCTCAAGACCAAGACCGGCATCATCATCCCGATCGGCTCGACCGAGCAGCACGGACCGACCGGCCTGATCGGCACCGATGCGCTTACCGCCGAGATGATCGGCCGTGGCGCCGGCGAGAAGGTGGGCGCGCTGGT
>JAUXWB010000013.1 GCA_030684475.1 Reyranella sp. | reverse complement strand
GCAGAAGCGGACGGGCCATTGGGCAGCCTGCTGGCACACCGATGCCTGAATCCAACGTCCCCGTCCTCGAGGTCAAGGACCTCAAGAAGCACTTCCCGATAAAGAAGGGTCTGCTGCGCCGTACCATCGGCCAGGTCTATGCCGTCGATGGCATCAGCTTCACCATCGGCGCTGGCGAGACTTTGGGGCTCGTCGGCGAGAGCGGCTGCGGCAAGACCACGGCCGGCCGCACCGTACTTCGCCTGACCGAACCGACCTCGGGCTCAATCGAGGTCGGCGGCACCGAGATCACCGGCCTCTCCAAGGCTGAACTGCGGCCCTACCGGCGGCAGATGCAGATCATCTTCCAGGATCCGTTCTCCTCGCTCAATCCGCGCATGTACGCGGGCGATATCGTGGGCGAGCCGCTGCTGGTCCATGGCGTGTCGTCAAAGCGGGAGCGGGCAGAGCAGGTCGCCGCCCTGTTTGCGCGCGTTGGCCTCCGGCCGGCGCAGATGAGCAACTATCCGCACCAGTTCTCCGGCGGCCAGCGCCAGCGCATCGGCATAGCCCGCGCGCTGGCGCTGGGCCCCAAGCTGATCGTGGGCGACGAGCCGGTGTCGGCGCTCGACGTCTCGATCCAGGCCCAGGTGATCAACTTGCTGAAGGACCTGCAGCGCGAGCGGCAGCTTTCATACTTGTTCATCTCGCACAATCTCGCGGTGGTCGAGCACATCAGCCACCAGATCGCGGTGATGTATCTCGGCCGCATCGTCGAATATGCCGACACGCGCTCGATCTTCACCCGCGCCCAGCATCCCTACACCGAGGCCCTGCTGTCGGCGGTGCCGGTGCCGGACCCCGCCATCAAGCGGCAGAAGAAGGTCCTGCAGGGCGACGTGCCGAGCCCGGTGAAGCCACCCCCCGGCTGCCATTTCCACACCCGCTGTCCCTATGCCGTGGCGCGCTGCAAGATCGAATCGCCACCGCTGCGCGAAATCGCACCGGGGCATCACGTTTCCTGCCATCTGCGCTAGAGTGCGTCCCAGCCAAGTCCAGAAGGCGGGGAGGCAGGGAGCGTCATGGCCGATTGGGATTACATCATCGTGGGCGGCGGTTCGGCGGGCTGCGTTCTGGCCAACCGGCTCAGCGAAGATCCGACCGTCAAGGTGCTGCTGCTCGAAGCGGGTCCGCGCGACAAGTCGATGTGGATCGACATTCCGGCCGGCTTCACCAAGCTGCTGAACCACCAGAAGTTCAACTGGAACTTCGAGATGGAACCCGAAGAGGGGGTGGCCAACCGGCGCATTCCCTGCCCGCGCGGTCGCGCGCTCGGCGGCTCGAGTTCGATCAACGGCATGCTCTACGTGCGCGGCCAACCGCTCGACTACGACACCTGGGGCCAGCTCGGCAATCGCGGCTGGTCCTACGAGCAGGTGCTGCCCTACTTCAAGAAGTCGGAGCATTTCGAGCGCGACGGCGACGACAGCCGTGGCAAGGGCGGCCTGTTGAACGTCGCCGACATGAGCGAGACGCACGAGCTTTGCGACGCCTTCATCGATGCCGCCGAGGCGAGCGGATACCCGAAGAACAAGGACTACAACAACGGCAACCAGGAAGGCTTCGGCTACTACCAGGTGACGATGAAGAACGGCAAGCGCTGGTCGACGGCGCGTGCCTTCCTCGATCCGGCGCGCTCCAGGCCGAATCTCAGGATCGAAACCGACGCGCTGGTGAGCCGGGTCATGCTTGACGGAAAACGTGCGGTGGGCGTCGCCTACAGCGTCGGCGGCCAGACTCGCGAGGCGCGCGTCAATCGCGAGGTGATCGTGTCCTGCGGTTCCGTGCAGTCGCCGGGCGTGCTGGAGCATTCCGGCATCGGCCAGCCCGAGCTGCTGAGGAGATACGGCATCGAGGTGAAGCATGAGCTTAAGGGCGTCGGCGAGAACTACGGCGATCACTTCGCGCCGCGCATGAACTGGCGCGTCAAGCCTCGCATCACGCTGAACGAGCAGACGCGCGGGTTCCGCCTGGTGCGGGAGGTCATCAAGTACTACGCAACCGGGCGGGGCGCGCTCAGCCTGACCGCCGGCGTCGTGTTCGGCTTCGTGCGGACGAGGCCGGGGCTCGAATCGCCCGACATGCAGTTCCACATGGCGCATGCGAGCTATGATACGGCGCAGAAGCGCCTGCTGGAAAAGGAGCCCGGCATGACGGTGGTGATCGGCCAGTGCCGCCCCGACTCCCGCGGCTCGATCCATATCAAGTCGGCAACGCCGGGTGCCGAGCCTGCCATCCGGCCGAACTTCCTGTCGGCCCAGACCGATCGCGATGCCACGGTTGCGGGCATGCAGATCGCCCGCAGGATCGTGTCGCACCCATCGCTGGCCAAGTACATCGCCTTCGAGAACACGCCCGGCGACAAGGTGCAGAGCTATGACGAATGGCTCGACTTCGCCCGGCGGACCGGCCAGACGACCTACCATGTCATCGGCACCTGCAAGATGGGCCACGATCCGATGGCGGTGGTAGACGACCGGCTGCGGGTGCGCGGCATCGCCGGCCTACGGGTGATCGACGCCTCGATCATGCCGACCGTGACGTCGGGCAACACCAACGCTCCCACCATCATGATCGCCGAAAAAGGTGCGGACATGATCAAGGAAGATGCCAAGATGGGGCTGAAGGCCGCCGCCTGAGGCGGCCTGTCTGGGGCAGGACGACCGGGGAGAGAACTATGAAGCCGTTTGGGTCTACACTTGCCGTTCTGGGGATGTGTCTCGCCGTGGCCGCCTGCATGCCTCCGCCCCCGGCCACCGTCAGCAAGGAGGACCTGCTGTCGTCTTCCGGCTTCAAGACGATTTCGCTGAACACGCCGGCCAAGCTGGCAGCGTTCAAGAACCTGCCGGCGCATCAGCTTTCGCAGAAGAAATACAAGGGCAAGAACCTCTGGGTGTACCCCGACCGAGATGTCTGTGGCTGCCTCTACATCGGCAACCAGAGCGCCTACGATGCCTACATAAAAAAGGGCAGGGAGAAGATGATCTCCGACGCGATCAAGGCCAACTACTCCGATGATCCGTACAGCCCAACGGCTTCCGTCAACGCCCTCGACTATGATTGGGCGACCGATCCGGAAGCCTACGGCCTCTACGTCAACTGAGGCTTCACCCTAGCCCTGGGTTGCCGGCTCGCCCAGGGACAGCATCAGCCGATTGGCCCAGTTGAAGAACGAAGCGGCGCCGATCAGGTCGGCGATCGCCGCATCATCCAATCCGACGGCACGCAGGCGGTCGATATGCTGCGGTCCGAAGGCAATCGGCAGGGCGGTCAACGCGACCGATGCCTCGACGATCGCCTCCCAGCGTTCGTCGAGCTTGGCCCCGACCCCTTCGTCGAGCAGTCGCTGGACGTCGTCGATGCGCTTGGAATAGGTCGCAGCGAACCGTGCATGCACCGAGGCGCAGTAGATGCAGCCGTTCAAACGCGAAGTCGCGGCGGCGGCCAGCTCACGCTCCGCCCGCGGCAGGCCGGCCTCCGGATTGTAGAAGATATCCTTGTCGGTCCGGGTACGGGCTTCGAGGACATCCGGATCGCGGGCCAGCAGGCGGAAGTAGGGCGACTTCACGCGCGAGGCATCGATCAGGCTCGCGAGGTGCCTTTCCGTCATGTCCTGCTCGGCCAACGGCTCGATCCAGGGCAACCAGTCGAGCATGTCGCGGGTGAAAATCACCGGTTCGGCGTGTGGTGGAGGTGTCAGTGTCTTGTCGGTCATAGGGATCTCGCCAGGGTGCTCAGGCCCGCGACGACGCGGATCTGGTAGGCCAGAAAGGCCACGAGCTGCGACAGCGTCACGATGTCGGTGGTCGACCATCCAGCGTCCAGCAGCGCCTGCAGCGAAGGCGGCGCGGCATCGCGCGGATGGAACACCAGCATGTGCGTGTGCTCGAACGCTGCTACCAGGCGTTTTCCGAGGGCGGCACGGCCGGCCTCGGCGACGCGATAGATCGGTCCCGGTGCGTCCTCGACGCTGAGCGGGCCCTTCGGAAACCGGCCGTAGGGTCCCTTGGTCCGAGCGACCGCGACTTCCGCGGTGATGGTCGCTCGGAGTGCCGCCGCGAGCTTCGACGAATAGAAAGCGTCGGTTTGCGGCTCGCCATGCAGGCCGGCAACGAAGCTCGCCACGGCGAGGCGTTCCTCGGCCGTGACGCCGCCGGGATCCCCGGGCTCGAACAGGCCGAGGTAACTCGCCTGAGCGTGTTTGCGTGCCTCCGATCGCTGGGCACGGATGGCGTCCAGCTTCGATCCCGGGGCAATGCCCACCAGCGCGTCGATCACGTCTGCTGTCGTCGACGTCATGGCCGTTCAGCCGCCCAGCAGGGCGGGCGCGGCCTTGATCTCCTGCCGTTCCACTCTTTTCACGATCTCGGTCAGCTTGGTGTGGGTTGGCGCCGGGACGCCGATGTAGTTGCCGCGCTCGGCGATGTAGCCATTCATGAATTCGATCTCGGTGCGGCGGCCCTTGCGGATGTCCTGGGCCATCGACGGGCGCTGGATATCGGCGCGCGGGTTGGGATTGGTGTTGGAGCCCGGCCGCAGGATCGTCTCGACCTCGTCGAGCGCGGCCTTGTCACCCTCGGCCGCCCTGGCGAGCGTCTCGGGTTCGAATTTGCCGATCTTCTCGATGTGATAGCCCAGTGCCTGGCCGACGCGCACGGCCTCGCCGCCGAGCTTGATGGAAAAGCGGCGGATGGCGTCGTTGCGGTCGCAGTCGGTGCCGGTGAGGCCGGTGGCCGCCGAGACACCGTTCTTCATGCCGTTCTGGCAGAGCTTCGACCAGCGCTCGCCCCACAGGTTGGTCGTGGTCTTGGCGCTGTCGATGCGGCCCACCATGTCGCGCAGTTCCTCGACGCGCTTGGTAATGCGGCCATGGACCTCGCCGACGCGGAAAACGGTGTGTTTGTCGCCGCCTTTGGCGACGGTGCGGCGGATGCGGGCGGGCTCGTACATATCGACTGAGATCAGCGAGGCCACCATGCCCACCGTCTTGCCCCAGCCGACAACGCCCGCGATGCGCTCCTCGTTCAGGCAGTTCTGCAGCGACACGATGTAGCCGTCGGGGGCAAGGTACTGCTTGATGAGCGCCGTCGCCCATTCGGTGTCGTAGGACTTCATCGACACGAAGGCGATGTCGATCGGCTTCTGGCGCGACAGGTCCTGGATCTCCGTCAGGTGCATGGTCTTGGCTTCGGTGACGGTGAACTTCTCCTCCGGGGTCACGCCGTCGAGCTCCAGGCCACGCTTGCGGATGGTCTCGATGTTCTCCGGCCAGAAATCGATCAGCGTCACGTCCTCGCCGGCCTTGGCGAGATAGCCGCCGACATAGCCGCCCAACGCACCGACACCGACGACTGCGATTCTCTTGCCCATGTTTCGTACTCCCTAAACCGCCGGCAGCTTGGCGAGAAATGCCTCAACCGCCTGATTGAAACGCGCGGGCTGGTGCAGGTTGGCTGCATGGCCCGCGTCGGGAACGACCGTCTTGATCGCGCCCTTGATCTTGGCCGCCATGTAGTCGGTGGCGGCGAGAAAGCCGGTGTCGTTGGCGCCAACCAGCACCAGGGTCGGCACGGCCACCGTCTCGAGCGAGCGTATCACCCGATCGTTCCGCTGGGCCAGCATTCCGCGCGCGGCGCCGGCCAAGCCCTTGGCGTCGCGGTGTTGCGTGAGCTTCACCTCGTCGCTGCTGTTGAGCGCCGCGAGGCCGCGGGCGTCGAAGTCGTCCGCGCGCTTGTTTGCGGTGTCGTTCCACTTGTCGCGGGCCTCGTCCTTCTTGAAGCCGGGGCCCGTGTCGAACAGCATCAGGGCACGCACGCGGCCCGGGTGACTGGCATGGAAGGCGAGCGACATGTAGCCACCCAGCGAAAGGCCGCCGACGATCGCATTGTCGGCCCCTACCATGTCGAGCAGGGCCCGCATGTCACCGACCGTCAGTCCCTCCGAGTAGAGCGCAGGGTCCTTCGGATAGTCACTCTCGCCATGGCCGCGCATGTCCCAGACGACGACCTTGTAGCGGTCCTTGAGCGCCGCGATTTGGCCGTCCCACATGCGGCAGGTCGAGCTGTAGCCGTGACTCAGCAGGATCGTCGGTCCCGAACCATGGATCTCGTAGTGGATCTTCACGCCGGCGCGATCGAGTGTGGACATGGTTCCTCCGTTACGGTGCGATGCGCGGCTCGACGCGGGCCCGCTCGAGATAACGGTCGGCGTCTTCCGGGAGCAGCAGGCGGTCGGCCAGCAACGCCTGCACGACGGCCTGCACCCGGGCGAGATAGTCGGTGCGGCCCGCATAGCGTTCGGCTATCGACGGCCGTGGGTCGCCCGACGCTTCACGCGCGGCCTTGCCGGCCGCGAAGGGGAGGCAGCTTCCGTCGCGATCGGCGATCTCGCCGCGGGGATAGGGCGGCTTGTATTCGTTCCAGCCGGTGTAGGTGGCGAGCGGCACGGCGATGTCGGGCAGGCGAATACCTGCGACTTCGTTGCCGTCGGCGTCGACCCTGCAGACGAGCGTGCGATAGGCTCGGTCGGCGGGCCTGGGATCCGTCCAGTCGCCCGGGGGAGTCACCCGGTTGGTCCGGTGGACAACTGCCGCCCCGGGAATGACTGGAAAGCCCGTCCTGTCAGGCTCGACCAGCGTGCCTTCGGTCAGCGTCGGAACGCGGCTCAGCGGCGGCGCTTTGCCTGACACCACCCAATCGTCCAGCGCCACCAGCAGTGCGCGCACCGCCGGCATGGGGTTATGAGGATTGCGCGGATTGATGTCGGGTCCGAGGTCGGACGGCGCGCCGGCACGACCGCCATGCTGGGTGCCGGCGATCATGTAGACCCGCGAGTTGTCGGGCAGCACCACGTCCGTCGTGCCGAGCGGGTCGGTGTGGAGCAGCGAAGCGCCCTTCTGCCAATATTCCGTGGAAGTGTTGGTCTCGATCAACAGTGGGTCGGAGCCATCGCCACGAAACAGCGAGCCGGTCTTGCCGGTCAGTGGATCCGACTGCATCGCCGTCGAGAACGGGAACTCGTTCTCGGGAAAACTGTGGTCTTCGTGCTGGGTGCTGGTGCGGGCCGGCTGGGCGAACGGCATGTTGAAGAAGACGCGGCCGACGCCGGCGATGTGTGAATGGATGCCGTCGAAGACCTTGCGGCCCTTCTCGTCGCGATTGAAGCCTTCGGAGATGTGATTGCGCAGATAGCGGCCGGCCTGCGAGAAGCCGATGGCAAGCGCATGGGTGATCGGCCGCCCTGTGGCGGCCGTCGCGGCAGGGGCGTAGCGCAGCCAGCTCACGACGTCGCGGGTGGCGGCGAAGCCCAGCCCCTGCACCTTGGGATTCTTCGCCACATACCGGAGTTCGTAGAGATGGCCCGGCCTGGGCTTGGCGCCGTCGTTCAGTTTGATCGACCGCCGATCGACGAACGTCCATTGATTGAGCGGCAGCTCCTGCGGCTCGTCGGCCGCGCGTTCGCGCACCGTCAGCCGGGCGCGCGGCTCCCTTATGAGGGCGACCTCGTGGGAGAGCCTGAAGGTTTCCAGCGTGCCCCCGCGGGTGCCGGAGACGAACTCATCGCGGACGGTCTGGAAGATCGGCTCTCCGTTGTCTGTGGCGACCGGGGCGGTGAGGGCCAGTCCCATGTTGGCGCGCGGTGCGTCGGGATCCCAGCCCGACCAGACGATCGTGTAGCCGAGTCTCAGGGGAAAGCCGTTGCCGAGATCGGCCGGGCTCCTGGGATCGTTCACGCCCTGCGGACCATCGGCGATGTTGCCGAACAGCATCTTGCGCCCGCGGTTGTTCACCTCGTAGAGGATGCGGCAGTTGCCACGGGCTGGATCCTTCGGCCGCAGGATGAAGACGTCGGTTGCGTACTCGACCATGCCGCGGGCATTGCGCGGCGCCTTGTCGATCAGGGCGATACCGGCATTGGCGGGATCGGTCGGATCGACCTCGCCTCGTGCGATGCCGATCACACGTTCGTAGGCGCCGGCCTCGCCGAACGCTGCGCCGTCGGCCAGAGGCTCGACTTTCTGGATGTCGACCGAAACGAGCACGCCGCTTATTTGGCCATGTTCTTGGTGGGTGGGGGCGGCGGGAAGTTGATCTCCACACCGATACCGTCGGGATCGTAGAGGAAAATCTGCTGCCCTCCGGTACGCGGGATGGTTTGCTCGCGGAACTTCACCTTCTTGGCCTTCAGCTTCTTGCGCACGCCGTCGATGTCGGTGCCAGCGAAGGCGATATGGTCGAAACGGCCGGTGTCCTTGAACTTCTTCTTGGTGCCGCGCACGACGATGCCTTCGCGCGGCTTGCGCGGTCCCAGGATATGCACGGTGGCGACGCCGCCGGAATAGAGCCAGTTGCCGGGGAAGCCGAGGGGCGGACGGTCGCCGTCCTCGAGGCCCAGCACCTCGCAGTAGAATTTTACGGTCTTCTTCAGGTTGGAAGGTTCGATCGTATAGTGCTGCAGGGCGCCGAGCGGCATGTTCGTTCTCCTAGACGAAAGTGAGATCGGCGTCGGCGCCCAGCATCCAGGCGCCGACGGTTTCGAAATGGGAGAGCCGCCCCTGCAGTTGCTGGGTGACGGTATGTACGTCGCGGAAGCGCCGCTCCAGCGGGTGGCTGCCGAAGATCGCGCTGGCGCCGGCGGCATTGTAGGCGAAGTCGACCGCCTCGCGCGCCTTGTGAATGGCGTGCGTCGAGGCCATGCGGATGGTGATGCGCTGGTCGACGGTGAGCTTGCCGCCGGGCTGGGCGACGGTGTGCCAGACGTCGGCCACCGCCTGCAGCAGGAAGGCGCGGGCAGCGCGCACGTTCACCTCGGCCTGTGCCGCGTTGGATTGCACGACGGCGTTGTCGCGCAGCGGACTCTTGTGGCCACGCGGCACCTTGTTGCGCGCGACGTCGACGAAGGCGTCGAGCGAGGCCCGCGCGATGCCCAGCGCCACGCCGGCAAATCCCACTTCGTAGCAGGTCATCGCCGACATGCGGTAAAGCGGGCCGGGTTCGCGGCATTCCTTCTCGAAGTCGCGCGTCATCGAATGGTCGGTCGCCACGAAATGGTCGTTGAGGGCGAACTGGTCGCTCGCCGTACCGCGCAGCCCGACGGTGTCCCAGATGTCGGTCCAGGCGACTTCTGACGCCGGCACCAGCATGGTGCGTTCGACTTGGGCGCCGTCCGGTCCGATCACGGCCGATCCGTCGGTCCTGAAAATCGGGCAGTGGGCGCCGAGCCAGGTGGCATGCCGCCCACCCGAGGCAAAGGCCCAGACGCCGGTGACGCGATAGCCGGCCCCCCTCTTGTCATCCGTGGTCTCGATGGCCTTGACCCTGGGCCCCGGCCCCCACGCCAGCACGGCGCGTGGGTCCTTGCCGAAGATCTCGTTGGCCACGCCCGGGTCGAGGTAGGCCGCCGACATGGAACAGCCGCCGCCCTGGCTCACGCACCAGGCGGTCGAGGCATCGCCGCGGGCGAGGGTCTCGATCACATGGAAGAAGGTGACGGGGTCGGTCTCGATCCCGTTTGACGAGCGCGGCAGCAGGAGGCGGAACAGCCGGGCTTCATGGAGCTTGTCGAGCAGGTCCGCCGGCAGCCGGCGCTTGTCCTCTATGTCGTTGGAAGCAGCCTCGATGGCCGGACGCAAGGCCTCGGCGCGCGCAACGACGGCACGGTCTCCGGCCAGTGTGCTGGATGTCGGAATCGCGGTATCCAAGGCAGCCTCCCACGACAACGCTACGCCGGCAGCCCCGGTCAAAACAAGGGTGGGAGGCCCGTGGTTTTGCCCCGTGGTTTTGCTATGCAGGGGCCGGATAGAGGGGATTGACCGACATGCATTGGACCGACCGCCGCCGCCGTTTTCGTGCGCTCCTCGCCGGGGATCGCTGCTTTCATCCCGGCTCGGTGTTCGATCCGATCTCCGCCCGCATCGCCGAGGATCTCGGTTTCGAGATCGGCATGTTAGCGGGCTCGGTCGCGTCGATGACGGTGCTGGGGGCGCCCGACCTGATCGTGCTGACGCTCTCGGAATTCGCGGCCCAAGCTTACCGTATCAACCGCGCCGGCAATCTTCCCCTGATGGTCGACGCCGACCACGGCTACGGCAATGCGCTCAACGTCAAGCGCACGGTCGAGGAGCTGGAGACCGCCGGCATCAGCGGCATGAGCATCGAGGACACCGAGCTCCCGACGCCCCACGGCACGACCAGGCCACGGCTCGTCTCCATCGCCGAGGGTATCGGCAAGATGAAGGCGGCACTCGCCGGCCGCCAGGACCCGCTGCTCTCAATCGCCGGCCGCACCAGCGCGATCACCATCACCGGTCTCGACGACGCCATCGCCCGCGGCAAGGCCTATGAGGCGGCGGGCGTTGATGCGCTGTTCTTCGTCGGCATCAGGACGCGGGCCGAACTCGACGCCGTCTCGGCCGCGACCAAACTGCCGCTGATCATGGGCGGCGTGTCGGGCGAGCTCACCGACCTCGACTATCTCTCGGCCCGCCGCGTGCGCATCGCGCTGCAGGGCCACCAGCCTTTCGCTGCGGCGGTGAAAGCGGTGCACGACACGTTGAAGGCCTTGAGGGAAGGCATGCCTCCCTCGAAGCTGCCGGGTGTGGCCGACGCAGAGCTAATGAAGCGGGTCACGCGCGAGGGCGACTATGGGCGCTGGACCAAGGAGTTCCTCGGCGGCTGAGGTTCAGTCCGCCGGCACCAGCGTGACGCCGACGCTGTAGGTGTGGGACTCACCACCCAGGATCACGCCGCGCAGCGGGCTCACGTCGGCGAAGTCCCGGCCCCAGGCCACGGCGACGTGGTCTTCGCGGGCCACCAGGTCGTTGGTCGGGTCGAGATGGACCCAGCCCACGGCGTCGCCGCACCACACCGCCACCCAGGCGTGGCTGGCGTCGGCGCCGCGCAGGGCGAGTTCTTCCCGGGAATGAACGGTGCGGATGTAGCCCGAGACATAGCCGGCGGCGAGGCCGTGGGCGCGCAGCGCCGCGATCTCGACATGGGCGAAGTCCTGGCAAACGCCTGACTTGCCGGCGAAGACCTCGGCCAGCGGCGTGCTGATGTCGGTGGCGCCGGGTTCATAGGCGAAATCGGCCTTGATGCGCGAGGTGAGCTCGCGGGCCACCTCGAGGATCGGCCGGCCGGCCGTGAACGACGGGGCACCATAGGCTCGCAGCGCCTCGACGGCCGGCACCAGCGGCGACTCGTGGACGAACTCGCTCGCCTCGACCGGCATCGGGAAGCCGTCGCCGCTCAAGGCCGCGCGGATCTCCTCCCAGGGTGGCGTCGCGGCGGCAGGCGGTGGATCGGGGAAGCGGACGTCGATGGCGGCGCGGACTTCTATGTCGAAGCGCATGTGCGGCTTGTCGATGCGATAGATGTCGATGTGGTTGCCGAAATGATCGAGGTGCTGCACCGCGAGCGCCGGCGCCGGATCGGTGTCGATGCCGATCGACGTCACCTTCTGGCCGGGGAATTCGCGCGCCCTGAGATGGGCGATGTGATGGGCCGAGTCGACGCTGCTGGCGTAGCTGTACGAGGTGCGGTGCGAGAGCATGTATTTCACGGCCGGCGTTTCCTTCAGGCACCCGACGTGCCGACGGCCTGCGACGCCGGCACGTGGCTGAAATAGGCGCGCGTGATCGCCTCGGAAAGCGCTTCGAGCCGCGCGTCGGCATCGGCTGCGACGTCGCGCAGCATGGCGAGCGCCAGCCCTTCGTGGCGCCACGCCTGCTCGTCGCCGCCGAACTGGCGGACGACGGCGGCAAGGTCCCTGTCGAGCGAGTCGGGGAGTGCCGGCACCTGCACGCCGGAGGCCTGCGCCAGGTAGTCGAGATGGACGTTGATGGTGCGGAGCTGGAAGGCGAGCGCACGCGGGTTGCTGTCGTCGAGGACGACCAGATCGAGCACCGGCGCCGGCTGGAGCTGGCCGAGATAGCGGGTCCGATAGGTGATCGAGCTGTCGCACAACTCGAGGGCGAGCCGCATCGCCGCGTCCCAGTCGATCGGCGACTGGGTGAAGGGGTTGAGCGCGCCCGTCAGGATGAACTGCGCGCGCTCGAGGCGTCGCCCGAGATCGAGGAAGCGCCAGCCCGTACCGCGGGTCATGTTTTCCTGCGCCAGGCCTGAGAGCGTGGCGACGAAGCGCACGATCTCGTCGAGGGCCGCGAGCAGCGGATCGAGGTTGCCGCGGGCCGACATCAGGCGCTGGCGCACCTCGGCCATCAGCGGCCCGGCTGCGATCGTCATGTCGGCGGAAAAGCGGTCGCGCAGCGTGCCGGCGAGCCGTTGGATGGCGTCGAGCACGGTGGCAAGCCCGCGTTCGTCGGAGGCGACAGCGTCCAGGCCCTGCTGGAAGGCCGCACTCTCCGGCGCCGACAGTGCCGAGGCCGGTTCCATCAGGTTGGCGTCGCTGAGCAGGCGGCCGAGCAGGCGTAGCTCGATCGAATCGCGCGGGCCCATGGCGCCCTGTGCCACCCTCGTGGCGGTGGTGCGCAGCAGCCGGGAGTCGTTGTCCAGGCGCTCGATATAGCGGCCGAGCCAGAACAGGTTGTCGGCGACGCGGCTTTGCAGGTCGGCGCCGCCGCGTTCGACGGCGAGCTGATGGAACCGCCGGGTCGCGGGCAGCTCCACGTCGGCGGCGTCTTCGGTCAGCACCCAGACGTCCTTCAGCGTGCCGTTGAGTCGGTTGAGCGAGTGCAGCGCCGTCTCCCCGGTCGGCTCGCGCGCCAGGCCGCCCGGCAGCACGCGATAGCCGTCGCCATCGGCGCTCACGAAGACGCGCATGACGACAGTCGCGGGCGCCAAGCCCTTACCGTCCCATTTGGGACTGAGCGAGGGCGTGAACGGGTGCTGGGCGACGAACTGTCCGGGCTGCGCCCGCAGCCGGTCTTCCAGGGCCTGGCGCTCGGCCGGTTCCAGCATGCCGACCACGATCGGCTCGCGGTCGTTGCCTAGGCAGGGCCGCACGATCATCGTATCGAGGTTCGCCATCACGAAGGCCGCGGCCGACGGCTCGCCCAGCCACCATACGTCGAGCGACGGCAGGCTGAGCGGCTGGTCGAGCAGGCGCTCGCAGAGGCGCTCGAGGAAGGGCATGAGCGCCGGTGTCTCGACGACGCCGGAGCCCAGCGAATTGGCCAGCGTTATCCGGCCGCTGCGCGTTGCCTCGACCAGGCCGGTGACGCCCAGCGCCGAGTCGGCACGCAGCTCGAGGGGATCGACGAAGGCGCTGTCGAGGCGGCGCAGCAGCATGTGCACCGGCCGCAACCCGGCCAGAGTCTTCAGCGACACATGGCCGTCGCGCGCCACCAGATCGCCACCCTCGACCAGCGGGACGCCGAGCGCGCGCGCGAGATAGACGTGCTCGAAATAGGTCGCCGACAGCGAGCCCGGCGTCAGCACCGCCATGTTGGGATGGGCGATATCGGCCGGCGCGAGTGCCAGCAGCGAGTCGTGCCAGCGGTCGACGAACGGCCGGAGATGCCGCACCGGGATGGAGCGGAACGCCTCGGGCAGGCTGCGCGCCAGCACCCGGCGCATCTCCAGCGCATAGCCGATGCCGGCGGGCACCTCGGTATGGTCGGCCAGCACGTGCCAGCGGCCGTCGCCCAGCCGCACCAGGTCGACCGCGTAGTGGCCGAGGTGACGCGTCGGCGCCGCGCCGTCGGTGACCTGGCAGGGCCGGTGGTAGTGCCGGTTGGCGTGGACCAGCATCGGCGGCAGCAGTTGCTCCCGGAGGAGCGTCTGCGGCCCGTAGACGTCGGCCAGGATGGCGTCGAGCAGGCGGGCGCGCTGGATCAGCCCGGTCTCGAGCGCCGCCCATTCGTCGGGCGCGACCACGAAGGGCAGGGGGTCGAACGTCCAGCGCGGCGCGGCGCGATCGTCGAGCAGGTTGACGGTGGCGCCCGATTCCCCGAGCTGCCGGCGTGCGCTCTCCACGCGCTCGCCCAGCCCGCCCGGCAGCGCGCGGATGACGCTCAGGATGCCCTGCCAGTGATAGCGGATCGACTTCTGGCCGGTGACCAGTTCGTCGTAGGCGCTTGCCGGCGAAGAGAGGAGGCCGCGCAACGACTCC
>JAUXWB010000004.1 GCA_030684475.1 Reyranella sp. | reverse complement strand
AGTGCAGGTTCTCGTTCGTGAAAACAATGTCGATCAGGCGCTGCGCGTCCTGAAGAAGAAAATGCAGCGCGAAGGCATCTTCCGCGAGATGAAGCTCCGCCGCAATTACGAGAAGCCCTCCGAGCGCCGCGCCCGCGAGCGCGCCGAAGCCATCCGCCGGACGCGCAAGCTGATGCGCAAGCGCATGGAACGCGAGGGCTACTAGCCCTCCCCCTCTTCAAAAAACCGAGCGACGACCCCCGGCATCCCCGGGGGTTTTTGTTTGAGTGCGCCCTGCGTCCGCGGGGCTCAGTTCAGCCCGTACAGCCGCGCGACGTTGTCGTGCACGATCTTCTTCTGCACGCCGTCGGAGAAGCTCGCGAGGTTCTTGGTCAGGGTCTCGCGCGAGTTCGGCCAGATGCAATCGGGATGGGGATAGTCGGCGCCCCAGATGATGTTGTCCTCGCCGATCAGCGGCACGATCGGCTCCAGGTACTTGTCCTGCTGATAGGTGACGTAGCCCTGGCGCCGGAAATAATCGCTGGGTTTCAGCTTGAAGCCGAGGCTGCGGGCGCGGTCGTGATATTCGGTGTCGAGCCGGTCGAACACGTAGGGCAGCCAGGTGACGCCCGACTCGCCCAGCACGAAGTTGAAGTCGGGGTATTTCTCGCAGGCGCCCGAGGCGAGCAGCGAGACCAGCACTTCCATGGTGTCGAGCTGGAACAGCGCCGAGCGCACCAGCCGATGCTGGACCGAATACTCCTTCTCCATCTCGGGCGTGTCGGGCGCGCGCAGCGCCTTGAAGCCGGTCGAGTGGAACGAGATCGGGAACCTGCACTCCGCCGACGCCTCCCACAGCACATACCAGTCGCGATGCCACATCGGCAGACTCATGCGCTTGAAGGCGAGGTCGCCGCCCTTCAATCCCATCCTGGCGCAGCGCCGCACCTCGGCTGCGGCGGCGGCCGGGCTGGTGTTGGGAATGATGGCGAGCGGAAAGACGCGGTTGGGATCTGAGCGGCTGGCGTAGTCGTCCGCCCAGTCGTTGTAGCGGTGTTTCTGACAGACGCGGTGCTCGGCGTCGTCGATCAGGTCGTTCACCATCAGGCAGCCGTAAATGATCTCCTTCTCGAGCCCGTCGCGGTCGAGATCGGCGATGCGCAGCTCCGGCGTGGTCGGCCGCGGCGTAGCGCCGGGAGTGCTGTCCCACACGAAGCCCGCCTCCTTCATCTCGTCGACATGGCCGAACGAGCCCTTGGTGTAGGGCAGGAAGCCCGGGCCGACGCCGTTCCACATGCCGCGGTCCTTGTCATCGACGAACCAGTGCTGCCCGTCATTGCGCTCTTCGACGCGCGGCGCGTTCTTTTGCCATTTGGCGGGCGCCTGGGCAGACCAGAGGTCGGCCGGGCAATAGGTGAGGTCGATGTGGTTGTCGCCGGAAATTAGCTTGTGGTGCATGGCTCCCTCGCCTGTAGGAGTCGTCCGTGCCGAGACGAGACATCTGGCACCTTGTTTGCGAGACTGTCCACCATGGCCCGGAATGCTCCTCAGACCATTATCCGTGGCGGCCGCCTGCTCGATATCGCCAACCGAACCGCCGCCCCCGCCGACATCATGATCGAGGGCGACGAGATCGCCGCGATCGGACGGCCCGGCATGGCCGCCCCCGCCGGCGCCACGGTGATCGATGCGAAGAACCGGCTGATGCATCCCGGCCTGATCAACGCCCACACCTACGGGCCGGGCAATCTCGGCAAAGGCATGGGCGAGGTCGGCGGCCTTTCCATTAGCCAATGGATGTCGGTTTCGCCGGTGACCGCGAAGCCGTGCCGCCGATAGAGTGAGCCGACAGGGTTCCATTTCAGATATTCCAGCCGGACCGGCAGAGTGAGCGCGTCCGCGATGTCCAGGCAATGGCGCAGGATCCTGCTGCCGACACCGTGACGCTGGAATTCCGGAAACAAGTAGAACTCGCCGAACCGCGCGCAGTCGTCGAGGCACATCAGCGAGACGGTGCCGACTGCCTTGCCGTCGTGCAGGACCCGGTGAAACGGCTTGTCGCGAAAGCGGTCGGCATGCAGCCGCATCTGCAAGGTCTCGTCCCACCCCCAACGCTCGATGATGTATGGCCCCATCGCCGCTCGCTTGGCCTCGAATGCAAAGCGCAGCGCCGCCTCGTCGCGTGGCAGGCGTTCGAAACGGAGGTCGGGCGGTAGATCGGGGAGGTGCACGTTTCAGCTCCGCCCCATCAAGTCGACGATGGCCGCGTCGAGCTCCGGCACATCCGTTACGACTGCATCCGGCTCTTCTGCCGGAGTGCGCGGCTTCTGGCGGCGATGCCGGCCGCTACGAAACAGGATCGCCGCCATGCCGAGCGCCTTGGCGGGCACGATGTCGTTGTCAATACGGTCACCGACCATGATGCAGGCAGCAGGAAGAACGCCCAGCGCCTCGGCCGCCGCCGCGAAGGCGCGCGGGTCGGGCTTGCTGAGGCCGGTGAGTGCGCTCATCCCCTGGTACTCAAAGAGTTCGCCGATGCCGGCGCGCCGCAGGCGCTCCCGCGCCGCCGCCGGCTGGTTGGCGACGATGCCCAGCGGCACGCCGCGACCGTGCAGGCGGCGCAGGAGTCCATCGATCTCGGGACGGAGCTGAAAGACGTCGAGATTGCCCAGCATGGCGCGGACCCGGGCTTCGACGCGGCCGATGGTCCGCGGATCGCCGCCGCACAGCGTGTCGATCATGTGAGCGTAGGCGTTGGCCGCGAAGGCCTCGACGGCCGTCTCCGAGGCCGCCTCGATCATGGCTTCGTCGACGCGCATGCCCTCGAGCCCGCAGGCCATGGCGATGGCGCTATCGGCCGCGCTCTCGCGGGCAAACTCCAGATCGAGCGGCCCGCCGATATCGAAGAGAACGGCGCGGTATGCCACGCTCAAAGCTCCTTGAGGTACCACGCCAGCGGGTCACCCGATGGCGACGGCTCGGACGGCCTATGTTCCGACGACAGGGCCAACGCAAAGCCCATCCCTTCGTAGAAGCGGCGCGTGCGCAAGTAAGGCTCGTAGTCGACGTCGGGATGAAGCGTCTTCACGAACAGGAACCTGACACCCTCGCTCCTGAGCTGGCTTTGCGCCGCATCGACCAGGGCGCGGCCGACGCCTTGGCGGTGCCGGGTCGGGTCGACACCCATCCAGTAGATCTCTGCGCTCGCCGGACTGTGGTGCTTCAGCAGCAGCAGGCCGGTGTCGGGCACGGCCC
>JAUXWB010000048.1 GCA_030684475.1 Reyranella sp. | reverse complement strand
CGTGGCAAGCTCCACCCTCGCGTACGCGTCAACCCGCGGCGTGCGCGGGCGGGTCATGCTTATGTAGGAGAACTGGCGCGGTCCAACCGCCAGCCTGCCAGAAACATAGTCCATTTCCTGCTGAACCTGCAACTTCAATCTATTCACATTTACGTGAGCGGATGCTGGCAGTGCAAGCACCCGGCTCGCCGATCCAACCGGATGTCCTCCCGCTCTAGCGAAGAGCGGTCTCCACCGCCTCGGTGATCTCCCCGGAACCGGGACGCACACGGCTCGGCCAGGCGCCCAGCAGGCTGCCGTCCTTGCCGATCAGGTACTTGTGGAAGTTCCACTTGGGCGCGGCGCCCTCACCCGCCTGGGCGGCGATCCATCCATAGAGTGCGTGGGCGTCCGGCCCGATCACCTTCTGCTTGGCCGTGACCGGAAAGGTGACGCCGTACATGCTCTCGCAGAACTTGGCGATCTCCGCCTCGCCGCGCGGCTCCTGCGCCCCGAAATCGTTCGACGGCACGCCCAGCACCACGAGCCCCTTGGGGCCGTAGGTTTCGTGCAGCTTCTGCATGTCGGTGTATTGCGGCGTGAACCCGCAATACGACGCTACATTCACCACCAGCACCGCCTTGCCGGCAAAGTCCTTCAGATTCAGCGGCTTTCCGTCGATCGTCGTGAAGGAATAGTCATGAGCCGACATGTCAGGCCTCCTCGTCGTAGCGCTGTTCCAGCCACGGGTCGCCGTAGTTGTGATAGCCGCGCACTTCCCAGAAGCCGGGCTTGTCGAGGCCTGAGAACTCGAGGCGCTTGATCCACTTGGCGCTCTTCCAGAAGTAGAGCTTCGGGATCACCACCCTGAGCGGCCCGCCATGCTCGCGGCTGATCGGCTCGCCGTTCCAGCTCCACGCCAGCAGCACGTCATCGGCCGCAAAATCTTCCAGCGGCACATTGGTCGTATAGGTGTCGTACGAATGGAAGATGACGTGCCGGGCTTCCGCCTTGGGCTTCACCAGGGCCAGCAGCTCGCGGGCGCTCACGCCTTCCCACTTGTTGTCGTAGCGCGACCAAGCGGTCACGCAGTGGATGTCGCTGGTGAGCCGGGTCTTGGGAAGGTCGGTGAATTCGCCCCACTTCCAGGCCATGGGAGTCTCGACCGCCCCGTCCACGAACAAGCGCCAGGCGTGAGTGGGAATCTCGGGCTGAACACCGAGATCCAGCACCGGCCAGGTCTCGACTTGCCGCTGCCCGGGCGGCAGGCGCACCTGATGTGCCGCCGTCTTTCCAGTCAGCAAGCGACCCTCCTGGGCCCACTTCTGCTTGCTGTCGATCAGCTTGCTTTTCAGCTTGCCGAACAGAGTGACGTCGTCGGCCATGAGATCCCTCAGATGCTGCGCCCCACCTTTTCCCAATATGGGGCCCTGAGCTTGCGTTTGAAGATTTTTCCCGAGTCTTCACGCGGAAGTGCGGCGTCGAATTCCACGACCTTCGGCACCTTGTAGCGCGCCAGGTGCTCGCCGAGCCAGGCCCGCACGGCTATCGCATCGATAGCTGCTCCGGCCATCGGCTCGACATGGGCGCAGATCTGCTCGCCGAATTCCTCGTCGGGGATGCCGAACACCGCACAGTCGCGCACGCCCGGCATCTGGATCAGCACCGATTCGATCTCGGCGGGATAGATGTTCACGCCGCCCGAGATGATCATGTCGCGCTTGCGATCACACAGGAACAGGAAGCCGTCGGCGTCCATGTAGCCAATGTCGCCCACGGTCACGAGGTTGCCGAGCGCGATCTCCCGCCGCTTGGCGTCATCGTTGTTGTAGGTGAATTCCGATAGATGCGGGCCTCGCACGTAGATTTCACCGACGTCGCCCTGCTTCACATCCCTTCCCTGCTCGTCGACGATGCGCAGGATGCCGCCGGGGACGACACGGCCGACCGTGCCCGGCTTGCGCAGCGCATCATCCGAACCGTGCCACACCACGACGCCGGTTTCGGTGGCGCCGTAATATTCGTAGACCACCGGCCCCCACCATTCGATCATCTGGCGCTTCACGGCGGGCGCACAGGGCGCCGCCCCGTGGGTGACGAAGCGCAGCGACGAGACGTCGTAGCGCTGGCGCACCGGGCCGGGCAGCCGCAGCAGGCGCACGAACATGGTGGGCACGATATGCATGTGGCTGACGCCGTGCCGCTCGATCAGGCGCAACATGTCCTCGGCTTCGAAGCGCGGCTGCAGAACAACGTTCAGGCCGAGCCGGGCGCTCGCCATGCCATAGGCGGCCGGCGCGGAATGGTACATCGGGCCGTTCATCAGCACGACGATCGCGGGATCGGACTTCAGGCCCCAGAAGGTCGCCGCCTCCTGCGCCCCCGCTGCCTGCTGCTCAGGCGTGCTGGGCTTGCGGCGCACGCCCTTTGGCCGTCCGGTCGTGCCCGACGTGTAGATCATGCTGCCGCGTGCAAGCTTGGGAGGCGCCGAGTGGGGAGCCGACGCCGCCACAAAATCCTGCCAGAGCCCGACACCCGCCAGTGCCGTGCGGCGTTCGGCGGGCACGTTGTAGGCGACTGCGATCTCCTCCGGCGTCGGGACCGCCATCACCTTTACGCCAGCGGGAATGCCGGGAGCGATCTGCGCCAGGAGATCGGTGTGCGCCACCAGGACCTTGGCGCCGCTGTCGCGAAGGATATAGTCGGCTTCCTCCGGTGTGAAATGCCAGTTGATTGGCACGGCATAGGCACCGAGCTGGCCGGCCGCCATGTTGACTTCGAAAGTGGCGAAGTCGTTGCGCAGCATGAGCGCCACGCTGTCATCCTCGCCGACGCCGAGTGCGGCCAGACCGCTCGCGCCGCGCGCGGCATTGGCCTGGATATCGGCCCAGCTTCGGAACCGCCGGCCTGCGGTAACGCCCGGTGTCATCGCTTCTTCCTCACCTTGTTCTGAGGCTTGGACGCCGGCGCAACGGCACCCTTGAACATCAGGGCACCGTGGAAGTGGTTCAAGGTCGCGTAATCCGGGCCACCCCGCAGCATGCCGGCCTGATGCAACATCACGATGCCGTGGATGGTCGCCCACATCGACCAGCCGAACAATTGCGGATCGACGGCGATCAGGCCCGCTGTCGCCATCTCCTCGGACTGGCGGGTGATGAACTGGCGTGCCCGCAGCGCCTCGCGCGCCAGATCGGAATGACTGTCGTCGATCGGCTGGTCGATCTCGAACATGATGCGATAGGCATGCGGGTTGCCGAGAGCGAACTTCAGATAAGCCTCCGCGACATGCCGGCCGCGCTCGAGCGGATCGGCGGCGGAGGCGGCTGCCTGCTCGAGGGCATCGGAGAACCTGGCGAAGGCATCGGCGCGCACTGTCGCCAGGATGTCGGCCTTGTCCTTGAAATAGCGATAGGGTGTCTTGGGGCTGCAGCCCAGCGCTTCGGCCAGCTGGCGCATGGTGACGCCCTCGTAGCCGAAGCGGGCGAACCGCTCGGTCGCGACCCGGCACAATTCGGCGCGGAAGTCGGCGATGTCCTTCTCGGTCAGATAACGCGGCATGCCGGTCTTTCCATACACGCCGTGTACGCAAAACTGGCGCCGCGGTCAACGCGGTTCATCAGGCCGATTCGGCGAATAGCTCGCGCCCGATCAGCATGCGCCGGATCTCGCTGGTGCCGGCGCCGATCTCATAGAGCTTGGCGTCGCGCAGCAGTCGACCGGTCGGATAGTCGTTGATGTAGCCGTTGCCGCCCAGGAGCTGGATGGCATCGAGCGCCACCATGGTGGCCTTTTCCGCGGCGTAGAGGATGGCGCCCGCCGAGTCCTTGCGCGTGGTCTGGCCGCGATCGCAGGCTTTGGCGACCGCATATACGTACGACTTGCAGGCATTCATCGTCGTGTACATGTCGGCGAGCTTGCCCTGAACGAGCTGGAAGGTGCCGATCGGCTGCCCGAACTGCTGGCGCTCATGCACATAGGGCACGACGATATCCATGGCCGATTGCATGATGCCGAGCGGGCCCGCCGCCAGCACGGCGCGCTCGTAGTCGAGGCCGCTCATCAGGACGTTGACGCCCTTGCCCATCGGACCCAGCACGTTCTCCTCGGGAATCTCGCAGTCCTCGAACACCAGCTCGCCGGTCGACGAGCCGCGCATGCCCATCTTGTCGAGCTTCTGCGCCACCTTGAACCCTTTCCGGTCGGTCTCGACGATGAAGGTCGTGATGCCGCGCGCGCCCGCCGCCGGATCGGTCTTGGCGTAGACCACGACCACCTGGGCATCGGGGCTGTTGGTGATCCACATCTTGGTGCCGTTCAGCACGTAGCGGTCGCCTTTTTTGTCGGCGCGCAGCTTCATGGAAACGACGTCGGAGCCCGCACCGGACTCGCTCATCGCCAGGCTGCCGACATGCTCGCCGGAGATCAGCTTGGGCAGGAAGCGGCGCTTCTGCTCATCGCTGCCGTTGCGGCTGATCTGGTTGACGCAGAGATTGGAGTGCGCACCGTAGCTGAGGCCGACGGCCGCCGAGGCACGGCTCAGTTCCTCTACCGCCACGACATGCTCGAGGTAGCCGAGGCCCGAGCCGCCATATTCCTCCTCAACGGTGATGCCGTGCAGGCCGAGCGCGCCCATCTTGGGCCACAGCTCGCGCGGGAAACGGTCGGTTTTGTCGAGCTCGGCGGCGATCGGCGCCACCTCGGTCGAGGCAAAGCGCTGGACCTGGTCACGCAGCGCGTCGGCGGTTTCTCCCAGGCCAAAATCGAACGACGGCATCGCATTGGGGATCATGATGGTGCCTTGTCTCTTGTTGTTGGGTGGCTCAGGACGCCGCGCCCAGTTTCACGTTGATGCTGATCAGCTTCCACTCGCCGTCCGACGGAATGAAGCTCAACTCGAAGCTCACCCGCGTCGGGTCGGTCGGGAAGAATCCCTTCACATTCAGCTTGCCGTCGCCGTCGACAGTGGGCGCCGTGCCGTAGGCGGGCTTCATCGCCGAGACGATATCGATGTCGATGTTCTTCTCGTTGAATTCCTTGAACGTATCCTTGAGCTTCTCGACGGTGAACTGCTGGCGGAACGGCTTCGACAGCTTGGCGTGAAACACCGTGTAGTTGCCCGTCAGGTTGGCGTCGTTGAACGACAACAGTGCCGACTTGACCAACGCCTCGAGCGGCCGCTCGGATGGAACCTTGGTCTGGGCAGCGGCCGCAACAGCGGCCAGCAGCAACACAAGCATTCCCGCCAAGCGAGCAATCGCAGACATCGGACATCCTCCCGGAACGCACGATACAGCGCCCGGCCGCCGATGCGAAGCCGCCTCGGCTTCGCCGGCTAGAGCAGGAACAGGGTCGCGAGGCCAAGGAAGGCGAGGAACCCGATCACGTCAGTCACCATCGTCAGGAATACGGTCGACGAAACCGCGGGGTCGATACCGAATTTCTGCAGGCCGATGGGAATCAGGGCCCCAGCAAGGGCCGCGACCACCAGATTGCAGGACATGGCCGCGCCGATCACGGCGCCCAGGCGCCAGTCGCCGAACAGAGCGATCACGCCGACCGCCAGCAGCATCGCGAACAACACCCCGTTCAGTCCGCCGACGACTGCTTCCTTGGCGACGAAGCGCAACGCGTTCGCCGCGGTCAGCTCGCCCATGGCAAGGGCGCGCACCGTCACCGTGACGGTCTGTATTCCGGCATTGCCGCCCATGGAGGCAACGATCGGCATGAGGACCGCCAACAAGACGATTTTCTCGATGGTACCCTCAAACTGGCCGATCACCAGCGAAGCGACAAGCGCCGTTGCGATGTTCACCGTCAGCCACGGCGCGCGCAGCCACACCGTCCGCACGGTATCGGCATGCATGTCGTCCGAGCCGACGCCGCCCATCTTGAGCAGGTCCTCCTCAGCCTCCTCGTCGATCACGTCGACGACATCGTCGACCATGATCACACCCTGCAGCCGGCCTTCCTCGTCGACGACCGGACACGACACCAGGTTCTTGTCGCGAAAGACATGCGCCACCTCGGCCTGGTCGGCTGTCGCCGGCACGGAGGGAATGTCGGGATCGACGATGTCGAGGATCGAAACGGGCCGCTTGGCGCGCAACATGCGGCCGAGCGGCACCGAGCCGCGCAGCCTGCCTGCCTGGTCGACCACGAAGATGTCGTAGACGTCGTCCGGCAGGTCGGTCGCCTCGCGGCAGTAGTCGATAACCTGGCCGACGGCCCAATCATCCGGAACCTTGACCAGCGAGCGCTGCATGAGACGCCCGGCGGTGCCCTCCGGGTAGGCGAGTGCACTCTCGATGGCGGCACGCTTGTCGGGCGTCAGCTCGGCCAGGACCTCGCGGCGTTCGTCTTCCGGCAGATACTCGAGAATGTTCGCGGCGTCGTCCGCCTCGAGTTCGCGCGCGGCGGCGGCGATCTCCTTGCTGTCGAGCTGCTCGAGGACGTCCTCGAGGACCTCCTCGTCCAGTTCGGTCAGCGCTTCGGGATCGAGGTCGTGTTTGAGAATGCCGACGAGCTTGTCGCGTTCCGACTCGGCCACCTGTTCGAGTACCGATGCCTGGCCGGTGGCGCTGAGATCGGCCAGGAGCGCCCGAACATCCTCCGCGCGATCCTCGGTGAGCGCGGCCTCGACGCGACGGACGAGCTCCGGCGGCACTTCGTCGAGGACGTCGACCTCGGCGCTCATCCACGCGCCTCGGCGAGACGCTGGGCTTCAACCACGGCCAGCGCCGTCATGTTCAGGATGCCGCGGGCGGTCACCGAAGGCGTCAGTACGTGCGCCGGCAGCGCGGTGCCGAGCAGCATCGGACCGATATGCAGGCCGTCGGCGGCGGTCTTGAGCAGGTTGAAGCCGATGTTGGCGGCATCCAATGACGGGCAGACGACCAGGTTGGCCGACTCCTTGAGCCGCGACCGCGGGAAGACATTGTCGCGGATGTCGGCCTCGAGGGCTGCGTCGCCATGCATCTCACCGTCGACCTCGAGCGCCGGCGCGCGTTGATGCAGCAGCCTGACCGCCGCCGCCATCTTGCGCGCCGAAGGATGCTCGGAGCTGCCGAAGCTCGAATGCGACAGCAGCGCCACCTTGGGCTGGATACCGAAACGCAGGACCTCGTCGGCGGCCAGCAAGGTGATCTCGGCCAGGGTCTCGGCGTCGGGATCGTTGTTGACGTAGGTGTCGGCGATGAACAGCGAGCGGGTCGGCATGACCAGGAGGCTGAGGCCCGCCATGTGCCTCACGCCTTCCCGCATGCCGATCACGTCGTACACATGATTGAAGTGGGTGCGGAAGCGGCCGTAGGCGCCGGCGATCATGGCGTCGGCGTCGCCCAATTTCACGGCCAGGGCCGCAATCAGGGTCGGGCTGGATCGCACGAGATTGCGCGCCGTGGGCTCAGTGACGCCGCGCCGTTCCATCAGCTCGTGATAGGCACCCCAGTAGCGGTCGTAGCGTGGATCGCTCGACGGATCGATCAGTTCGACATCCGTACCCGGCCGGAAACGCAGACCCAGGCGTTCGGCACGATGGCGGATGATTTCAGGACGCCCGATCAGGATGGGCTGGGCGATGCCCTCGTCCAGGATGATCTGCACGGCGCGCAGCACGCGGTCGTCCTCGCCGGCGCTGAAGATCACCCGCTTGGGCGCGTTGCGCGCCTGCTCGAACACCGGCCGCATGACCAGACCGGACTTGAAGACGAACTGGCTGAGCTGCTCGCGGTAGGCCTCGAAGTCTGCGATCGGCCGCGTCGCCACACCCGAATCCATGGCCGCCTTGGCGACGGCCGGCGCGAGCTCGACGATCAGGCGTGGATCGAACGGCTTGGGGATGATCTGCGTCGGCCCGAAACCGCCGCCGCCGGCCTCCCCGAAGGCCCGCGCCACGACTTCCGATGGCTCCTTGCGGGCAAGCTCGGCGATGGCCCGCACGCAGGCGATCTTCATCTCGTCGTTGACCGTCGTGGCGCCGACATCGAGCGCGCCGCGAAAAATATAAGGGAAGCAGAGGACGTTGTTCACCTGGTTGGGATAGTCGCTGCGACCCGTCGCCATGATGGCATCGTCGCGCACCGCGGCCACGTCCTCGGGCGATATCTCGGGATTGGGGTTGGCCAGCGCGAAGATCAGCGGCTTGGCCGCCATCTTCTTCACCATGTCCTGCTTCAGCACGCCCGCGGCGGAGAGACCGAGGAAGATGTCGGCGCCGCCGATCACATCGCCCAGAGTACGCAGCGGCGTCTCGCGCGCGTAGCGCTCCTTGAACGGATCCATCAGTTCGTTGCGACCCTTCCAGACCACGCCGACGATGTCGGTGACCCAGATGTTCTCGCGCCGCAGGCCGAGCTTCTCCAGCACGCCCAGGCACGACAGCGCCGCGGCGCCTGCGCCCGACACGACGAGCTTCACGTTCCTGATGTCCTTGCCGACCAGCGACAACGCGTTCAGCACCGCGGCGCCGACGATGATCGCGGTGCCGTGCTGGTCGTCGTGGAACACCGGGATCTTCATTCGCTCGCGCAGCTTCTGTTCGACGTAGAAGCACTCCGGCGCCTTGATGTCCTCCAGGTTGATGCCGCCGAAGGTCGGCTCCAGCGAGGCCACGATGTCGACCAGCTTCTCCTGGTCGAGCTCGGCGATCTCGATGTCGAAGACGTCGATGCCGGCGAACTTCTTGAACAGGACGCCCTTGCCCTCCATTACCGGCTTGGCGGCGAGCGGCCCGATGGCGCCCAGCCCCAGCACCGCCGTGCCGTTGGTCACCACGCCGACCAGGTTGGCGCGTATCGTGAGTTCCGCGGCCATCGCGGGATCGCGCACGATCTCGTGGCAGGCCGCGGCGACACCGGGCGAGTAGGCCAGCGACAGGTCTCGCTGGGTGGCCAGGGGCTTGGTCGGTACGACCTCGATTTTGCCCGGCCGGGGTAGGCGATGGTAACGGAGCGCGCCGTCGGTGAGTTCATCCGCCAAGCTCGTCTCCCGCCTACTAAAAAAG
>JAUXWB010000524.1 GCA_030684475.1 Reyranella sp. | reverse complement strand
GTCGTCGTCCCATACCGTGACCGTCACCGTGCAGTAGGCTGCACCGACGGCGTCGGAGCCCAGCTCCTGCAGGGCGGCATCGGCATCGATCGCCTTGTTGTGGGCGTCCGTATCGAGGAGCGTCGACGCTTCGTTGGTCATCACCTCCTTGAGGATGGCGGCGATCGACTTCCTCTTGGCGAACCACTGCCGGCGGATCCGGGTCAAGAGCCTGGTGGCGTCGGTCTTGTCGAGCATGATCGCCCGGGTCGACCAGCGATAGGCGAAGGCCAGACGATTGAGCTCATCCAGGATCCCTGGGGTGGTCGCCGCCGGGAAACCGACGATGGTGAGCACGCGCAGATGCGTGTCACCGAGCTTCGGCTCCAGACCACCCGCCAGGGGCTGATCGGCCAGCAGGGCATCGAGATACATGGGCACCTCCGGCACGCGCACGCGCTGGCGCCGGGTCGAGACGCAGGAATGCAGGTAGGTCAGGGTCTCGCCATCGTCGAGCCAGCGGCTTTCGGGCATAAAGCCTTCGAGGAGTTTTAGGACGCGGTCCGTCCGGTCGATGAAACCGGCCAGGATCTCGTGCGCGTCGGCGCCCTCGGTGCGGGCGCGACCCTCGTAGAGGAAGCGCTCGGCGCCGGCGGACTCCCAGGACGGCGGCAGGTAGAGAAAGGTGAGGAAGTAGGCCGACTCGTAGTGAGCCCCCTCCTCCTCGAAAGCGGCCTTGCGCTCGGCATCGACCAGCGCGGAGGCCGCCTCCGGGAAACTGCTCTCCGGATAGGTGCTGGAGGGCTGCCGCTGCGCCTCGACGAAGATCGCCCAGCCGGAGCCCAGCCGGCGCAGCGCATTGTTGAGACGGCCAGCGACGCCAACCAGCTCGGCTGGCACGGCCGAGTCGAGATCGGGCCCCCGAAAATGCGCCGTCCGCTGGAAGGATCCGTCCTTGTTGAGAACGACGCCCGGAGCGACGAGCGCCGCCCAGGGCAGGAAGTCCGCGAGGCGCGTGGCCGAGCTGCGGTATTCGGAGAGGTTCATCATGCGATGGCCCTCACACACCGAGCCGACCGGGGATGCGCAGGTGGCGGCGCACGACGTCGACGAACAGCGGATCGCGTCTGGCGGCCCAGACCGCCAGGCCATGGCCGATCAGCCAGAGCAGGAGGCCGGCGATCCACAGGCGCAGGCCGAGGCCGACCGCGGCGGCCAGCGTGCCGTTGAGGATCGCGACCGCGCGCGGCGCGCCACCCAGCAGGATCGGCTCGGTCAAGGCGCGGTGCAGCGGCACTACGAAGCCGGGAACGGATTCGATCATCAGACCAGGACCCCGCCGCCGAAGGAGAAGAACGACAGGAAGAAGCTCGACGCGGCAAAGGCGATCGAGATGCCGAACACAATCTGGATCAGGCGCCTAAAACCGCCGGACGTGTCGCCGAAGGCCAAGGTAAGGCCGGTGACGATGATGATGATCACGGCAACGATCTTGGCCACCGGGCCCTCGACCGATTGCAGGACCTGCTGCAGTGGCTGCTCCCACGGCATGCTGGAACCCGCCGCATAGGCCGCCGACGAGAAGGCCAACAGTATCGAGGACAGAATGGCGGTCGCCGTGACGGCGCGCCGTATCGCGAAGCGCATCATTGACATTCTCCTGCAGGTGAGAGTGCGTAGTCCGAGTCGGCGCCGAGACCATTTACGCCGGCGAGCTCGGTCAGCCGGCGAGCGACGCCCCGGCCCGACAGCACGGCGATCAGGTCGATGGTCTCGGCGATGAGAGCCCGCGGCACGGT
>JAUXWB010000523.1 GCA_030684475.1 Reyranella sp. | reverse complement strand
GTGGATCACCTGCTCGCCGATCTGCTTGCCGCGAATGAAGTAGGGCCGCGTCCTGGGCTCGCCGGCGCGCAGCTTGAGGTCATCGGCATTCTGCGGGTAGCGCTCGGCGATGATCTTGTCGCAGCGCTTGCCGAAGGCCGGATATTTGACCCGCCAGCGCCGCGCCGTGCTCTCGTCGACGCCGACCCGGGCCGCCGCCTCGCGGAGTGTGCTGCAGCGGCGGAGCTGGTTGGCGTAGCGCACCCGCAGGCGCCAGCCGCGCTGGGCCGGCGCCGCCCGCTTGGGCGACGGCCCATCCAGCAGCGCCCGCTCGATCGCCTTGGGCGCGTTTTCGATGCGCGCCGCGCTCTCCCGCGCCTCCTGGGCCTCGCGCGCCTCCCGGGTCTCCTCGCGGGCCTTGGCCTCCAGCTGCGCCAGGGTCATGCCGCGCATATGCGGGGGCGGGTGAAACCCATCCTTGTTGATCCGCTTGTAATGGGCCGCGTCAGACCAGCTCAGGCCGCCCGCCGGCGGCGCCTCGCGGGGACCGACAGGGGCCCCGAACGGACGGTTCTGATCGTAAAATGACATCCCCTTCCTCCTATTCCTTGGCCTTTCAGGGCCGGAAATCCTCACCAAGAGGATATATAGGGGAGGATAGGATAGGCGTCAAGAGGGAGACAAGCTGATGGTGCTGCCGCCGAGTCTGAAACGCGTACCAGCAAGCGCTAGCATCAATGTATCTGTAGCCCAATCCCTAGTGTGAGGGGCAATGCGGCGCGCCCATGTCCCAGTCGATCCGGTTGATGTGGTGGAGGTTGATGTGGGGGACCCATCTGCGCATGACGCGTGAACGCGGCCGAGGGGCCACGGCTCCTGAATGGCCGGGCGCCCCGTAGCGAAGCCATCAACTCTCAAATCAGGGGCGAGCCGCTTCTATCCCGCCGCCCTCGGCATTGCCGCGCACCGCCGCATGCTCTCCGAGGCACAGTTGCCCCAACTCGGTAAGATGGAGGCCGGTCCGGCTTTCGTTGACCAAGCCCAGACGCTGCAACCGGGCGAACTCCCCGGCTCCAATACTCCTCGGCATCATGCCACCCCGCGCGATGAGCCGAAGCGTCTTTTCCTCGTTGGTGCTAAGGGCAGCGAAAATCCGAGTGGACATGGTGGGCTCCTCCGCGGCCGGCAAATTGCGCCCGCATAGAAACGAAATGGCCAATGTCGCGTTAGGTTGCCGCCGAGCGCCAACTTTTTTTCGCCGGTCCGGGGCCTGGCGCTTGCCATTGACCAGCCGTCATGAGTCTTACCGGCGGCTGGCCCCTCCGCCCGCGAAGACGCCGGCAAGCAAGGCGAGGAGAGACTCGACCCAATCCGCGGGTAACGCACCTGACACAATGACACGTTATCGTTCGGCAACGTGTTTGCATCGGAACGTTCCGGGTCGTTGCGCGCTGTCGTCGGGCGCAATGGCTCGACGTTGGCCTGTGGCCTGTTCGTTCTGGCGGTCCTGCTCTCGGTTTTACTCGGGGCCGCGCTCGAGCGAAGCCTGGCGCTCGCGGTCTGGCTGCTGAGCTTCTGGCATTACTATCTCTACTGGCTCGCCTTCGCCTTTGGCGCGGTGCCGTTCGACGTCTTCAAGCGGGATGCGGTGGCGATGAAGACCGTCTCGGTCGCAGCCATCGCCGCGGTCTATCTCGCCGCACCGCTCGACCTCGCCTCGCTCGCGGTCATTGTCGGCGGCATCCTGCTGAACGTCCGGGCGGCGGCGGTGCTGGGGTTCGACCGCACCTACTACGGTCACGAGGTGGCGGGCCTGCCGCCTCGGAGGATCACCGCCTTCCCCTATTCGCTGATCGCCCATCCGATGATCGTGGGCAACGTCACGGCCTTTGGCGGCACCCTGATCAACCCGGCGTTTGCAGAGCAGTGGTGGCCGCTGGTGGGCCTGCATGTCGCGCTCAACATCGGGCTGCTCGTCATGGAACTCGTGGGGCGCGGCCGCCCCCTGCAGATCGGCATCGTGCGGATCGGCGGCGGCCTCGTCTTCGCAGCCGTCCTGATTGGTGCCGCCTTCGCGGCCCTGGACTCCGGGGCAGCGGCCTCGGTGCTGGCCGCCGCTGCCGTCGCCTGCGCCCTTTATCGCTGCTACACAAGGAGAACCTCATGAACAGCATGCTGGCCGGCGAAAGCGCGGAGGCCGAACCGCAGGTCCCCGCGTCGCAGCACTCTGCGCGGCACTTTCCCGCGACGCTCGGCCGGTTCGACGACGGCGCCGACCGCGCCACGATCGACGGTCTCGTGCGATGGGTCGAGGAGCGCTATCGCCAGGATCTGCTGGAGCGGCCGTCCAAGCACGTCTATGTCCGCACCTTGCCCGCAGCCGTGATCGAGCAGATCGACCGCCTGCGCGACGGCCCGCTCATCCGCTCGCTGATCGCGGCACAAGTCCCCGCCGGCAGCGTCATCGCGCCGATGACGCACACTGACGAACTCTACCTGTCCCACTACAACAAGGACCGTGGCGGCGATCAGGGCCTCTTCGACCGGCACTACGACGGCAACCTGCGCTTCCTGTCGGGGAGCATGGTGGTGCGCGCACTCATCTATCTGCAGTCCGACGCGACCTACAGGGTCGTGTTCCACGACAGCGGGATCGAGAAGGCGTTCGCGACCTACGAATTTGGCCTGCTCGACTTTCACCGCGAGCTGCACTGGGTCGAAGGGCAATACAATCCCGCCGACCGCCAGCGCATTCTCCTGAAGTGCAACTACCTGGTCACGCCGCGCGGCGCGGCCCTCCTGGGGCGGGCCACGCTCGCCGCCAACACCGGCGTGTTCTGCGTCGTGAAGGCGGCGATGGAATACTCCAAGAGCCCGCGCACGCCGCCGCAGGTCGCCGTCGGGTTCCTGTGCAATCTCTTCCGCCGGCTGAACAACATCCACCCGCTCATTCCCCTGGCGATCTGCCTGGCCTTCATCGCAGTCGTCGTCGCCGCGTCGGGATGGGCGATCGCACGCCTGCTGGCCTAGATGGGATAACGGGCCGGCCCCTCGCGGGTTGGGTGGTCGTCCCTCAGACTGATGGTGTGACGGAGTCAGGGATTAGCCTGCTCCAAGCATCACTGGGGACGACCATGGAGCACTATGCCGGGATTGACGTATCGC
>JAUXWB010000522.1 GCA_030684475.1 Reyranella sp. | reverse complement strand
CTCCCGGTCCGCTGATCATGGTGACGCAGTTCGTGGGCTTCCTCGCCGCCTGGCGGGCGGCGGGCGACCTGCACCCGCTGTTCGCCGCCACGCTGGGCGGGCTGCTCACCACCTGGGTCACCTTCACGCCCTGCTTCCTCTGGATCTTCTTCGGCGCGCCGTTCGTCGAGGCGCTGCGCGCCAACAAGGCGCTGTCGGCGGCACTCGCCGCCATTACCGCGGCCGTCGTCGGCGTGATCCTCAATCTCGCCGTGTGGTTCGGCCTGCAGGTGCTGTTCGTCGACCTGAAGCCGGTGCGCTTCCTGGGGGCGGCGATCGACCTGCCGGTTCTGGCCTCGGCCGATCTTCCGGCACTGGCGCTGGCGGCGGCTTGCGCCATTGCCATCTTCCGCTTCAGGTTCGGCATGATCTCGGTGCTGCTCGCGAGTGCGTTGGCCGGCGTCGTCTATTCCCAGTTTCTCAGCGTTTGGTAGCCTTCGATGTGGAATGACGAGGTTGCCTCGAATCGGCTATGGACTGATCGATGGAGCGACTCGTCGACTCTGTCATTTCCACTCAGCGCGCGCTTCAAGGCGTCGTCGCCGAACTCATGCTCGAGCTGTTCGACTCAGTGGATCGCTTCGCGATCGGCATTGCCGTCGCGGTGGCGCTGGGTCTCGTCCATGCGCTGACACCGGGACACGGCAAGGCGGTCATCTTCTCGTATTTTCTCGGCCAGTCCGCCAGCCCGCTCACCGGTCTGCGGGTAGCCGCCGGGGCCGCTGCGACCCATGGCACGATCGCCGTCGTGCTGGTGCTGATCGCGGGGCGGGTCATCAGTCCGCTCGGCCGTCCCACGGGTGCGGGCGCGTGGCTGGAAGTGACGGCCGGATCGATCGTGGCCGCCATCGGCGCGCTTTACGTCGTGCTGTCGCTGCGCGGTTTGCTGCGGCCCGCCGGCCATTCCACCGGCCATTCCCATGCCGCCGCGGGCTCGCGGCCGTTCCTGGCGATCGCCATGGGCCTGCTGCCCTGTCCTCTCACCATCATCGTGGTCGGCTCGGCGGTCAATCGCGGCGCCACGCTGGCCGGCATCACGCTTGCGGCCGGCATCAGCATCGGTTCGGCCATTACCATCGGCTGCTTCGGCCTGCTGGGCATCGCGCTCCGGCGCGGCGGGTTGGCGCTGGTGGGCGGCAACATCCACCGGGTCCTGAAGGGCCTGGCCTATGTCGAGCTGCTGACGTCGCTACTGATCCTGGCCCTGGGACTGTTCACCGTGGCCGGTGTCGTGGGCCGCATTCGCTAGGTGGCGAGCGCGGCCCATCCGTGCCAACCGACATAGAGACCGACACAAACGATCAACGCACTCGAAAAATAGGGCGCACGTCGCGCAAAGGTCTCGAAGCCCGTCCATCGCCGGCCGACATGCCTCACGCCGATCGCCGCTGCAGCGCCGGTCGCCACCATCACGGCGGCGAGCCCGATGCTGAAGCAGAGGACGAGGCCGACGCCCAGTGTGAACGCCCGAAGCTGCAGGCAAAGCAGCAGCACCGTGATCGCCGCGGGACAAGGCACCAGCCCGCCCGTCAGGCCGAAGACCACGATCTGGCCCGTCGTCACGTTGCGATCGGCAAAGCGACGTCGAATGTCGCCAGCGTGTTCACGCTCATGCGCGTCCTGGAAGCCGAGGTCGCTCACGTCGAGCCCGTGATCGTAATGGTCGTGATGATGATGGTCGGCGCCATGAGCGCGATGGTCATGCTCGTCATGCGCATGGTGATGTGCCGCCGCGCGCCTTTCCTGTTTCTGGTCGCGCCATGTGCGGACCAGCATCCAGAGCGCGACGCCGACGATCAGCACGGCCGAGGCAAGTTGGAAATAGGGTTCGCTGGTTTCTGGATTCCAGTGCGATCCGAGATAGAGCCCGACGAGCGCCACCGCCCAGACAACGGCGGTGTGAGAGGCCGTAGCCGCCAGGCCGAGCAGGACCGCCTGTCCGACGGTGCCGCGGATGGCCACGATGAAGGCCGCCATCATGGTCTTGGAATGGCCGGGCTCGAGCCCATGCAGCGCGCCCAGCACGACCGCGCTGGGAATGAACAGCCAAGCGTTGCCGGCGCCCTGCTGCAGGAGATCGGCGAAAGAAGGCACGGGCCTAGAGGTAGCGGGTGATTTCCTTGAACTCGTCGATCGAGCGGCGCTCCGCCTTGGGCAGCGGGCCGACAGTCGCCTCGAGGCAGTGATCAAGGTGATCGCGGATCAGGGTTTTCTTGGCCTCGCTGATCGCTTTCTCGACGGCGTGGAGCTGCTGGGCGATGTCGAGGCAGGATCGGCCGCTTTCGATCATCTCGACAACACCGCGCAGATGCCCGTCGGCGCGCTTCAGGCGCTTGACGATTTCGGGATGGCTCTCGTGCTTTCCGCTCATGGTAATAGACCTATCCCCCTGGAGAGGATATAGCAAGATGAATGATTGCAGTCGGACTGTCCCCGGGCCGGCGCGCGACGATGCTGATCGCGAGCCTGCTTCTTCCGCTTCTCCTCGCCGATACCGCCTTCGCCCACGCCGTCGCCGAGGGCGACAAGGGCTACATCCAGGAAATCTCCGGGGTGCATCTGCTGCCGTTCGTCTATCTCGGCGCCAAGCATATGGTGACGGGGTACGACCACATCCTGTTCCTGCTGGGCGTGGTGTTCTTCCTCTACCGCCTGAACCACGTCGCGCTCTACGTCAGCCTGTTCGCACTCGGCCACTCGACGACGATGTTGCTGGGCGTCTACTTCAACGTCGGCATCAACAGCTACCTGATCGACGCCATCATCGGCTTGTCGGTGGTCTACAAGGCGCTCGACAACATGGGTGCCTACCAGCGCTGGTTCGGCTTCCAGCCCAACACCAAGGCCGCGACCCTCGTGTTCGGCCTGTTCCACGGCTTCGGACTCTCGACCAAGATCATCGAGTACCAGATCTCGCCCGATGGCCTCGTTCCGAACCTGCTGGCCTTCAACGTCGGCGTCGAGATCGGCCAGCTCCTGGCGCTAACCGCCATCCTGATAGCCATGGGCTTCTGGCGGCGCACGGCGGGCTTCTGGCGCCACGCCTATGCTGCAAACGTCGTCATCATGACCGCCGGCTTCGTGCTGATCGGCTATCAGCTCACCGGCTATTTCATCACCCCCGCCTGAGGTGCCTCCATGTTCAACGCTGAAATCCCGTCCCGCGTCGACCTGCCCAGCACCGCCCAGCTCGTGAAATCGACGATCATCGCCGTCATCGCGGCAGCGGTGATCCTGGTCACCATCGTGCTGCCGGCAGAGTATTCGATCGATCCCACCGGCATCGGACGGGCGCTGCAGCTCACCCAGATGGGTGAGATCAAGAAGCAGCTCGCCATCGAGGCCGAGGCCGATCGCCAGCGCGACCGCCAGCAGGCGCCCGCGACCACGGCGCCCGACCGGCGATCGAGCCTGCCGGGGCTGCTCGCGGGGCTGCTGGTGTCATCCGCGGCGGCGCACCCCCAATACGAATCGGACGAAGATGTCACCTCTGACGGGACACCGCCGGGCCCCCTGGCGCAGGCAGCGCCCGCCGGAAAGACCGACGAGGTGGTCTTCACGCTGAAACCCAACGAAGGCATCGAATACAAGATGACGATGCTGCGCGGCGGCGCGGTGCGGTTTTCCTGGAGCGTGGACGGCGGCAAGGTGAATTACGACATGCACGGCACACCCAAGGGCGGCGGCAAGGAGACGAGCTACAAGAAGGGCAGCCAGGTTACGTCCGACGCGGGCACGCTGACAGCAGCTTACGATGGCAGCCACGGCTGGTTCTGGCGCAATCGCGGCTCGGCTGATGTCACGATCAAGCTCAAGGTCAGCGGCGCCTATAGCGAGATCAAGCGCGTCAATTAGGCTTTTCGTTTGCCAGCATTCTGCTGGCACTAGCCGTCCCGCTACTACCATCCTCAGTAGTTGCAGGTTCAACAGGTTATGAGCTAAATTTCTGCTATCGTCGCACGAGGCCTGTTCAAAAGGCCGGCTGCGTCCTCAAGGCGTCCGTGCCACCGGAACTCCCTCCGGCGTGCCCTAAATGCTCTTCAGAGAGCGCCTGCGCCTTGGCATGGTCCTGACCATGCCCTCGACAGACGACCGAGACCCAAACTGCAAATAGCGCCGACGGCGAACGTCGGCCCGGGCGACCGGTTTGCGACGACACTCTGGACAGGTTTCTGGACAGAACGCGTTACATTCAGGCGTCCATAAATAATGCGAGAAGGCCGTGCATACACGGCATCGGACGGTTTTAGAGCCGTGAAAACATGCGTGGGACTTGGCTGGGGACTCGGGCAGGGAGTTTGTCCGGGTCTGCCTTGCCCCAGGGGCGGAGAGGCGGCATAAGGCGGCCGCATGACCGACACCCCTTCCTCTGCCCCGCCCGTCCTCCCGGATCGTCTGTCGACCAATCCCAAGAGCCCGTTCTACGACGAGGCGCTGCTGGCGCGCGGCGTCGGCATCAAGTTCGACGGTGAGGAGAAGACCAACGTCGAGGAATATTGCGTGAGCGAGGGCTGGGTCCGCCTCGCCGTCGGCAAGACGGTCGACCGCAAGGGCAATCCGCTCACCATCAAGCTCAAGGGCAAGGTCGAGCCGTATCTGCAGAAATAACCTCGCCGAAGCAACTACCAGCGCATGAACGGCACGAAGCGGTCGCGCCGCATCGGCTGGTCGGTGAACAGCACGAGGAAGAGCTGGGCGAACAGCGGGCCGAGGCGGGGATCGTCCGGCCCGGTCGCCTGGGTCCAGGCGGTGGTTTCCGACAAGGCGAGATCGTTGCGGCAATAGACGCCGTACACATAGACGCGGCCAGGTATTCCGGGCTTGAAGCGCGTGACGCCGTTGCATACCGGACCCGAGCCGAGATCGTTGGCCGGGTCGAACACCAGCACCAGGCGATAATCGGGGCGCGGCAGTTCGGGGGGCACGTCATAGGTGAAGGTGAGCGCCGGCCGCGGCTTGTTGGCCTGCAGCACCGGCAGCAGCCGCTGCTTCACCTGCTCGACCGGCAGCGCCGGGAAGGGATTGCCGGCGAAGACCACGCGGAAGGCCTTGCCGTCGGTGGCGGCCCAGAATTCGCTGAAGTCGTACTGCGGCGCGTAGTTGACGCCGCCCACAGTCGGTCCGAGGGCCGGCCCGGCCGTCTGGGCGTCGATGTCGCCCGGCATGCAGGCGGGCAACGTGGCGGCAATGAGCAAGGCGACGACGACGGTGCGGCGCATGAACAGTCTCCCGGACGTCCCCGCCACCTTAAACGTTCTCGACTGCCGACCGTTGCGGCCATCCGGCCTCCATCGGCCGCCTAGATGGGATAACGGGCCGGCCCCTCGCGGGTTGGGTGGTCGTCCCTCAGACTGATGGTGTGACGGAGTCAGGGATTAGCCTGCTCCAAGCATCACTGGGGACGACCATGGAGCACTATGCCGGGATTGACGTATCGC
>JAUXWB010000505.1 GCA_030684475.1 Reyranella sp. | reverse complement strand
GACGATCTACAACGACTGGCTAAAAGATTTCTGCAGCCACTATCCCGACCGGCACATCGGCCTCGCGTGCCTGCCCTACGGCGACATCGACGCCGCGGTGAAGGAGATCCATCGCGTCGCCAAGATGGGCATCAAGGGGCTGGAGCTTTCCTGCTCGTGGGACATGGAGCCGATGTGGCATCCGATGTGGGAGCCGCTGTGGAAGGCGGTGAACGACGTCCAGCTGCCACTGCACTTCCACACCTTCCCGGCAGTGCCGCCCAACATGATCGAGAAGCATCCCGGCCGCGTCGGCCGCTCGGTGTTCTTCACCATCGTCTCGGGCTTCCAGATGAACCTGGTGAACATCCTGGCCGCCATCATCGGCGCTAACGTGCTCGAGCGTTACCCCAACGTCCGCATCGCCTTCGGCGAGTCGGGCTCGGGCTGGATTCCCTATGCGCTCGACCGCATGGACTTCGAGTGGGAGGATCGTTTCACCGATCTCGGCCTCAAGATGAAGCCGTCGGACTACTGGCGCCGCCAGTGCAAGGCCACGTTCCAGTTCGACCGCATCGGCGCCAAGCTGATCGACGACATGGGCGCGGAAAGCCTGATGTGGGGCTCCGACTACCCGCACGGCGACGGCGTGTGGCCGCACTCCGACAAGTACATCAAGGAACAGTTCGCCGACGTCCCGGCCGAGCAGGTCAAGATGATCACCTGCACCAATGCTGGAAAGTTCTACGGGCTGATCAACTAGACGAGATCGCTCTCCGACACGGTGTGTCGGAGAGCGAAGACTTCGCCCTCGGGCGCGTGCCGGGCGCGCGCCGCCTGGGCTGCTTCCACAGACCAGAAGAAAGCGACCAGCGCTCGTTCGATCTGACGATCGGGCGCGGCGCGCAGGTCCTTCTCCGCCGTGTGGGCCTGGCCGAGGTTGGCGTGGCCCGCCAGCAGATCGACGCGCGCGGTCTCGAGTCCCGCCAAGGTGTCGAAGGGCGCGGTGTTGCCCACGCTCGTACGCAGCGTGAGCACAGCGGCGCCGATGCCGTCGCCCCAGCGCTGCTCGACCGTGCAGACGGTGCGCCAGGTGTCGCGGAACTTGGGGAAGATGGCGCGGCTCATCTCGGTGGGATTGCCGAGGCGGGCATAATATTCGGCGCTCTCGAACGCCGCCGCCGTCTCGGCATCGTAGAACAGGAGATAGCGGCCCGGGGTGTCGATGCCCTTGAACCTGGAGCCGCGCAGCCAGCCGGGGCAGCCGACGCGCTCCTGGACATGCTCATGGCTGTGCCAGTGTTCGAAGAGGGTATCGTCCGCCGGATCGATGTCGACCCAAATGGCAAGGACCGCCTGACCGCCGCTCATGTCGTCCTCACCGCTTGCGTAAAGGCCGCCACCTCGTTGCGGCGATTGGGATCGGTCGCCGGCACGTAGGGAGGCTGCGGGAAGGCGGCCAGCGTAACCACGACCAGGCCCTCGTCGCGAAAGATGTCGATGCGTTGCCCTGCATGGCCGAGTGCTGCCATCACCCCATCGCCCAGCCACCAGCTATAGCCGTAGTGGGTGATGTCGACGACCGGCGGGGTTTCGAGCTTGAACGCGGGCGTCGCCGCCGTCTCGACCCAGCTTTCGGGCAGGACGCGCTTGCCGTCGATCACGCCGTCGTTGCGGACAAACTCGGCGAAGCGGCCGAAGTCGCGCAGGACCATGCCGGCGCGGCTGCCGCCGATCTCCTGGCCGCCGTCGCTCTCCAGCGTGTAGAAGGCGTCGCATTCCATGCCGGCCGGCTGCCAGACTTTTTCGGACATGTAATCCGCCAGCGGCTTGCCGACAGACTCGGTGAGCGCCGCCCCCAGAAGATAGGTGTCGCCGGAATTGTAGAGGAAGGTCGTGCCGGGGGCGGCGGCGCGCGGCAGCGAGGCCATCAGCTTCAGTACGCCGCCCGGCACCTTGTCGGCGAGCGACTTCGAGTAGCGATTCACGTCCGAATTGCGGTCGGGATAGATCTCCGTCCACCGCACGCCCGACGACATGGTCATGACATGGCGCAAGGTCACGCCCTCGTAGGCCGACTGGCGCAGGCTCGGAAGGTAGCGCGTGAGCGGATCGTCGATCGAACCAATGGCGCCGTCCCGGACCGCGGCGCCGACCAGCATGGCCGTCATCGACTTCACCGTCGACATGGTCGACCAGCGGTCGTGCTCCTGCAGGCCGAGGCCGTAGCGCTCCAGCACCACCTTGCCGTGACGGATCACGAGGATGCCGGCAATGACGTTGCGGTCCATGAAAGACGCGACGTCGTGCTCGCGGCCGTCGACCGCATATCGCGGATCGATCTCCGGACCGCGCGGCAGCTCGCGGGGCGCGGGACCGCGCCGGATCACGCGATGGGCGAACAGCCGGTCGACGATGCGATAGGCGTAGGGCTGGATCGACGGCGGCAAGAGCAGGAAATCCTCCCCTCGCGGGAGGTGCCTGCGAAGCACTGACGTGTTCAGGAAAACGCCTTGAAGGTGATGAGGGTGAAGGTGTCCTTCACGCCGGCCAGCGTCTGGATGTTGCTGGTGACGAAATGGCCGATGTCGGTCTTGTCATCGAGGTAGCACTTCATCAGGAGGTCGTACTGGCCGGAGGTCGAATAGACCTCCGACACCTGCTCGACCGCGACAGCGTCGTCGGCAACCTCGTAGGCCTTGCCGAGCTCGCACTTCACCATGACGAAAATGGCCTGCATGGTCCCGTCCGTCCTGCCGCTTCCCTGGCCGCTGCCGTGGCCGGCAGTCTAGCGCGGCTGACGGGCGAGGAAAGCCGGCACGTGATCGCCGAGGCCCTTGGGCGCGGGACCGCCGTCGTCGCGGTCGCGCCGCGGCTCGGAGCGGCGTTCAGGCCTGCGCTCGGACTGTCGCTCACGCGGAGGCTGCGCCGAACGTTCGGCGCGCGGCTCGCGGGGAGCGTGTTCGCGCGCCGCCTGTTCACGAGGGGCATGTTCACGGGGAGCACGTTCGCGTTCAGGACGGCGCTCGCGCGGCGCCCGTTCCGGCCGCGACTCGCGGGTAGCCGGAGCCTCGGCGGCCACTTGCGGCTCGGCCGATGCCTCGGGACGCGGTTCACGGGGTGCACGCGGTTCACGGCGCGGGCCGCGCGGCTTGTCGCCAGCACCAGCACCGCCGCTGCGAGCGGGGCGACCGCCACGGCCGCCGCGGCCACGACGACGTCCGTCGCCGGCTTCCAGCGTCGCGGTCTCGAGGCCGGGCACTTCTATGCGCGGGATGGTGGTGCCGATCAGTTTTTCGATGGCCTCGATCAGACCACCCTCGAACGGCGCGGCGAGCGTGAAGGAATGACCGATCTTGCCGGCGCGGCCGGTGCGGCCGATGCGATGGACGTAGTCCTCGGGCGAGAACGGCACGTCATCATTGAACACATGGCTCATGTCCTGGACGTCGAGGCCGCGCGCGGCCACGTCGGACGCGACGAGGATCTGGATGTCGCCGGCCTTGAACTTCTCGAGCGTCTCGGTGCGCGCGGGCTGGCTCATGTCGCCATGCAGCGCGCCGGCGTTGAAGCCGTGCTTCTTCAGCGAAGTCTGCAGGATTGCCACGTCCTTCTTGCGGTTGCAGAAGACGATGGCGTTCTTGATGTCCTGTTCCTTGATCAGGGCCCGCAGCGCCTCGCGCTTGTCATCTTCCTGCACGAC
>JAUXWB010000503.1 GCA_030684475.1 Reyranella sp. | reverse complement strand
CCCGGCCCACCCCCTGTCCACACGGCTGCGACCGCACGCTCGACCATGCGCTGATCACGGCGCCCGCGGCGCGCTCGGCCGGCATGATCGCCAAGCTCGATGCCGTCGCTGGGCGGGGGTTGAAGCAATAAACCTCATGCTGAGGAACGAGCGAAGCGAGCGTCTCGAAGCATGGGCAACAGCATGACTGGTCCCACCCTTCGAGACGGGCGCTGCGCGCCCTCCTCAGGGTGAGGTGAGTTTTTAGATCACCGGCGCCAACCGGTGGGCGACCTGCGAGGCGTAGCGCGCCGCCACGGCCAGGAAGGCGCGGAAATCGAGATGGCTCTCGGCGCCGGCGAGGTCGCTCAGGCAGCGGACATTGACGACCGGAATGTCGGAGCCCCAGCGATGCGCCACTTGCGCCACCGCGCCGCCCTCCATCTCGACGGCCTGCGCCTTGAACTCCGCGTGCAGGCGCTGCCGCGTGCGCTCGGAATTGACGAAGATGTCGCCGGTCAGGATCGTGCCGAAGTGGATCGCGGGCGTGCGGCGGCCCGCCCCCACGGCGTCCGGCAACGGCTCGAGCACGAGGCCCGCCAAAGCTTCGCGCAGGCGCGCGGCCAGCGGCCCGGCCAGCGGATAGCCCGGCGTGGGATCCTCGCCGAGCGACGGCCGGCTGCCGGGCTGGATGGTGAGGAAGCTGTCCTCCTTCAGCACGCCGTAGTCGTGCTGGGTGTTGCCGATCCCGACCACGACATCGCCGACGCCCAGCGCCGGATCGATGCCGCCGGCCACGCCGCACAGCATCAGCGCCCGACAGTCGAAGCGGTCGAGCAGCAGCGCCGTGGCGATGGCGGCATTGACCTTGCCGGCACCGGATTCGACGAACACCGCGTCGCGGCCGGCGATCCGGCCACGCCAGAAGGGCAGCCCGCCGATCAGGCTCTGCTCGCCCGAGAGGTCGGAGAGATGGGCCAGCTCCTCGGGAAGGGCTGAAATGACGCCCAAAAGCCTGTTTGCCATGGTCGAATGGGTTATAAGGTCGCCGCTCCCATGTCCATGACCCTCCCCGACCTCACGACTCTTCGCGATGCCTGCACGATCTTCGCCTGCGATGCCGCCCGCGAGATCATGCGCATCTATGCCGGCGACCTCGGCGAACGCACCAAGGCCGACAAGAGTCCGGTCACCGACGCCGATCATGCCGCGGAAGTCGTCATCGTAACCGGCCTGCGCGCCCTCACGCCCGGCCTCCCGGTCGTAGCCGAAGAAGAAATGGCTGCGGGCCATGTGCCCAGGATCGACGGCGGCCCCTTCTGGCTGGTCGACCCGCTCGACGGCACCAAGGAATTCATCAAGAGGAACGGCGAGTTCACCGTGAACATCGCCCTGATCGA
>JAUXWB010000495.1 GCA_030684475.1 Reyranella sp. | reverse complement strand
ATCGTGCGGGCCGTTCTTGGAGATGGTGCGGGCGGCGCGGCCGATGCCGGCGCAGTTCACCACGACGCGCGGCGCGCCCAGCTTTTCGACCACGGTCTTGACCGAGGCCTCGGTGTTGGCGGCATCGGAGACGTTGGTCTTGACGTAGAGGCCACCGATTTCCTTGGCCTTCTTCTCACCGAGCTCGTCCTGAAGGTCGAAGATCGCGACCTTGGCGCCGGCCGCCGCCAGCGCCGACGCCGTGGCGCCCCCCAGACCCGATGCGCCGCCGGTGACGATGGCGGCCTGACCCTTGACGTTCATTTGTGTCCTCCTTGATCGGGCGTTTTTAGCATGCCCCACCCTCTTGCCAAGCAGGCCCGCCCGCCCAACCTTTTACGCCATGAGCAACTCCACCGAATTGGTCGGGAACCTGGCCGCGAGCCAGAACACGGTGAGCCGGGGTTTCTGGCAGAAGGCCCGCAAGACCCTGGGCCGCGTGCCCTTCACCGAGGACGCCGTGGCGGCCTTCTACTGCGCCACCGACAGCGCCACGCCGCTGCCGATCCGCGCCACCCTGTTCGGCGCGCTGGCCTATTTCGTGCTGCCGATCGACGCCATCCCGGATTTCATGCTGGGGCTGGGCTTCACCGACGACGCCGCGATCATCGTCGCTGCGCTTACCGCCGCCAAGGTCCACATCACCGACACCCATCGCGGGAAAGCCCGCGCCTGGCTCCTCAAGGAGCAGGCGGCACGGCGGACTTAGCCGCCTCCACCCGACGCCGCTCGCGGGCGAGCTGATGCTCGCGGTGGGCGATGTAGAGCGCCGAGGCGATGACGACGGCGGCGCCGACGTAGGTCCAGATCACCGGCATCTCGCCCCATACCAGCCAGCCCACGAACACGGCGAACGGCAGGCGCAGATACTCGAACGGCGCCACCGCCGACATTTCGCCCGCCTTGAAGGCCTGGACCCAGAAATACTGGCCGACGGTGGCCGCCAGCGCGATGCCGACCGCGAGCGTCCAGCCCCACAGGTCGGGCCAGCGCCACACCCAGATCGCCGGCAGCGCCAGCAGCAACGTCGAGAAGATCGCGAACTGCGTCAGGATCATCAGCGGCGTCTCGGAGTCCGACAGCCGCTTCACCAGCAGGATCGAGATCGCCACGGTGGCGGCGTTGGCCAGCGCCACCAGGGCGCCCAGCTGCAGGCTGCCCTCGCCCGGCCGCACCATCACCAGCACGCCTGCGAAGCCCACGATCGTGGCGGTCCAACGCCGCCAGCGCACCTTCTCCTTGGCGAGGACGACGGCGACCAGGACCGAGAACAGCGGCTGCGAGAAGGCGATCGCCGTCGCATCGGCCAGCGGCAGCATCGACACGGCATAGAAGCCCAGCACCATCGAGGCGGTGCCCATGACAGTGCGCCAGAAATGGCCGGCGAGGCGCTTGGAGTGCCAGGGCTTCACCTGGCCGGCCACGATGATGGGCAGCAGCAGGACGAGGCCGATGACGGCGCGGAAGAAGGCAGTCTGGACGCTGTCGATCTGTTCCGACAGCAGCCGGATCATGACGCCGGTGGACGTGAAGATGAATCCGCCGCTGACCAGCCACAACGCACCCTGCACGTTCGGCGGCAGACGTCGCAGCCAGGCGAGCATAGATCTTCCGCCCTTCAGATCTTGCGATCATGGCCGGCCCAGTAGGGCGCGCGCAGGTCCTTCTTCAGCACCTTGCCGACCGGACTTCGGGGAAGGGCCGCGATGAAGTCGACCGACTTGGGCGCCTTCACGCCGCCCAGCTTTTCCTTGGCGAGATGGATCAGCTCGTCGGCCGCCACGGCGGCGCCGGGCTTCAGCTCGACCACCGCCTTCACCGCCTCGCCCCACTTCTCGTCAGGCACGCCGATCACAGCGCAGTCCTGCACGGCGGGATGGCTCCACAGCACCTGCTCGACCTCGCTCGGGAAGACGTTGAAGCCGCCGGAGATGATCATGTCCTTCTTGCGATCGACGATATAGACGAAGCCGTCGGTGTCGATGACTCCGATGTCGCCAGTGTGGTGCCAGCCGAAGGTCGAGGCTTCTTCCGTGGCCTTGGGATTGTTGTAGTAGCCCGACGTGACGAGGCCGCCTCGCACCACGATCTCGCCGGGCTCGCCGCGCGGCAGCAGGCGGCCCTGCTCGTCCATGATCTCGAGCCGCATCAGCGGCGAGATCCTGCCGCAGCTCGCGAGGCGATGGCGGTTGTTGCTCTTCAGCGCCTCGACGTGATCGGCGGGCGAAAAGAACGTGCAGATCATGCAGGCCTCGGCCTGGCCGTAGGTCTGGGTCAGCACCGGCCCGAACACCTCGATCGCCTCGGCGAGCTTGTCGAC
>JAUXWB010000490.1 GCA_030684475.1 Reyranella sp. | reverse complement strand
GTCGTGGAAGCGCTGTGAAGCCAAGATCATCCGAAGAAGCGGCGGCTTGATCATTCATATCGAAGACCCCGATGGGCTAGGAACAGGCCACGTCGACGTAATGGTTGACGGAAAGGTCTGTGCAGGTGGGAGGGTGAAGTTCCCAACCGACGGAACCACGCATCATGTACAGGTTCGCATCCGCTCCGCGGCAGATGCTGTTGGTCGAACCGGAAGCTAAGCGAATACCGTCGAGTGGATAAAGGGTCTTGGGCGAGGCCAATGGTCAAACCAGACACCCTTAATATGGATCAAAGCGGCTCGGCCTGAATCCCGTCATTCTGATCATAAATTGCCGGAGGTTGCGAAGATGCAGGTGAACGCCGCGATGGACACAACCAAGTCAAGCGCCGGCCGGGCCCCCTGCGGGCATTCCAATGTGTCCCAATTGACCAGCCCGGTCACCACGACCTTGTCCGGCGAGCTCAATCTCGACACGGCACTGCGGCGCATCGTTGCGGCCTGTCGCTCCGATCTGCTCAGATATCGTGCCATCGTCCTTGCGAGCAGCCAACCGGAAGGTATTCATCAGACGCGAGTGGCGTTGCGCCGCTTGCGTGCCGCCATTGGCCTGTTCCGCGACGTCGTCAGCAACCCGGAGCTGCGCGGGATCGCCGTGGAAGCACGCTGGCTGGCCGGCGAATGCGCGCCGGCCCGCGACCTCCAGGTCTTCCTCGCCGAGGTCGTGCCCGATGCTCCCCAGCAGATTTCGCGCATCGGCGCGAGACTTGCCGGCGAGCGGCTGTTGCGCGCACGCAAAGCGCTGGGTGGTGCACGCTTCGAGCAGTTCGACCACGATCTCGAACGCTTCGTCCTCGTCCCTCCGTCGGTGGGTGGAGAGATGTTGAAGGCCTTCGGTGGCCGCGCGCTCGACGCACATCACGCCAAGGTGCGCCGCCGCGGGCGGAACCTGTCCGAGCTTGAGCCGGCGGATCTGCACAGGCTGCGCATCGCGGTCAAGAAGCTGCGATATGCTGCAACTTTTCTGTCGCCGGCCTTCGAGCCGACAGCGGCACCCGCCTATGTCGATGCGACCGAGTCTCTGCAGAACGCTCTTGGCATCATGAACGACCGGACGGTCGGAGCCAAAGTCCTGGCCGACATCGCGGGGGCCGCACGACCGTCCGACAGGGCGCGCCGGCCGTGCAAACGCCTCGGCAAGCACCTAAGAGACAGTGGAGGGCACGATAGACGTAACCTGAAGCAGGCGTGGAGGGCGTTCAAGAAGGCAGTACCGTTCTGGCGCGGGCCTTCCTGACGGCGGCGCGGTAGTGGCCCGCCAGGCCGTCTCGCGGCAGATCGTCCAAAGCAGTTGGAGGATGGACGGCACGATTAGGGTGGGGAAGCGAGCCGATCAGGCGGTAGAATTCCAAATTCAGAAGATGATCTTACTGGGGGCTTGATCTTTCCCAGCGTTCGGCGATCCCGTTGCACGCCGCCTCCATGTTTTGAAAGCGGCCACGGTCGCCGTTGGATGCAGTGTGGCGGCTATCGTGGCAGAATGTAAGACAAGTTGATCTGGAACAATTCACGTTCTCAAGTGACGGTGCACCAAAGAATGATGATGCCGTTCATATTCCACTGCCCAACCACTGGCCAGAATGTTCAGGGAGACGTATGCGGAGCCGCCGGCTGAGGGACAACCCAACGTGTATTGAGACGATCGCCTGTCTAGCCTGCCAGAGACTCCACATTGTCAATCCGCGTACGGGAAAGTTGCTTTCCGAAGAGTCCAGCGGTCCAAATTGTTCACATACACCCAGTCTGTGAGCTTCGGGGTTGGCGAAGGCCCCGTCGCGAGCACGTGCCGAACCAATCGCGACAGCCGTGTACCGTTGGCGCCTACAGCAAAGATGTTGAAACCTGCAGCCGCAACATTTGCCGACAAATGAATGGCTTGTTGGGCACGATCCTGTCCCAGCAGGCCTGGCAACGGCGCCAGCTCGCGCGTCGTGTCGAAGGGCAAGGCGGACAGATCCGCCTTTCGATAGAGCCGTTCGGGTGCGATGGCCGGCGGGATCTCTTCATCGCAAGTAGAGGGCGTGCGGGCAGGTTGATATGCTGGGGCGGCCGTCATGGTACGATTCCCGCAGGTGTCATTGTGAAAAATCATGACAGGCGAAGAGCCGGCCGCTTTGACCTGGATCAGCCCACCTATTGAGATGCTGGGAAGGAAGAGCTGGAGCCATGCAGCGCGGAAAGTCTGAAATGCTCCCCGATACCGGCAGGCGACAATGCCTTGGGCGCCTCAGCCATTTGCCTCCGACAACGCCGATCGAGGACAGGTCGCTCCTTGAAATCCGATCCGCCCTGCGAGGCCCGTCGCAGATCAGTGCGACATGAAAAGCGGGATCGGACTGTCGCTCAACAGCGATTGTGTCACGCCGCCCAGGATCAGGTCGCGAACGCGCCCGTGCGCAATGCCGCCCATGATGATCAGGTCTGTCTGATCCCTCGCGGCATCTCGAAGAGTCTGGGCAACGTCGCCGTTCCTGACGGCAAGGCGGCGCTCGACGGCCCAGATTCCATGGCAACCCAAGTGCGAGATCAAGCCAGCCTGCGTGGCAAGAGCAGGAAGTATTTTTTCTCCTGTAACGGAAACGACATGCACATTGGCGGCGGTGCGCAGCAGGGGCAGCGCGTCGTTCACGGCGCGCGCTGCCGCCGCGCTGCCATCCCAGGCCACAAGGATGTTCTTGTTGGCAAATTCAGTGTAGCCAGGCGGGACGACGATCAGAGGCCTTCCACTTTGCGTCAGCGAACCCTCGATCAATCGGCGACCATTGGCCAAGGCGCGTGGTTCTGCGTCCAGGATTGTCACGTCATGCAGGCGCGCTTGCACGACAAACGAGCCAAGGAAGGCATCGAAGTCACGGTCCGGCGTGTGAGCAATGCATTCGATGCCCGCCTTGGCAGCTGCTTTGGCAAGCGCCTGCAGGGATCGGCTTTCCGTCGCAACCAGGTCCGCCGCATGATCGGTGGTCCAGATCGAGTGCAGGCGCAGGCTGAGCGATGCCGACTCGATCGTCGCGTGGGCGCCCGCTCTCAGGGCGAATGACATTCCAAACGCCGTCGCCCCTGCCTCCTTCGTCGGTTCAGACCCGCTGTGCCGGCCGATCAGCACATCTTTCACATTTTGCAGCATGGCAAATCCTGATGTTGCTAATGCTGCAGAATTGCACGTGTCGACATGGCTGGACTTGACGTGGATCAAGCCTGTCTTGGGCCTAGGAAACGCTTGAAGGGGGCTCCAGCGGGCTCTGTCACGGCAAGGCGGTCTGCCTTTTTTTTCCAAGTCCCAAGGCCCACGGCCGCCTTATAGGAGCAGCCAGACGATCATATGATTATCGATAGTCCGTGCTCCCGGAGTCGCTTCTGCAGCAGCGCGGATCACTGGTTCTTTCGACCCGGAGTCGATGGCGCCTCACAAAGGGATGATTTCGTCGTCGACGATCGCATTCACAAGGCCAGCATTAGCCTGACATTGCGCCTTTGGATGAGCTATCAGCCTGTTGCGTATGACAGCGTCGGACATCGGAAAACGGTCATGGTCGGCGTGACCTATTTGCTGGGCGGTTCATCGAGGCTGCGTTCCATGCGTCCGTGCAGTGCCTTTACGTCGCCGCGCTGCCGACGGAGGCGATCCTGGGCGACGCGTCGAGCGCGGCGAAAGGCATCTGTCACGGCGAAGCGCGGATCGGCGAAGCGACCGTCCTGCGTCGGTGCGTGGCCGGTCCTGACATCGATATTGCCCGGCATCGTAGGATGAATCCCGACCTCGAAGTGTCCGCCGCTGCGATGATGGTGATCCGGCACCTTGATGACGACATGGCATGACGTCACCCGTCCATGGAGGCGTTCGAGGGCATCGACTTGCTCGATAACCATTTCCCGCAACGCATCACTGGGAGCGCAGCCTTGGAAGCTGATTTCGAGGGGCGTTTGCACCATGGCCTCCGAATGTTGTGCTGGACAATGTTCAGCGAAGACATGCAGGCGTCGCATTGGTCGAGGCCAAGCGCGCCCAAATTGAACCGGAACGACTCAGGATCGGAGCGGAAGAGATCGGATTGGCCGCCCTGCCGAACCCGGTACCAGAAACTCCTTGAGGCGCCTGAAGAGGCCGGCAGGCGTCTCCTTCGTCAGGTCCCTGGCAATCTCGGCGCGAACGCAGTCCTTTGCCCGTCTTGGCAGCAGGGTCCGTAGCTCGCCCAGGCTGCGTCGGGGGGCCACCAGGATGAGGTTGTCGAACTCCTTCCGGCCGCAGGCGATGTCGAGCTCCTTGGCAAGCTCGGCGATGAAGCGGTGCTTTTCGAGCTTCTGGTAGTCATGCGGCGGCTCTAAGGCATGGCGCACGCCGCTTCGTGAGGAACTGTAGCTGCGTCCCGGCTTATCGCTCTTGAGCTCGCTCGCCCGCTTGCGGCTTGTGGGCGAAACAAGGTCGGCGGACCGGATCGTGACGAGCTTCTTCATGTCATCGCTGGGCGCGAAGAACCGGCTGCGCGCACTATCGGCGACGACGACCCAGGTGGTTGGGCGTCTAGCCATGGTCAGTTCCTCAGTAGAGAGTCCGGCCACAGATTGAGGGCTTCGTGAGGCAGGACCTTCCTGAGCTTGAGCATCTCGCCCCTATCGAGGCATTGGCTCATCACAGAAAAGCAGGCCCGGGCAGCCTCCGCCGGATTGGTCTGGCTGTCGCGTGGCATCTCGTCCGCGACGTGGTCGATGAAGTCGGCCAGATGACGTTCGCGGGTCGGCGTCGCCGCCGGGCGCCACCTTTCGTAGTATGCGCCGCGCAAGAGCATTGGCATCTGGCTGCCGAGGTGTGCCGCATTGTCGACGCCGATCCGGTCCCGCAGGGCGTGAAGGGTGCCGCGCAACGCCCCGAAGGCGGTGCGGCGGCTGTCGGTGCCGAGTTCGCCCATCATCAGCTTCAGCCAATGATTGGTTTCCTGCAGGGTGGTGTCGAACACCTCAAGACCGGTGGCGCTCATGATGGCTCCTCTTGTCTGTGCAGCCGGACATTGGGCTTCCGTGCGTGCCGCCGACTTGATTTGGGTCAACTAGGCGGCCTTCTTCATGACGACGCGCCGGGCGAGCGGCGCCAGATATTCCTCGCCGAGCGTTTCGCTTTCCAGCAGCTTCCGGGCCGTCTCGTCGAGCAGCGCCCGGTTGGCTTCCAGGATGGTTCGCGCCCGCTCGAGGCAGGCAT
>JAUXWB010000481.1 GCA_030684475.1 Reyranella sp. | reverse complement strand
GTTTCCCAACTCATCGATTCCTATGGTCTTGCCCGCGGTGCGGTCAGCGGTTGCCCAGCTTCAAGGCGGTAACACAAGACGCTGTGGAGCCCGTGGCGGCCGTTCTGCAAGGTACCGCCGTGTTCTTCATGGATCGATTGTCGCGCGCGGCGCTTACCTAGGCGGCTCGGGCCTCGGCGGACGGAGCAATCGTCGTGTTCGAGCCATCGGGCAAATCGGACGAGAAACTCTTCGTGGAAGCACTCCAGCTCGCTCACATCGTTAAATACGCGGATCAGCGCCTTTCAGCCGCTGGGGACGCAATGCAGAGCGGCAGCGCCACACTTGTGGAAGTCCAGACACTCGGAGCAAAAGGACTGCGATACCGCCATCGCCTCGGACGCGGTGTTTCAGACTGGACGCATCTCGACTCTATCGCAGCACCTCGTCTGGTCGACACCTGTGGGTCGGGAGATTGGTGTACGGCGGGGCTACTCGCCAAAGCCGCTGGGGGCGGACGCGTTGGTCTGCGAAGCGGTGGACAAGAGGCAGTCCATCAAGCGCTTCGCTATGGGCAAGCCTTGGCCGCATGGAACTGCGGGTTCGAGGGCGCACGTGGCGGCATGTACGCCTTCGACCGCCAAGCCTTCAACAATCAGATCGAGAATCTGCTCAAGGGCCGGCCAAGCTCACCATCCGTTAAGGTTAAGGTGGGCCCGAGCGCATCTGTCGCCTGTCCGGCATGCCCGCCGGACAGGTCGCGCATCACGCGCGGTCGACCAAAGCCCGTGCGTCGACCATCAACGAAAGCCCACGCCGCCTGATGGTGCCGAGAGTCTCTGTTAGTTTCACGAACGAGCTGAAGCTGGCGACGACGCCGTAAGTTGGAGGGGTTCGTGTGAATTGCGCCTTCGGACCTCGTGATCGGTCGTTGCTACAGCAGCAAAATTGGTGTCGTCCATCGTGTGCTCAAAATCGAAGGTAATGACGTAACTATCGTTTCGTATCAAAAGACTGATGGCGGTGGCTCTTCCGTTTCCAGCGGCACGCCCGTTGCGATTCTAAGGGTTGTCAGGGATCTCCAAGAACGAGTTCCCTGTCCCTGCGCTGAGCGCGTCCGGCTAAGCCGGACCGGGGCTCTATGCGGTCGCCTGGGAGGGGCTTGGCGGCCTTGCGAAGCCGCCCTTTGGTTGAATTGGGTGAAGGACGTCTTCGCCATTCGGTGACGATCCCTCACGCGAAGAACGAAAATCCGACAAAGCCAATTCTATACTGCTCCTTTCCGGATGTGCCGGCACGAGAGAGTGAGAGGGCTGCGCCGGTTTTCGTGACGGATTGGAGGTCGAGAGAGAGTCTCCCGACCGTCCGTCGCGGAGTAACCGACATGGCAAAGACCGTTCAGAAGATCACCCTCAGCGCCTCGCGCGACATCCCCTTCAACAAGCTGGTGCTCAGCCAGTCGAACGTCCGGCGTCTGAAGGCCGGCGTCTCGATCGAGGAGCTGGCCGAGGATATCGCC
>JAUXWB010000475.1 GCA_030684475.1 Reyranella sp. | reverse complement strand
AAGCGGCTGGTGCCCGACTACATGGCGATGGGCAGCGCCGGCATGGCCGACATGGGCGAGATGGAGATGCCGCTTCCCGACAACACCCTGCCGATGATGACCGGCTTCGGCCAGTTCGGCGCCATCGAGATGGGCGGCATGTTTACGGTGATGAAGGTGCGCGAGGGCCTGGCGGCGGGCGATTACAAGGATCCCGGTTGGTACAAGCACCCGCCCGGCACCGTCGCCTGGGAATGGACAGGCCCCAAGCCGGCCACCACGCGCGCCGCCACGCCGACGCCTGCAGCGAAACCCGGCAAGACGCTCGACGTCGTCAAGCCGCGCGGTCAACACAAGCACTGAAGAGGAAAAGGAACGATGAACAGGAGAACGATTCTGGCCGGGGCGCTCATGGCGGGCCTCATGGCAACAGGCCTGTCCGGCATTGCCTACGGGCACGGCGGCAGCGAGGAGACGGCCTACGGCAAGCCCGGCGATCCGAAGAAGCCGGCGCGGATCGTGCAGATCGTCATGCGCGAGGCGGACGGCAGGATGCTGTTCCAGCCCGATCGGCTCACGATCCGCAAGGGCGAGCAGGTCCGCTTCCTGCTGCGCAACAACGGCGCGGTCGACCACGAGTTCGTGGTGGCGACGCTCGAGGACAACCTCAAGCACATGGAGGAAATGGCGAAGAACCCCGACATGGAGCACGACGACCCCAATGCCAAGCGGCTCAAGCCGAAGGGCACCGGCGAGATCGTCTGGCAGTTCACCAAGGCCGGCACGTTCGATTTCTCGTGCCTGATCCCCGGCCATCGCGAGGCCGGCATGTTCGGCACGATCGTCGTCGAGTAATCCTCAATCACAGATCACAAAGGAGATTTGCATGTTCAGGACTCTGCTATCCGTTGCGATTGCAGTGATCTTCGCCGCCGGTACCGCGTTGGCCGCCGGCGACCAGGTCAAGGGCGAGGTCGTCAAGATCGACAAAGCCGCGGGCAAGATCACGCTCAAGCACGGGCCGATCAAGAAACTCGACATGGATTCCATGACCATGGTCTTCCGGGTCAAGGACCCGACGATGCTCGACAAGGTAAAGGCCGGCGACAAGGTCACGTTCGAAGCGGATCGCGTCAATGGCGCTATCACCGTCACTGCCCTCGACAAGATCAAGTGACACAAAGACAGCACCGCGTGCCCCGATCGATCGTGTCGGCGCTGGCGACGGCAATCCTGGCCGTCGCCGCGTCGACAACGGCAGTGGCCACCCCGCGCCAGTGATCGGGAACTGCAGGCGATTCTCGATCGTTCGGGGTGCGTGCTTCGAACGCATCGTTCCGACGAGGCTCGTGCTGCTTGCGCCACCCGTACCGGGTCATGCCCCGCGGCTTGTACCGCGACAACACCACGGGCATGAGCAACACCAGTGAACCGTCAGTGGCGTCGACACCAGTGATCTGTCTCGAGTCGGAATGCCGACTCCAAGCTTGGCCTAGCAAGGGCAGTGAGCAATAGAATGCCGAAAAAGTCATCGCCGCGCTCGGCCGCAAGGAAATCCGTCTACATCGGCCTGGCAGTCGTGTTGGCCTCAGTCGTCGCCGGCGCGGCATTTTTTGCCTTGAAGTCCGCATTGACGTCGCAGACCGACTCCGCTCGCATGGCACAGCTTGAAACTGGCCGGCGGATTTACGCAGAAGCCTGTGCGGCCTGTCACGGCGCGTCGCTCGAAGGCCAGGCGAATTGGCAGAAACGGCTGCCGAACGGCCGGATGCCGGCGCCGCCCCATGATGCCTTGGGGCATACGTGGCACCATTCCGACGAAGTCCTCTTCCGCATCACCAAGGATGGTCCGGCAGCATATCCTGCAGGATACCAGACCGACATGCTAGCCTTTGGAGGCCGTTTGACCGACGAAGAGATTACGGCGACCCTGGCCTTCATCAAGAGTACATGGCCGCCCGAAGTCAGGGCAAAGCAGGAGCGCATCGACCTCGACTCGCAGCGCCGCAAACCCTAACGAGCCGTCACGTCGAAACTGACGGCGCAAAAAACATGTGCTTGCCGTCACTACCACATAGCGCCTTCAGCTCCGGAAAAACTCTGGAGAGGTTCCAGCTGCCGGCAATGCAGTACGGTTTAAGCCGAAGGTCAAACGAGTCATTTAGTCCTCGTCACCATCTCAATCCGCGTTTCGCAGACGAGGTCTACGGCCTGTGCTTGCACTGCCAGCAGCCCGGCGAAATCCGCACGGCAGGAATGCAATAGGAAAGTTGCAAGTTTCGCCGGATTCGTCCTATATTTTTGATATCGTCGCACGAGGCCTGACTTCAAGGGCCGAGCCGCCCGGTCACTTTGCACGGGACGGCTCCTTGTCGTGACTGGTGCCGTCCCGCTCTCCACAGGCGGGTGATGCAAGG
>JAUXWB010000469.1 GCA_030684475.1 Reyranella sp. | reverse complement strand
GAGAACTGCTGGCCGACTTCTTCCAGCGTGTGGTCGGTGTTCATGCCGATGCCGAAGCGCATGCGCAGCACGCGCTCTTCGCGCGGCGTCAGTGTCGCGAGGACCCGCGTGGTGCTCTCTCGCAGATTGCCCTGGATGGCGGCCTCGAGCGGGATCACGGCGTTCTTGTCCTCGATGAAGTCGCCGAGGTGAGAATCCTCCTCGTCGCCGATCGGCGTTTCGAGGCTGATCGGCTCCTTGGCGATCTTCAGTACCTTGCGCACCTTCTCGAGGGGCATGCCGAGTTTCTCGGCCAGCTCCTCGGGCTGCGGCTCGCGGCCGATCTCGTGCAGCATCTGGCGCGACGTGCGCACCAGCTGTTGATCGTCACGATGATGTGGACCGGGATGCGGATGGTCCGCGCCTGATCGGCGATCGAGCGCGTGATGGCCTGACGGATCCACCACGTGGCGTAGGTCGAGAACTTGTAGCCGCGGCGGTACTCGAACTTGTCGACCGCCTTCATCAGGCCGATGTTGCCCTCCTGAATGAGATCGAGGAACTGCAGGCCGCGGTTGGTGTATTTCTTGGCGATCGAGATTACGAGGCGCAGGTTGGCCTCGATCATCTCCTTCTTGGCGCGCATCATCTCGCGCTCGCCGTCCTGCACGGTCTTGACCATGCGGCGATATTCGAAGATCGGCGCGCCTGCGTGGTCGGAGATGACGCGGATCTCCACGCGCATCATCTCGACTTCGGCGCCCTTCTTCTTGGAGAAGTCCTTCCAACCCTTGCCCGGCAGCTTGCCGACCTTCTCGAGCCAGTTGGGGTCGATCTCGTGGTTCAGATAGTTGTCGAGGAAATCCTGGCGCGGGATGCGGAAACCTTCAGCCAACCGCAGCAACTTGCCTTCCAGCATCATCAGCCGGCGATTGAGATCGTAGAGCTGGAGCTTGAGCTGCTCGATACGGTTGGCGTTGATGTGGATCTGGCGAACCAGGTCGACGATCTTCTTACGATGCTTCTCGTAGCTCTTCTCGAATTCCGGGCTGGGCTTCTGACCGCGGTTGAGCGTCGACAGACGCCGGTTCTGCACCTTCGACATGTCGAGATAGACGCGGGCGATCTTGGTGAGGTTGCGCAGAACCTCGGGCTTGAGCTTCTCCTCGAGCGCCGACAAAGACAGCGCGTTCTCCTCGTCGTCCTCGGCGCCCTCGGCGGCGGCTTCGCCTGGCGCCCCGGCCGCGCCGTTGACCGCGGGAGCGGCCGGTCGCACGAGTTTGGGCATCGCCGGACGCGGCATGGCCGGCGGCGGCGGGTTGGCCGCCATCGCGGCCTTGGCCTCGCCGGGCGCACCGCCCTGGGTCGCCTCGAGGTCGATCACGTCGCGCAGCAGGATGCGGCCCTCGTTGATCGCGTCGCGCCAGGCCAGCAGTGCCGTGATCGTCATCGGGCTCTCGCAGATGCCGCCGATCATCTTGTCCTGGCCGGCCTCGATGCGCTTGGCGATCTCGATTTCGCCCTCGCGGCTCAGGAGCTCGACGCTGCCCATCTCGCGCAAATACATGCGGACGGGGTCGTCGGTGCGACCGAGTTCCTCGTCCTCGCCGGTGGCTTCCGCGGCGACCACGGCGGTCTTTGCCGGTTCGGCCGCGGCGGCGGCTGGAGCCTCTTCCTGCTCCTCGGCCTCAACCACGTTGACGCCGGCTTCCGACAGCATCGCCATCGTGTCCTCGATCTGCTCGGAGGACACTTCGTCGGGCGGCAGGGCGGCGTTCAGCTCGTCATAGGTGACGTAGCCACGCTCCTTGCCCTTCTGGACGAGCTTCTTGAGCTCGGCGCCAAGGGTATCGAGGAGGGGAGCGTCGGGGCCCTCTTCACGGGCCTCGGTGGCTTCGGGCTGGGCTGCGGTCGCGGTTTTGGTCGCCATTACTGTTCCTTGGGTGCGACAAACGGGTCTGACGGCCGATCAGGCCGTGGATTTGGCTGCAAGAAGGGAGTGCGGAAGGGCGATCCCGCTAAACTACCCTTCTACTATATGGGGGTTAAGTTCAAGCGCCGATAGGGTGGTCCCCCATCATTCAACTGCAAGTCTGCTATCCGGCCCCGGATTCGACGCTTTCCCGACGCATCCGGTCTAGAATGGCCTGTAGGCGTCGCAGGTTTTCCTCGCTCATATCCTCGGCCAAGGCTTCCTCCGCCCGCTTGAGCTCTTCCGGATCGGCCGTGAGTTGGCTCATGTGGCGGGCGGCCCGGCGCCACTGGCCGGCCCAGCCGTCGCTATCTGCGGGGGCGTCCCGGAATACCTCCCGGGCCTTGGCCCGTGCTGTGGCGGCAAGTGCGCCGAGACCGGTCCGTTGGAGATGATCCTCGATCAGGCGGGATTCAAGGGAGGCCTCGCCGGCCATCCCTTCGGTCAGGGCCCCTTGAACCACGGCCTCGTCGGCCGCCGGATCGATCCCCAAGGGGATCATGGACAGGGCATCGAGCAGGCCGCTGCGCAGCCGGGCCAGGTCCGGATTGGCAATCGGCAGTGCCGCCAGATCCTCGGCCAGGACATGGAGGAGCGCCGGGCGCTCGATCAGGGCACCCAGCAGTGCCCGTTCCTGGCGCGAACCATCGGCCTCCGCTTTGGATTGGCGGGCTGCCGAACCGGCTGCGAAGGGCGCGGGGGCGGGGTCTCCCGGTCGGCGGAACGGCCGCCGCTCGCCCGGCCGCCAGGCCGGCTGGTCCGGCCGGCGTACCCGGTTGAGTCGATTGCGCATATCGGTCCGGTAATAATCCCGAACCATCGGGTCGACGATCTCGGCGACCCGATGCTCGACCGCCCGCTGCAGGCTGGCACGGCGCTCGGGTGTGTCGGCGGGTTTGCCCTCGGTCTCCATCTCCCAAACCACGTCGGACAGCGGGCGGGCGAGGTCGAGGATACGCCGGACGGCATTTGCGCCGCTGCTGCGGATCAGGCTGTCGGGATCTTCGCCGGCAGGCAGCGCCAGAAATCGCAGGCTCTTGCCGGGACGCAGCAGCGGCAGCGCCCGTTCGGCAGCGCGTGACGCCGCGCGCCGTCCGGCATTGTCGCCGTCGAAGCAGAGGAAAGGTTCATCGGCGAGCTTCCAGAGCTCGCCGAGTTGGCCTTCAGTGAGGGCAGTGCCGAGCGGTGCCACGGCACCGGTGAAGCCCGCGCCGTGCAGCGCGATCACGTCCATATAGCCTTCAGCCACGATCACCGGCTGGTCCTTGGTCACGGCCTGGCGCGCCCGATCGAGGCAGTAGAGATTGGCGCCCTTGTGGAACAGCGGCGTCTCAGGCGAGTTGAGGTACTTCGGCTCGCCCGTGCCCATCACCCGTCCGCCGAAAGCGATCATCCGGCCGCGCCGGTCAGCGATAGGGAAGATCACGCGACCGCGGAAGCGGTCGTAGGGGTCGCGGTTGTCCTCGGGCTGGATCGCGAGCCCGGCCTCGACGATCTTGTCGATCGGGACGTTCTCGCGCTTCAGCGCCGCGATCACGCCGTCGCGCGAGTCGGGCGCGAAGCCCAGGCGGAAATCATCGATCGTCTCCTCGCTGAGGCCCCGGCCGCGCAGATAGTCGAGGCCATGGCGTCCGACCGGCAGGCGCAACTGCTTCTGGAACCAGCGTGTCGCCAGTTCAACGACCTCCTGCAAGGTGGAAGCGCGTTCGGCGCGTTCGCGTTCGGCCGGCGTGGCCCGAGGCACCGGCAGATTGACCTCGCGTGCGAGCTTCTCCACCGACTCGGGGAACGAAAGCCCCTCCGTCTTCATCACGAAGCCCACTGCGTCGCCATGCTCGCCGCAGCCGAAGCAATGATAAAAGCCCTTCTTGTCGTTAACCGTGAAAGACGGCGTCTTTTCGTTGTGGAACGGGCACAGACCGGCGAATTCGCTGCCCGATTTACGCTTCAACGATACCTTGCGGCCGACGACGTCGGACAGGCTGAGGCGTGCGCGCAGTTCGTCGAGGAAGCCCGGTGGGAACGCCATTCGTCTAAAATGACGATGCAAGCCCCGGCGCGCCAGTGACGACGCGGGGGAAAACGGGGATGGTCAGCCGCTTAGGGCTTTCTTTACTGCTGCCGAGGCCTTGGCGAAGTCCATCTGGCCGGCATATTTGGCTTTCAGGGCGGCCATGACGCCACCCATGTCCTTGACCGTCGTGGCGCCAGCGGCAGCCACTGCTTCGAGCACGGCGGCTGCGACGGCGGCCTCATCCATCTGCTGCGGCAGGAAGCGCTCGATGACGGCGATCTCGGCCTTTTCCTTGTCGGCCAGGTCGGTGCGGTTGCCCTTTTCGTAGAGCACGATCGATTCGTTCCGCTGTTTGATCATGCCCTGCATCATCGACAGGATCTTGTCCTCGGCCACGCCTTCGCGGCTGGTCTCGGTGCGGGCGGCGATATCGACGTCCTTGAGCTTCGCCAGAATCAGGCGAATCGTGCCGAGCGCAGCCTGGTCGCGGGCGCGCATGGCCTCTTTCATGGCGTCGTTCAATTTGTCACGCAGCATCATTTGATCCCGTCAAGCTCGCCATTGGTATCCCAATGGCTAAGCGGCGGAAACTAATCGCCTTGGTCGCTGTTGGCAAAGCAAATAAGTTATTGAAATAGCTTGTGAATTAGCCGCAACCGGCGCCTTGACCCTATGCGACCGCTTGGTTACAACCCGCGCGGCTCGCAGGTCGCCTCGCCTATACCGGGTTAGGGGCGAGACCGGGCGGGCCGCACGAACGGACTAATTTGTCATGACTTCAGCAAAGACCGCCGGCGCGACTGACGCCGCGCCGCGTTGGGCCACGGCCGCCCTCGTGCTGGCCGACGGCACGGTCTTTTGGGGCAAGGGTGTAGGCGCCACCGGCCACGCAGTCGGCGAGGTCTGTTTCAATACCTCGATGACCGGCTACCAGGAGATCATCACGGATCCCTCCTATGCGGGGCAGATCATCACCTTCACCTTTCCGCATATCGGCAACGTGGGAACCAATCTCGAGGACATCGAGAGCCTGACCCCGGCCGCGCGTGGGGTCGTGTTGCGCGGCGACATCACCGAGCCCGCGAACTGGCGGGCGGCCAAGCCGCTCGACGACTGGCTCAGGAGCCACAATCTGCCCGGTGTATGCGGTGTCGACACTCGCGCCATCACGCGGCGGATCCGCGACGGCGGTGCGCCGAACGGCGTCGTGGTTCATGCGCCCGACGGCAAGTTCGACATTCCCAAGCTGCGCAAGGTCGCCCAGGACTGGCCCGGGCTCGACGGCATGGACCTCGCCATCGAGGTGACGACCAAGCAGCTCTACGGCTGGGACGAGACCAAGTGGGCGCTGGGCAAGGGCTACGGCAAGCTTGCCAAGCCCAAGTATCACGTCGTTGCCGTCGACTACGGCGCCAAGCGCAACATCCTGCGTTGCCTCGCCAACACCGGCTGCAAGGTCACGGTCGTGCCGGCAACGGCGACCGGCGAGGACATCCTGCGCCACAAGCCCGACGGCGTGTTCCTGTCGAATGGCCCTGGCGATCCGGCGGCAACCGTCAGCTACAGCGTGCCCGCCATCCAGGCCGTGCTCGACAAGAAGGTGCCGTTGTTCGGCATCTGCCTCGGCCACCAGATCCTGGCGCTCACCTTGGGCGGCAAGACGCGCAAGATGGCCCGCGGTCATCGCGGCGCCAATCAGCCGGTCAAGGATCTCACGACGGGCAAGGTCGAGATCACATCGCAGAACCATGGCTTCTGCGTCGTTCCCGAGTCCCTGCCCGAGGGAGTCGAGGTCACGCACGTCTCGCTGTTCGACGGCACCAACGAGGGCCTGCGCTGCACCGACAAGCCCGCCTTTTCGGTCCAGTACCATCCCGAAGCGTCGCCCGGCCCGACGGACAGCCACTATCTCTTCGACCGGTTCGTCGACATGATCGACAAGAGCAAGGGCAAGTAGAGTTCCCATGCCCAAGCGCACAGACATCAAGAGCATCCTCGTCATCGGCGCCGGTCCGATCGT
>JAUXWB010000468.1 GCA_030684475.1 Reyranella sp. | reverse complement strand
GCGATCGGCGCGCCCGATTTCGCCCAGCGCGGCAAGGTCACTGACGAATATATCAAAGCCTTCATCGATCTCTGTACCAAGGAGAGGCCGCGCTTTGCCGGCGAGTATGTCTCCTTCGACAATATCGACTTCTCGCACAAGCCGGTGCAGAAGCCCAATCCGCCGATCTGGGTCGGCGGCGAAAGCGGGCCGGCGCTGCGTCGCACCGCGGGCATCGGCGATGCCTGGTATCCGATCGGCACCAACCCGGCCAACCCGCTCGACAGCCTGGCGCGCTTCAAGACCCAGGTCGCGCGCCTGCACAAGATGACGGCCGAGGCCGGGCGCGATCCCAAGGCCATGGGACTTGCCTTCCGCTGCACCGCGCTGGGCGAAAAGGTCCCGCCCAAGGCCGGCGACGGCGAGCGTCGTCTGTTCTCGGGCAAGCCGGCGGAAATCGCCGCCGACATGCGGGCGCTGCGCGACATGGGCGTCGGCAGCCTCGACTTCGGCTTCGGCGGCACCACCGTCGAGGCGATGCTGGGCGAGATGCAGCAGTTCAAGAAAGAGGTGCTGCCGCTCCTCTAGGCGACAGCCCGCAGCAGCTTCGCCCAGCGGTCGAGTTCGGGAAGGATCTTGTCGGCCTTGGCCGAATCGAGGCTGACGATGATGCGTTCCACACCGTCGTCGCGGTCGCGCTTCAGCAGGCTCTCGTCTTCCTTGGCGCCCCAGATGGTGACGGGTACCGAGGCGGGATCGCGGCCGGCTTCCTTCGCCATCTCGCGGAACTTGGGGATCAGCGCGCTCACATCGGCGTAGGTCGTGCGCACGCGGTGCGGCATCCAGCCATCGCCGTAGCGCAGGGCACGACGCGCGCCGTAGGGAAAGGCGCCGCCGACAATGATCGGCGGATAGGGCTTCTGCGCCGGCTTGGGCCAGCTCATCATCGGATCGAAGTTGACGAACTCCCCGTGATACTCGGCCTTGGACTTGGTCCAGATCTCCTTCATCGCCTCGATGCGCTCACGTGCCAGCTTGTGACGGGTCGCGAAGACGGTGCCGTGATTTTCCATCTCGTCGCTGTTCCAGCCGTTGCCGACCCCGAACAGGAAGCGCCCGCCGGAGAGCTGGTCGATCGACGAGACCTGCTTGGACGTCTGGATGGGATCGCGCTGGGCGACCAGGCAGATGCCGGTGCCGACCTTCAGGTTCTTGGTGACCGCGGCGGTCGCCGTCAGCGACACGAACGGGTCCATGGCATCGTAATATTTCTTCGGCAGGTCACCGCCGCTCGGAAAGGGCGATTTGCGCGACAGCGGGATGTGCGAATGCTCGGGCGCCCACAGCGATTCGAAGCCGCGCTCCTCCAGCGCCTTGCCGAGCTCGCCAGGCGCCATGGAATAGTCCGTGAAGAACATCGCCGCGCCGATATGCATCGCTTCCCTCTAGGCTGCCTTCGGCCATTTGGCGCCGACCCGCGGCAACACTTTTTCGATGAGCTGCCGCGTCTGGGCCAGCACGCTGGCCCCATCGCCCACGGGCCGCAGGATGAACTTCTGGACGCCGGCATCGACGTATTCGGCAACCCTGTCGAGGATCGCCGTCTCGTCGCCGATTGCGAAATAGCGCGTGGGATCGCGGTTGGTGCGCTTGGCATAGGCGGCCATGGCGCCTGAAACGACGCCGTCAGTGGCCTTGCCGAAATAGAACGGAAAGGCGGCGCCATAATGATCTTCATCGATCGAGCGACCGGCCTCGACCAGGGCCAGCTTGATGGCGACGACGACCCGGCCCGCTTCGGTCGGCCCTTCGGCTCCGCCCTGCCAACCCGTGCCGTAGCGCGCCGTTCGCCGGACGGCGGCATCCGACGAGCCGCCGATCCACATCGGCAGGTCGGGCTGCACCGGCCTCGGCGAAATCGAGGCGCCCGAGAGGCGATAGTGCTTGCCGGCGAAGTCGACGCTCTCCTCGCGCCACAGGCGAGCGATGATCTCCAGGCTTTCATCGGTGCGACGGCCGCGCGTCTTGGTGTCGATGTCGAGCGCCTGCCACTCCGGTCCGAGCGGGCTGCCGATGCCGAAGGCCGGCAGCAGGCGGCCCTCCGAGAGCACGTCGACCGTGGCGCACTGCTTTGCCAGCAACACCGGATCGCGCAGCGCCAGCGAGACCACGTTCATACCAAAGCGCATCCGGCGCGTGCGGCCGGCCAGCGCCGCCATGGTCGCCATGCATTCCAGGATCGGCTGGCGGCTCACCAGTCGGTCGGTCTGCCACAGCGAATCGACGCCGCCCGCCTCGCAGAGATCGACCCAGCGCCAATAGTCGCCCGCCCCGGCAAACGGAAACTCCATCAGACCGAGGCCGACGGCGACCTTCATGCATGCGCCTTTGCAAGCGGCGCGATCGTATCGAGATGGCGCAGTATCTCGTCACGGCTGAGATCGGGGATCGCCAGCAGTGCGTTGGGAATCCCGGCCTTCTCGTAAGCAGCCAGGGCAGCGGCTTCCGGCGGCGCGCCGAATACCGTGATCGTGAGCGTCGAGGGATCACGCTTCACCGACTCCGCCATACGCTTCAGGCGATCGACGGCGGTAGACGCCTCGAAGCCGGAGCGCGGGCGCGGGAACCAGCCATCGCAGTATTCGACCACACGCTTCAGCGTGTGGTCGGTTTCGCCGCCCAGCAGGATCGGCGGATGCGGCCGCTGGGCCGGCTTGGGCCACGACCATGCCGGATCGAAATTCACGAATTCACCGTGGAAGGACCCCGCCTCTTCGGTCCACAGCGCCTTCATGGCCAGCACATGCTCGTGCATCTGCTTGTAGCGAGTGGTGTAACCGACGCCGTGATTCTCCATCTCGTCCTGGTTCCAGCCGGCCCCGATGCCGAAGATGAAGCGGCCGCCGGAGAGCTGATCGAGCGAGGCGATGGCCTTGGCCGTGGCGATCGGCTCGTGCTGGGGCACCAGCAGGATGCCGGTGCCGATCTTGAGCTTCTTGGTTGCCGCTGCCGCGAAGGCGAGGCCAACGAACGGATCGTGGGTGTGCGAGTAACGCTTGGGCAGCTCGCCGCCGGTGGGGAAAGGCGTCTTGCGGCTGAGCGGAATATGGGTGTGCTCGGGCACGAACAGCGAGTCGAAGCCGCGCTCCTCGAGGGCACGTGCGAGTTCGGCGATATCGATGCCGTAGTCGGTCGGGAAGTAGAAGACACCTACACGCATGGAAACTCCTATTTCTTAGGGGCTTCGACGTGGCCGCCGAATCCCAGCCGCATCGCCGACAGAACTTTTTCCGCGAAAGTGTGCTGCTGGCGCGAGCGGAACCGCACGAACAGGGACGCCGACAACACGTCTGCCGGCACCGCCTCCTCGATGGCCGCCTCGATGGTCCAGCGGCCCTCACCGCTGTCCTCGACATGGCCGGAAAAGCTTTCCAAGTGCGCGTCCTTGGCCAGTGCACTGGCGGTAAGGTCGAGCAGCCACGAGGTCACGACGCTACCGCGCCGCCATACTTCGGCGATGTCGCCCAGGTTGAGGTCGTAGCGCTCATCGGCCGGCAGCTTGTCGTCGGCGCGGTGGCGCATGATGTCGAAGCCCTCGGCGAAGGCCTGCATCATGCCGTACTCGATGCCGTTATGGATCATCTTGACGAAATGCCCCGCCCCCACCGGCCCAGCATGGATGTAGCCGCGCTCGGCACGCGGATCGAGTTTTTCGCGGCCTTGCGTGCGTTCGATGTCGCCGAGGCCGGGCGCCAGGGCGGCGAAGATCGGATCGAGGCGGGTCACGGTCTCGGCATCGCCACCGATCATCAGGCAGTAACCCCGCGCCAGGCCCCAGACACCGCCCGACGTGCCGATGTCGAGATATCTTATGCCCTTGGGTGCGAGCTCGCGTGCACGGCGGACATCGTCTTTGAAATTGGTGTTGCCGCCGTCGATGATGGTATCGCCGGCTTTCATCAGCCTACCGAGCTCGGCGATGGTTTCCTCGGTGATCTTGCCTGCCGGCAGCATCACCCACACCGTGCGCGGACCGGATCCCAGCGCCTCGACGAGTGCCGGCACCGAGGCCGCGACAGTGACGCCCTTGCCTGCCAGCGCGGCGCCCGCCGCGGGATTGGCGTCGTAGACTGCGCACGAATGCTCTGCCCGAGTGAGCCGTCGCACGATATTGCCGCCCATTCGTCCGAGGCCGATGACGCCGATCTGCATGTTCTGTCCATTTCCCTCTGTGCGGCTAGGTTGGCGTCACGGGTCCGATGCGTCAACCTGCGGGCACCTGAGCGGTGCCGCTGAGCGCCGGCATGTTGTTCAGCCAGTCAGCCCGGTCGTCAGCCTAGGTCGTCGACGTCGTTGCGCAGTTTCCGGCTGTCGCGCCAGCGCGCCAGATTGTCGAGAAAGATTTCGAAAATCGCCTCGTTCTGGCCCAGCGAATGGCTGGCGGTATGCGGCGAGACGAGGACATTGGGCATGTCCCACAGCGGCGACCCCGGATCGAGCGGCTCGCGTTCGAAGACGTCGAGATAGGCGCCGGCGAGATGGCCGCTGGCGAGGGCCGCGATGACATCGCGTTCGACGGCGATCTCGCCGCGCGCAACATTAACGAAATGGCCACCGGCGGGCATCGCCGCGAAGGCCGCCGTATTGGCGATGCCCCGCGTGAGCGGCGAGGCCGGGCAGCATAGGATCAACCAGTCCGCTTCCGGCAGCACATCGTGAAGATGGTCGTAGGCGACCGTACGGTCGCACGGCGCCACCGGTTCGGGGCTGCGGCGGGCGCCGATCACCTTCATCCCCAGCATCTTCAGAAGAGCCGCAATGTTGCGGCCGATCGGGCCCAGACCCACGATCACGGCGCATTGGCCCGCGAGATCCCGCGGCGCACGCTCGCCGAGTCGGGGCTCCCAGGCATGACGCCGCTGCGCATCGGCCAGCAATGGAAAGCGCCGGTTGAGGGCGATCACGGCGCCCAGCGCGCTATGGGAGACGGTCACCGCCGTTGCCCCCGACGCGGTCGTGACTTTCACGCCGCGGTCGCGCAGCTCGCGATAGATGGGCCGCTCCGCCCCGGCCGGATGGATTTGCAGCCAGCGCAGCTTGGGCGACCGGCGCAGCACGATCTCGAAGTCGCGCAGCTCGGGCGTCTGGCTGTTCTTGCTCGACTTCCCCGTCACCTCGCGGGTCATGAAGGCGAAATCGGCGTCGCAGGGCCCGTCACCCGCGACCGCCTCCTCCGCCGTCACGAAGCCGAGGCCGCCTGACGGAACGGCAGCCTCGATGCGCGGCCCCCAGGTGCGGAGCGCTTGTCGGGAAAGCAGCAGCTTGAGCGGCGGCGTGTTCATCGATGCCAACGATGCCGTGCCGCGGCACTATCGTCCACACGGTCCCGGACGATTGCCGAGCGACCGCCGGTCGCGCTAAGCCGTGGACCTCGGGAGAAGTGCAGGAATGGACAGTTTCGACTATGTGATCGTGGGCGCCGGCTCAGCCGGGAGCGTGCTCGCCAGCCGGCTGAGCGAGGACCCTAACGTCACGATCTGCGTCCTCGAGGCCGGGCCGTCGGACTGGCATCCCTTCATCCATATCCCCGCCGGCTTCATGTACACGCTGGTCAATCCACGAGTGAACTGGCTCTACACGTCTGAACCCAGCGAATGGACCGGCGGCCGGCGGATCGCCGCGCCCCGCGGCAAGACGCTGGGCGGCTCGAGCTCGATCAACGGCCACATCTACAACCGCGGCCAGCGGCTCGACTTCGATGGCTGGGCGCAACGCGGCAACCACGGCTGGGGCTATGCCGACGTGCTCCCCTACTTTCGCCGCACCGAGCAGCGCATCGCCGATGCACCTGACGCCATCGACGAGACCTTCCGCGGCCACGAGGGTGACCTGCCGATCACCGACCTCGATTGGCGCGATCCCTTGTGCGAGGCCTTCATCGAGGGCGCGGTGCAGATGGGCATACCGCGCAACCGCGACTACAACGGCACGATGCAGGCGGGCGTCAGCTACGTGCAGCGCGTGATCCGCAACGGCCGCCGGGTGAGCGCGGCGCGGGCTTTCCTGCATCCGGCGATGAAGCGGCCGAACCTCACCGTGCGCACCCACGCCCAGGCGACGGAGATCGTACTCGAGGGCAAGCGTACGACAGGCGTGCGCTATCGCAAGGGCGGCCGGGGCGGCAAGCAGATCGAGGTCCGCGCCAACAGGGAGGTGATCCTGTGCGGCGGCACGGTGAACAGCCCGCAACTGCTGCAGATCTCCGGTATCGGTCCGGCACCGCTGCTGCAGTCGCTCGGCATCGCGGTGAAGCATGCCTTGCCGGGCGTCGGCGAGAACCTGCGCGACCATTACGCACCGCGCTTCGTCGCCCGCGTGAAGGGCGCCATGAGCATCAACGAGCGCTCGCACGGGCTCAGGCTGGTGGGCGAAGTGTTGAAGTACGCGGCCACGCGCCGCGGCATCCTGGCCCTCAACCCGACCCTCATCTACGTGTTCTGGAAGTCCGACGAGCGCGTCGACAACTACGATCTGCAGCTCACCTTCACACCGGCCAGCTACAAGGAAGGCGTGCAATCGACGCTCGACGACTTCCCCGGCATGACGATCGCCTCCTGGCAGCAGCGGCCCGACAGCACCGGCTACGTCCGGGCCTGCTCGGCCGATCCGTTCGAGGCGCCGGTCATCCAGCCGAACTACCTTGCCATCGAAAGCGACCGACGCGTGCTGCTGGCCGGCATGAAGCTCGCCCGCCGCCTGCTGGGCTCGCAGGCGCTCAGTAAGTACTACGATCGCGAGGAATTTCCCGGCGCTGAGAAGCAGTCCGATGACGATTTGCTCGCCGCCGCCAAGCAGCGCGGCACCACGACCTTCCATCTCATGGGCAGTTGCCGCATGGCGCCGGATAGCGACCCCACCGCGGTGGTCGACGACCAGCTTCGCGTACGCGGCCTCGAAGGCCTGCGCGTGGTCGACGCCTCGATCATGCCGACCATGCCCTCGGCCAATCTCAACGCCTCGGTGCTGATGATCGCCGAGAAGGCGTCGGACATGATCCGCGGCCGGACGCCCCTCGAGCCGGCCGTGCTGAAGGACTGATGGGCGAGCCGGCGAACGAGCCTGCCATCGACGCCATCTCCGCGCTGGTGCCTGCCACGTTGCGCGCGCTGCACGCCATCGAGTTCGCCAGCCGTCATCTCTCGCCGCACGCGTTGCCGCAGCTCATCGACGCCCTCGCCGGCCGCAACGACGATCTGGCGCCGGCCCTTGCCGCCTCGCGCGCGCTCGACTGGCCGGGCAGGCTGGCGCCGGTGCGCGATCATCTCGAACGCGCAGCGGACTTCGCCGGCAAGGCCGTCGCCGGCCTGCTTGCTGCACCTGGAGAGCCGCAACCCGTCATCGCCGCTCACCGGGCATTGCGCGGCTACGCGCGCGCCTGCGAGGCGCTCTATCCCATGGCGGCGCATCTGAAGCCCGTCAGCCACTTCTTCCTGGAGCCGACGGGGCGCGGCAACAGCGCCTTGGTCGATCGCCTCGCCGGCATCGACCCGACGCGCGAGGGCGTGGGCTTCATGCATGCAAGCGGGCCCGCCGGAACGCGCGGCGCCTTCTCGCTCTACGTGCCGGAAACCTACGACGCCGCGCGCGCCTGGCCGCTGGTCGTGGCGATGCACGGCGGCAGCGGCAATGGCGGCGCCTTTCTGTGGAACTGGGTGCGGGAGGCGCGCACACGCGGCCTGATCGTGATCGCGCCGACCGCGAGCGGCTCGACCTGGTCGCTGATGGAGCCCGAGGTGGACGGACCGAACATCGACCGCATGGTCGAGGAGGTCGCCGACCAATGGAATATCGATCCGGCCCGGCGGCTTCTCACCGGGATGAGCGACGGCGGCACCTTCACCTATGTTCTTGGCCTGCGCGGCGACTGCCGCTTCACGCACCTGGCGCCGGTTGCCGCAGCTTTCCATCCGATGATGATGGGCTTTACCGACCCCGGCCGCGTGCGCGGATTGCCGGTCCATATCGTGCATGGTGCCCAGGACTGGATGTTCCCGCCTGAAATCGCCCGGAGCGCCCAGCTCACCCTTGAGCAGGCCGGCGCCGAAGTGATCTATCGCGAGATCGCCGATCTCTCGCATACCTATCCCCGCGACGAAAATGCGGCGATCCTCGACTGGTTCGAGGGGTAGGGTCGGAAGCTTTCAAAAGCCGGCGGGCCGCAGGTCGTACGAGCCCTTGCGGCCCCGGCCGTACACCTTGGCGGCGATCGCGTGAATCCGTTCGCGATTGAGGTCAAAGGCACTCAGGAGGCCCGCTTCATCGACGCCTGTTCCAGGCTGGATTTGCTTCAAGGCATCTTCAATCCACGAAGAACGACGCCTCCATCGCACCGTCGCGTCCCCAGAAGCGCACGGCGTGCAGGGCGGCATCGTAGTAGCGACTTTCATTCGGAAAATAGAGGGACATGGACGTGTGCCGCGTCAGGCGGCCGCGGGCAGCCGCGCGCCGATCGTTCCATGGGTGATCGAAACCGTCGTGCCTTGCGACGTTCCCGAGACATTCACAACAGCGTCGAGCTGCCGGGCAAGAGCCTCGACGATGCTGGTGCCCAGGCCCGGACCGACCTCGTCGGGCAGGCCGACCCCGTCGTCGGAAACCTCGAGCCTCCAACCCGACGGCGCCGCTTCGTAGCCGACCGCGATCATGCCGCCCGTCCTGCCATCGACGAAGGCATGCTTGAGCGCGTTGATCGCGAGCTCGGTAACGATGAGACCGATGCTGACCGCTTCGTTGGAAGAGACAGTGCCGTCCTGAGCCTTGACCTTGAGCGTCACCGGCCGACCTTCGGCAATCATCGACGCCGCCAAGGCCTCGCACAGACGGGCCAGATAGGGGGCCATCTCGATCCGTTCGAGATTCTTGGAAATCTGCAGCTGCCGCTGCACAGTCGCAACGGACAACACGCGCCGATGTGCATCCTGAAGGTGCTGTCGGATCTCTTCCGACTGTACGGTCTGCGCCTTGAGGGAAAGGATGCTGGCGATGATCTGAAGGCTGTTCGAAACGCGGTGCGGCACCTCCATCAGAAGCATTTCCTTCTCCTCCGCCAGTTCGGCCAACTTCCGCTCGACCGCGCGCCGCTCGGTGACATCTTCGATTGCCAACAAAATGAAGGTACTGGCACCGCCTGCCTCGAACACCGTGCGGGCATTCAGGAGCATCGAGCGGCGTCCGATACCGGAAAATTCCCGTTCGACCTCATAGGCCTCCATCACGGTCTGCTGCGGCAGGACCGTCTCCAGCAGCACGCGCAGCTCCGGAATGTTCCACTGGCCGCCGCCAAGGTCGTAGACCCTGCGACGCTCGACCTCATGCGGCTCGAGTCCGAAGGTCCGATAGAACGAGCGGCTCGCGGCGACAACGCTGAGGCCCTTGTCGAGGACCAGCAACGACTCACGGATGGTGTCCACGATGGCCTCGGCCAGCGTGTGTCCGTCCTGGATACCCGCAAAGGGATTGGTATTTGTAATTGCAGCCACCGCCCTTCCGCAGGGAGTGTTGGACCACCCCTTGGGTGCGCCCTAGCTCGAGCAAAGTCCAACGATATCGGTGGTGGCAGAAACCTGCGACTGGACAAGGAAAAGGCGCTGCCCGCCTTTCGGCCGGGCAGCGCCTTCTCGGACTCGAACCGGGAACGACAGTCTAGTTGCTGTATTCTGGCGTGGTCGCCGCGCCGACGCCGGCACCGACTGCACCGCCGATCAGCGCGCCGGGCAGAACGCCCAAGCCCGTCGTCGCGCCAACCACTGCACCGCCGCCGGCACCGATCGCGCCGCCGGTGACCGCACGCTGGCCCCAGGTATCGCCACAGGCCGTCGCGCCGAATAGAATGGCCACGAGTGCCATCAACTTGAGTGCCGACATAGAAATCTCCCAATTGAATTGTAAGACATCAACGTTGCGTTGACTGGAGGGTTCCCGGTGGTCGCACGACTAAACGAAGTCCCCGACAAAATCGACAAGCGCCTGTGAATCAACCAGCGAACGACAATACTGCGAAGTCGCCGCACCGCCCTGCCGGCCCGCGATCCCTAGCGTTACTCTTCAGGTCAACGCGCAGGACTGGCACCTGGCCGGAGCCGGTTTCAGGGCGGGCCTGGCGTCGTTGTCGATCAGCTTCACAAGGTCGTCGGGCAGCGGCTCCTTCGTGATGGAGTCGTATAGTTCGTGAAGCTGCTTGTGCAGCCAATGATCGAATGGCCGCTTTCCCTTAACCATGATGGACGCCCCTGGATCCGACCGCATGACGCATCACACGGCGAGCGCCACCGGGGCGGGCGCCACAGAACCGGTGGGCGTGCTGGTCGGATCGCCGACAACACTGTCTTCGCCGGCAAGAAATGTCTCAAGCGACATGCGGGCGCGCGAGATCCGGCTCTTGATCGTGCCGACCGAAACGCCGCAATGCTCGGCAATCCGGGCATAGGGATAGCCCTCGAGCACCGCAAGCAGCAAAGCCTCCCGCTGGCCATGGGCGAGCCGATGGAAGGCACCAAGGAACTCCCGCATGATCAGACCGCTTTCCTGGTGAGGCGGATGCGACAGCGTGTTCGAGATGACGTCGTCCAGGTTCACGGTGGGCCGGGCGCGGCGCAGGCCCGATACGAACTCGTTGCGCTGAATGCGGAAGAGCCAGGCCCCGAAATTGGTGCCCGGTCGGAATGACTGTCGCCCGGCCAGCGCCTTTACGACCGTTTCCTGGACGAGGTCGTCGGCGCGATCGCGGTCGCGGGTCAACGACAGAGCGTAGACTCGCAGGCGGGGCAACAAGGCCTTTAGGTCGACGTGGAAGTCGCCGGTCATCGTCTGGACTATGGCCATGCATCTCTCCCGATTGTCCGGATTGGTCTCTCTGCTATGGGAACACCTCTCAGGCTGCTTTGGTTGCCGGCCAATGCAAACAAACAGCAGAAGCTTGAAATTGCTTAGGATTTTCCACCAGAAGCTCGGGGCCCTGCGTCACGCCAGGGCTTCGGCAAGCCGTCTGCGCGCCCGCGAAACCCGCGCCTTCATGGTACCGAGCCCGCAGGCGCAAATCGCCGACGCCTCTTCGTAGGAGAAGCCGCAGGCCCCGACCAGCATCAGCGCCTCGCGATATTCGGGATTGAGGCGCCACAGCGCCTTGGACAGGTCGATCAGGTCGGATGATCGATCGGCGTGGTCGATGCCGGCGACATTCTCCGTCTCGCCCGAACCGACGGCCGCGGAGAAACGCCGAGCCGAGCGCAGGCTGGAGTAGAACTGCGACCGCGCGATCGTGAACAGCCAAGCCTTGAGGTTGGTGCCAAGCTCGAACTGCGCCTGCTTGGCAAGTGCCACGACGGCGGTGTTCTGCACCAACTCGTCGGCCGCGACGCGCTCACGGCAGAGGAAGCGGCTGAACGCCCGCAGGTCGGGCAGCAGCGCCACCAGATCATCCTTGAAGGGCGGGCGCTCTGCGGCAAGCGAAGGTGCTGCCATTCAAGGTTACTCCCGTCATTGAACATGGTGATCATTCGACCGAATTCCAATGACCAGGCGGCGAAAGACAGCGAATTCCTGCGCGTCCGGCCCCGTCGGCAAAGTCGCCTTCCGCGACGAATTCGGCTTCCTGCGGCTCTCAGGGAAACCGCATCGACCGCAACGGCAACATCATCAGCCCTCAGACCAGGACGTCGTAGGCAGGCAATCCTCTGATCCCGAGATAAGGGCTCGCGCAGGCGGGCCCTTTTGCGCTGATCGAGGGAACTTTCCGGCACATGGCGCGTTGCTTCTGAATACTTTTGGCGGGAGACTCGTATGCTGAATTGGGCGCTTACGTTCTTGGTCATTGCGCTGCTCGCCGCCTTGTTCGGCTTCGGCGGCATCGCGTCGACCGCGGCGGGCTTCGCGCAGGTCTGCTTCTTCGTGTTCCTCGTGCTCTTTCTCGTCAGCACTGTCGCCCACGTGCTCCGGCGCCGCTGAGGGCGAAGTCTTCAGCCCACGTCGCGTAGAAGGCTGGTGGTCTTGGCGTATCGCGAGTTCTATGCTGCACCGCCCAATGAAAGGATGGAAATGAACGGATTGAGGGAGGAAGCGGCTGCAACGCTGCCGTACCTGCGCCGCTATGCGCGCGCGCTGACCGGCAGCCAGCTGCATGGCGATCAGTGGGTCCGGATGTGCGCCGAAGTCCTGGTTCAGCAGCCCGACCTCCTGAACTCCAAAGCCACGACAGCGGCCGATATCTTCACCCTCTTTCACACGCTTCAACAGCCATTCGGCACCCTCGAGCAAGAGAGCCCCGCAGGGGCAACCGATGCGCCGGCGAGGCTCAAGACCCACCTGTCCGATATTCCGCAGCGGCAGCGCCAGGTTCTTTTGCTCACGGTCCTCGAGGGGTTTCCGATCGACGACGTGGCACGCATCCTGGGAATCGACGTCGACGAGGCTGAGGCCGATCTCAAGCGGGCGCGCGACGAACTGGAGCGGGTCGCCTCGGTGCGGGTGCTCGTCATCGAAGACGAGGCGGTGATCGCGCTCGATGTCGCCAAGATCGTTCGCAACGCCGGCCATCAGGTCGTGGGTATCGCCCCCACCGAGAAAGCCGCCATCGACCTCGCCAAGAAGCACCTACCCCATCTGGTGCTCGCCGACATTCAGCTCCGGGACGGCGACAGCGGCATTGCCGCCGTTCGCGAGATCCTGAAGGCGGTGTCCGCACCCGTCATTTTCGTGACCGGCTTTCCCGAGCGACTCCTGACCGGGCACGGGCTGGAGCCGGCTTTCATCATCACCAAGCCCTTCAACCCGGAGATGCTGAAGACAGCAATGGCCCACGCTCTGAATTCGGTGGTGGTGTGACTCCGGCGCCGGACGTCGCCCGACGTCCAGGCACCGGATGATGCGAAGCCTGACGCTGAACGCGAGGTTGCTCGTGATTCTGGCCCTGGCCCTGACGCCTGCCGTCGCGCTGGCCGTACTCTATGCTTGGCAGAAATTCGTCCTGGCCTCGGCAATGCCCCAAGCGGCGTCCGCACCCTTCGGACTGGGGACCGATATCGGCCTGATCGCGCTGTCATCGCTGGCAGGCCTTGGCATGCTGTGGGTCGCCGCCGAGCGTTGGTGCCTGCGTCCCTTGAAGCCGATCCAGGCGGCGGCCGCGGCAATCGCCCGGGGAAACTTCGCCCCACCCCGGCCCGTCGGCCCGACGACGCCGGAGATGGAGGCCCACGACGTCTTCGCCCTGGGAGCAGCGATCAGCGTGCGAGAGAGCGCCCTGCAGGCGAGCCTCGAACAGCGCGAGCACATGCTCTGCGAAATCCACCACCGGGTTAAGAACAATCTGCAGATGATCCTGAGCCTGCTCAACCTGCAGGCCGACAAGATCCGCTCGCCCCGCATCCTGCGCCTGTTCGGCGACGCAAGGAATCGGGTGCTGGCGTTGTCGATTCTGCATCAGCATCTATACGAACGGTCAGACTGGTCCTCGGTCGACTTCCAGGCCTACATCTCCGACTTGGTCGACCATTTGTCGGCGCGGCGCAGCCTGCAGGACAAGCCCATGGTTCGGTGCCGCGTGCAGGCCCTGGTAATGGCGGTCGGACCGGATACGGCGATTCCCGTCGGGCTGATCGTCACCGAAGCCGTATCGAACGCCTTCAGTCATGCGTTCGCCAACACCATGGCGCCCGAGATTCGCATCACGACCGAACTCAGCAACGGTGACATCGTGGTCACCATCGACGACAACGGTTCGGGCATCGGCGAGGACGGTACCGCGCCAGGCCAAAAGCAGGGGCTGGGTGTCAACTTGATGCGCGGGCTCGCGGCCCAGCTTGGCGGCAGCATCGACATCTTGTCCCGCGCTGGAGGAGGCACCCGCGTGCGGTTGCAGTTTCGCAAGCCGCGACATGCGATCGTAGACGGGCCCATTGCGTTGCCAGGCGCGCGTCTCACGGCAGCCGCGTGAGCTGTTCCTAGCTGTCTGGGCTCACCGGTTCATTCGTTGTACTTGGCGGTCGTGACACCGCTGTAGCGGTCGTAGAAGACCTGAAGCTTCCTGAGATTGCACAAATTCAGGTATTGCCAGATCGCCGGCGCGGCGCCATCGGCGAAGCTGAGCTTGATATCCACCATGCATACGAGTTGCGACGCCGGGATCACCACCTGCCGGGACTCGCCAACCTTGATGATCGGCGGACGGAGAACGTTGGGGCTCCACATTCCCAGCTGGGATTGGGAGATCGACATCTCGCTGATCGGAGAACTCGTCGAATTGACCAGCAGGAAGGTGGTATCCACGGCCAGCGCGCTTCCGGCGAGCAGCGACAGCACGGCGACGACAATCGAACGCAACATTTGACGAAATCCCCCAGAGGCGCCGGCATCTTATCGCCGCATCGCAAGGCGGCTCAAGCGACGGATCGGATGCCCTATCCCGGCGAAGCCCGCCGCGCTAGAGGGAATACATGACGTCGTTCCTCATCAGCCACCCGTCGTTTCTGGCCCATGACACCGGCGATTACCACCCCGAACGGCCCGATCGGCTGCGCGCGGTGCTGGCCGCGCTCGACGATGCGGCCATTGCCCACCTCGTCTCCGTCGTGGCGCCCGCCGCCACCCTCGAACAGCTCACGCGCATGCACCCGCGGGAGTATGTCGAGGCGATCCTGGGCGTCCGCCCGCCCCCCGGCGAACTGGTTCAGATCGACGCCGACACCCTCATGAGCGCCGACAGCGCCGAGGCGGCACATCACGCCGCCGGCGCCGTGGTCGCCGGCGTCGATGCGGTGATGCGCGACGCCGCGCAAACCGTCTTCGCCGCGGTGCGTCCGCCCGGACACCATGCCCTGCCGGGCGTTCCTGGCGGCTTCTGCCTGTTCAACAACGTTGCCGTGGGCGCCTTGCATGCCCAGGCGGCCTATGGCCTCGACCGCGTGGCGATCGTCGATTTCGACGTCCATCACGGCCAGGGAACCCAGGCCATCGTCGAGCCAGATCCGCGGTTGTTCTACGCCTCGTCCCACCAGTCGCCGCTCTATCCCGGCACCGGGTCAGCGCGCGAGCGTGGGGTGGCGGGAAACGTGGTCAACGTACCGCTCGCTGCCGGCAGCGGCAGTGCGGAGTTCCGCGCCGCTTGGGGCGATCGCATCCTGCCGGCGCTCGACCTGTTCGCGCCGGAGCTTCTGATCGTGTCGGCAGGCTTCGATGCCCACCGCCGCGATCCGCTGGCGCAGTTGAACGTCGAGACCGCGGATTTCGCGTGGTTGACGGAGGAACTTCTGGCGATCGCCGACCGGCACGCCGAAGGACGCATCGTCTCGGTCCTCGAGGGCGGCTACGACCTCGACGCCCTGGCCGAGTCGGCCGTCGCGCACGTGCGCGCACTGATGGGGCGTTCCTGAGGACTCATTTCGCGTCGAGGCGCCAGGTGCCGTCCCAACCGTCGGGCGTGCCGGCACGGAAAAACCCGGTGCAGCGCTCGATGAAGACGCGGCTCGGGCCGTCCTCCGGGCGGATGGCCGCGACGGCACTGAAGCAAGCGATTGCGGTCTCGAAGCGGCCCTCGACATAAGCGGTGCGTCCAGCCTGCCAGTGGGCGAGCAGCTCGGTGTAAGCGGTCGCGCCATCGATTTCGCAGAGGGGTTCGTGTATGTCGTGCGCTTCGGTCGTGCCGACGGCCACGATGCGGTCGATGTGGCGCCAAACGAAGCGGTCGGCGGTGACGGTGGCCACCTCGCCGCTTGCCAGCACCTCCGTGCCATAGACCTTGTTCAGCCCCTCGAGCCGCGACGCCTGGTTCGCCACGGCGCCGACCAGTGTGTAGTTGATGCGTTCGCGCGCACCGACGTTGCCGACCACGGCCGGTCCGGTATGCAGGCCGAAGCGGGTGCGAAAGCCCGGCCGGCCGAGCTGCCGCCATTTCTCGGAAAGCCGGTGGCCGGCGGCCGCGGCCTGCAGGGCTGCGCGGCAGGCATTGGCGATGTGATCGGGATCCGGCTCGGGGGCGTTCCAGAACGCCATGATGCTGTCGCCGATATACTTGTCGATCGTGCCGCGGTTGGCCGAAATGGCCGCACCCAGCACTTCGAAGTAGCGCGACAGCCGGCTCGTCAGGAGCTCGGGTTCCATCGTCTCGCTCAGCAGCGAGAAGCCCTCGATGTCGGTGAACATCACCGTGACCTCGCGGCGCGTGCCGCCGACGCCGCTGCTCTCCGGCGAGCGCATGATCTGGTGAACCAGGTCCTTCGAGACGTAGCGGCCGAACACCTCGAGACCTTCGCGCATCCGTTCGACCGCATCGGATAGCCGGGCGACCTCGCTGATACGGCTTTGCACCGGCACACGGTCGGAGAAGTCGAGATGGCGGATACGCTCAGTCTTGGCGGCGATGCGTGCCATCGATCGCGACACCAGCAGCGAGGCCACGAGCGCCCCCAGGATGGCGAAGGCGACGGCGATGGCCGCGGCCGCGGCCGCGCGCTGCAGCAGCCCGCGCGAATTGGCGGCGAGCTCGACGATGGGAACGGCGGCGGCGACCACGAAGCGCTGCCCGAGAGCCTCCGGGACGCGGCGCACGATCACCCGGTAGAGTCGGTCTCCGACGCTGATCCGGCGATCGACCTGACGGTCATCGTCGATCGCCTCGCTAATCACACCCTTGAGCGCCACGCGCACCTCGGCATCGCCGGGCAGGCAGCCGGGCGCGGTGTCGATGCATCCCTCGGACTCGACTTCGACCGAGCCCGCGCCATGGCCGACCATGATGATCGCGTTGGGCGTGATCTTGTAGGTCGTGATCAGTTGCGACAGCGTATCTAGCGTGTAGTCGAAGCCGATCACGCCCCCGCCGCCGAGCAACGGCACACCGGCCGAAATGCCCGCGTGCTTCGACCATGCAAAGTGATAGGGCGCGGTGAGCGCCGGACCGCGCACCTTCCCGGCCTCGACATACCAGGGCCGGGTCCGTGGATCGTAGTCGGTGGGCTGGACGAGCTCTCGTCCCCGGGTTCCGCCGGTCGCCTGCAGCCACGAGATTGCGCGACGCGCCGGCCCCTCGCCGTCAACCACGCGCATGATGATGGCGTCGCGGTCCGCCAGGTCGAAGTCGGAGCGCTCAGTGGGCGAAAAGGACTCCGGGCGCCCGGCAAAGACGAAGTGTCCATCGGCATAGCCCACGAACGCCGCGGCGACAGCGGGATGGCGCCCCAGCATGGCGACGAGCTGGCGGCGGCGTTCGTCATCGGCGGCCGGTCCCTCATGGGCAGCGAAGCTCGGCGAATCGGCCAGGGTCAGGCCGACATAGATCATGACCCGCAGGCCGTCGGTCAGGAACCGCTCGACCGCTTTCTCGAGTTCCGTCACCCGCTCGTCGGCGCTGCGTTGCTCCAGGGTATCGACGGATCGCCAGCCGAGCCACAGCAGCGCCGTGCTGAGCGGCGCCAGAACCAATGCCATCAGGATCAGAATGGTGGCGCTGAAAGGAATCGACAGCCGTCGCGCCGTCATGTCGCCTGCGATGCCATCGTGTGGCTGCGGATCGATCTTTACCGGCCGACTATTGCTTGATGGCCGACCACTTGCAGCCAAGGCTCTTTTCCGTGACCGTCAGAGTCTTGGGCGTCGCCGCCAGATCGGCAACCATATGCAAATTTAGGCGCCCGAGGACGAAGTCGCCGGCGTAGATGTTGGGCTGGGCAAGCTTCAGCTTGACGTGGATGTTGCCTGGCATGCTCACCTCCGCCTGGCCGCCCTTCAGCGTGAATGTATGCTCACGGGTGAACTGCGGATCGGCCGCGATGCAGCCCTGGATGTTGTTGGGTGCACTCTTGAGCCAGAACTTGACCTCGGCGTCCTGTGCCAGGACGGCGGACGGCAACGCCAAAGCAACGGCGGCGAGAGCGACACACTTGGCGATGGTCATTGTTCGATCCTTCAAAGGGACGGATGAAGCCCACCATCTTACATCGACCGGGCGGTGCCGTCAGTCGTCGCGACGCAGCACACCATTGGCAAGGCCCGCAATCACACCGGAAGGCCACCCAAAGGAGGTAGCCTGACCGCACTTCCCCGCATAGGACGACAGGTACCAATCAGCACACCCGGTAGCGGTCGACGGCGGCAGGATCGAGGTCGATGCCGAGGCCCGGCCCGTCCGGCAGCAGAACGTGCCCGGCCTCGAGCCTGAGCGGAGTCTTCAACAATCCGGTGCGCAGCCGGTTGTCGCTCATGTCGTATTCGAGCATCGCGGGATGGGGCGGGTGATCGGTGTGCGGCGAGGCGGGCATCGCGGCGATGAAATGGCAGGCCGTCGCCAGCCCGACCGCCCCGCCCCAGACGTGCGGCGCCACGCGCAGGTTGGCCGCCGCGGCGAGGGTGGCGATACGCCGGGCCTCGGTGAGACCGCCGGTGCCCGGAATCGAGGGTTGCACGATGTCGAGGCAGCGGCCCTCGATCAGGGCGTGGAAGTCGCGCACGGTGTGGTGGGCCTCGCCCGCGGCGATCGCGATCGGCGAGCGCGCCCTGAGTTCGGCGTACCCTCGCAGATCGCCGGGCGGCAGCGGCTCCTCGATCCAGTGGATGCCGAACGGCTCGATGGCGCGCGCGCATTCCAGCGCCACGTCGGCCGTGTAGGCACCGTTGATATCGACGATCAGGAGCTTGTCCGGGCCCAGCGTTACACGCGCCTCGCGCACCCGCTCGAGGTCGCTCCTGATGCCCCGGCCGATCTTGATCTTGGCGCCGGCGAAGGGATGGTCCACCGCCTCGGCCAGCATGTGGCCGAGCTGCCGGTCGGGATCGTCGGAGAAGAAGCCCGTCGAGGCATAGGCCGGAATCCGTGTCGTGCCGCAGCCCCCGATCAGGTCGCAGACGCGCACGCCGAAGCCGCGCGCGATGGCGTCGTAGAGAGCGACATTGATGCCCGCCAGGCAGGCGGTGAGCTGGTTGCCGACACCCAAGTGATACATGGCGTTGCGGATGCGTGCCTCGACATGGTCGAAATCGAACACGCTGCGGCCGCGGAACAGCGGCTCGACCATGCGGAAATACTCGCGCGTGACGAAGGGATTTCCGAAGGCCTCGCCGATGCCGCGCACGCCGGCGTCGGTCTCGACCTCGATCAGGCCACCCTGCCGGCGAAACCCGCCGCCGCGGGACATGCCGTAGGCCTTCTCCGGCTCGAAGGCATATTCGAGCCCGATGAAGCTCAGACGTTCGATCAATGGCACGGTGACATTATGTGGATGACCGCGCTCGGCTTCAATTGTGGAACCTGTTATCATTCAAGAAAGGGGGCTGCAGATTCCGCTACATTTTTTTCGTCGCCGGCACCGGCCGGTCTTGCTGTGTGCCTGCCTCGCCATTTTCGGCCTGCTCGCCGGCTGCAAGGAGGACGCGGCCACACCGCCACCGCTCACGCGTGTCAAGGCCGTCCCCGCCGAACTCGTCGACTTTGCACCCGCCATCACCCTCACCGGCATCATCGCGGCCCAGGTCGAGACCGAGCTTTCCTTCAGGATCAGCGGCAAGATCAGCGAGCGCCTGGTCAATGTCGGCGATCCGGTCGTCCGCGACCAGGTACTGGCGCGCCTCGACCCCGTCGAGCAGGAAGCCGAACTCGAGTCGGCCAAGGCCGGCATGCAATCGGCGGAAGCCCAGCTCCGCCAGACGACCGCGAGCTTCGAACGCCAGAAGAACCTGCTCACCACCGGCAACACCACGCGCCGCGACTACGACCAGGCCGAGGCCGCCCTGCGGTCGGCCCGGGCTCAGATGGAGCAGGCACGCGCCCAGCTCGCGTCGGCTGAGGACCAGCTTTCCTACACGGCGTTGCGCGCCGACGCCGACGGCATCGTCACCGCACGCGCCGCCGAAGCAGGCCAAGTGGTGGCACAGGCGCAGTCGGTCTACACCGTGGCACGCGACGGCCCCCGCGATGCGGTGTTCAACGTCCACGAATGGGCACTGGCCAACATCGTCGCGGACAAGGGTCTCGCCATCTCGCTGGAGCACGACCCCGCCGTCGCCACCACCGGCGACGTGCGCGAGATCTCGCCGGCGGTCAACCCCAGCACGATGACCATCACGGTCAAGGTCGGGCTGCGCGAAACACCGCCCGCGATGGCCCTGGGCTCGGTCGTCAACGGCGTGGGCCCCACGAAGCAGCGCAAGGTCTTCCTTCTGCCCTGGGGCGCACTCTTCGAGATCGACGGCAAACCGGCGGTATGGGTCGTCGACCCGAGCGGCAGCACCGTGTCGCTGACGCCGGTCGAGATCGACCGTTACAACCAAGGCGTCATCGCCGTGACCGGCGGACTCGCCAGCGGGCAGATCGTCGTCACCGCCGGCGTTCAGCTGCTGCGACCGGGACAGAAGGTCGAGATCGTGCCGGAGCGCAAACCATGAGACGCCGGATCGCGGGACTGCTGGGCCTCGCCCTGATCACGCTGCTGGGCGCGTGCCGGCAGGATCGGCAGGCCGAAACCGCGCCGCCGGTACGTCCCGTCCTGTCGGTCGAGGCGGAAATCCGGACTACCGAGGTTCTCGGACCGTTCGTCGGCAGCATCCAGCCGCGCTACAGCACCGATGTCGGTTTTCGCATCTTCGGCCGCATGGTGGCGCGGTTCGTCGATGTCGGCGCCGTCGTGAAGAAGGGCGACGACATCGCCGCCCTCGATCCTGCCGTGCAGCTGATCATGGTGCGTAACGCCGAGGCCGTCCTGGCCAACGCCGAAGCGCAATACGCCAACGCCGAGGCCGAGGAGAAACGCCAGCGTCCGCTGGTCGAGCGCAACATCACGCCCCAGGCGCAGTTCGATCTTATCGTCCAGAATCGCGACACCGCCGCGGCCAACCTGATACGTGCCCAGGCCTCGCTCCGCAGAGCGCAGGACGTGCTTTCGTTCACCCAGATCGACGCCGACTTCGACGGCGTCGTCACCGGCCGCTACGCCGAGCCGGGTCAGGTGGTCAATCCCGGCCAGAAGATCGTCACCATCGCGCGGCCGGAGGTCCGGGAAGCCGTGTTCTCCGTCGCCAGCCACCTCGCCGACATCCTGTCCGACCGCAACGACTACGAGATGATGGTGCGGCTTGACCCCTCGACGGCGATGAAGGCGGCAGCCGTGCGCGGAGTCGATCCGGCGGCCGATCCGACCACGCGCACGCGCACGGTCTTTCTCACCTTGAAAGATCCACCGGCGGCCTTCCGTCTCGGCATCACGATCTCCGTCACGCTGGAGAAGGCGATATCGCCCCGCATCGAGCTGCCGGACACGGCGCTGCTCGAGACGGACGGCAAGACCCGGGTGTGGGTAGTCGAGAAAAAGCCCTCAGGTCCCGACGCAACCGTCTCCCTTCGCGACGTCACCGTCGCTGGCCGCGCCGCCGAAACGATCACGATCACGTCCGGCCTGTCGGCCGGCGAGCGGGTCGTGGTGGCCGGCGTCCACAGCCTTACGCCGGGGCAGGTCGTGAAGACCCCAGGCGATGCGCCCTCCCGGGAGGCTTCCAGGTGAGCAGGTTCAATCTCTCGGAATGGGCGCTGGGCCACCGCTCGTTCGTCTGGTACCTGATGCTGGCGATCGTGGCAGCGGGCGCCTTCTCCTATCAGCGGCTGGGCCGTGAGGAAGACCCGTCCTTTGCCATCAAGACGATGATCGTGCAGGCAAGCTGGCCCGGCGCCATGGTCGAGGAAATGACCAACCAGGTCACCGACCGCATCGAGCGCAAGCTGCAGGAACTCACCACGCTCGACTTCACCAAGAGCTACAGCACGTCGGGGCAGACGACCGTCTTCGTCAACCTCAAGGACACGACGCCCGGTCGCGACATCAAGGCGATCTGGGTCGAGGCGCGCGACAAGATCAACGACATCCGCGGTGACCTGCCCACGAACGTGCAGGGGCCGTTCTTCAACGATCAGTTCGGCGACGTGTTCGGCAATATCTACGCGCTGACATCTGACGGGCTCTCCTTCCGGCAGCTCCGGGACTATGCCGAACAGGCGAGGACCCAGGTCCTGAGGATTCCCGGCGCCGGCAGGGTCGAGCTGCTCGGCGTGCAGGAAGAGGTCGTCTATCTCAACTTCTCGACCCGGCACATCGCGGGCCTGGGCATCGACCAGCAGGCCGTCCTGCAGAGTCTGCAGGCCCAGAACGCGATCGCCCCGTCGGGCACCGTGCAGGCCGGGCCCGAGACGGTGAGCCTGCGGGTGACGGGCCAGTTCACCTCCGAGGAAAGCCTCCGGGCCGTCAACATCCGGGTCAATGACCGCTTCTTCCGGCTGGTCGACGTCGCCACCGTGACGCGCGGCTACAGCGACCCGCCGCAGCCGATGTTCCGCTTCAACGGCCAGCCGGCGATCGGCATCGCGATCGGCATGAAGGCCAACGGCAATGTCGTGCAGTTCGGCGAGGACCTGCGGGTGCGCATGCGGCAGATCGTGTCGGAACTGCCGATCGGCGTCGGCGTCCATCTCGTGTCGAACCAGCCGGCCGTCGTCGAGGAAGCGGTCGGCGGCTTCACGCGGGCGCTGTTCGAGGCCGTGGTCATCGTGCTCGCGGTCAGTTTCATCAGCCTCGGCCTGCGCGCGGGGCTGGTCGTGGCCATCGCCATCCCGCTGGTGCTGGCCGGCACCTTCGTCTTCATGGAATATTCCGGCATCACCCTGCAGCGCATCTCGCTCGGGGCACTGATCATCGCGCTCGGGCTGCTGGTCGACGACGCCATGATCTCGGTCGAGATGATGGTGGCCAAACGCGAGGAGGGCCAATCGCTCGAGAAGTCGGCGACCTTCGCCTATACATCGACGGCCTTTCCCATGCTGACCGGCACGCTGGTCACGGTCGCGGGCTTCGTGCCGATCGGCTTGAACGGCAGCTCGGCCGGCGAATACACCTTCACCCTGTTCGCCGTGATCGCAGCTGCGCTCCTGATCTCCTGGGTGGTGGCGGTGTTGTTCGTCCCGCTGCTCGGCGTTAGCCTGCTGCCGCGCATGGTCGCAAAGCGGAGCGAGAAGCCGTCGCGGCTCAGGGCGGGATTTTCGCGCATCCTGCTGCTGGCCATGCGCTGGCGCTGGCTCACCATCGGCCTCGCCGCCGCGCTGTTTGCCCTCTCGGTCGCGGGCCTCAGCCTGGTGCAGAACCAGTTCTTTCCGACGGCCGACCGGCCCGAGCTGCTGGTCGACATGACGCTGCCACAGGACAGCTCGATCGCCGAGACCAGGAAGCAGATGGACCGGCTGGAGAAGGCGCTGCCCGGCGACAAGGACATCGTGCGGTGGAGCTCCTACGTCGGCCGCGGCGCCGTCCGCTTCTACCTGCCGCTCGACGAGCAGCTCGCCAACCCCTTCTTCGGCCAGGTGGTGATCGTCACGACCGACATCGAGGCGCGCGAGCGGGTCGCCGCACGCCTGCGCAAGCTCCTGCGCGAGGATTTCGTCGGTATCGACGGCTTCGTCCACCCGCTCGACCTCGGACCGCCCGTGGGCCGGCCGATCCAGTACCGGATCGGCGGGCCCGACATCCAGACCGTGCGCCGCCTGACGCTGGCCTTCGCCGACGTCGTCGCCGCCAACCCCAATGTCGGCGGCATCGTCTATGACTGGAACGAGCCCGGGAAGGTCCTGAAGATCGACGTCGACCAGAATCGCGCCCGTCAGCTCGGCGTCAGCTCGCAGGACATCGCCACCATGCTGAACAACGTGGTCGGCGGCTCGACGGTCACCCAGATCTACGACAGCATCTATCTGATCAAGGTCGTGGGGCGCGCCGAACGCGCCGAGCGCGTGGCGCTGGAGACCTTCCAGGGCCTCCAGCTCGCCGGCCGTAGCGGCCAGCCGGTTCCGCTGTTCGCCATCGCCGACGTCCATTTCGAGCTCGAGCAGCCGATCATCTGGCGGCGCGATCGCCAGCCCACCATCACGCTGCAGGCGAGTGTCGTGGGCGACCGGCAGCCGGCGACGGTCGTCGATGAGCTGAAGCCCGCGGTCGCCAAATTCGCGGCCGCACTGCCGGCCGACTACAGCATCGCCGTCGGCGGCACGGTCGAGGAGAGCGCCAAGGGCGAGCAGCCGATCATCGACGTCGTGCCGCTGATGCTGTTCCTGATGGCCACCGTGCTGATGTTCCAGCTCCAGAGCTTCCAGAAGCTGTTCCTGGTGGTGAGCTTGGCGCCTCTCGGGCTGATCGGCGTCGTGGCCGCGCTGCTGGTAAGCGACCAGCCTCTTGGCTTCGTGGCGATCCTGGGCGTGCTGGCGCTGATCGGAATCATCATCCGCAACTCGGTGATCCTGGTGGCGCAGATCGATGCCTTCCTGGTCGAGGGATTGGCGCCGTGGAACGCCGTGGTCGAGGCGACGGGACACCGCCTGCGCCCGATCCTGCTGACCGCGGCCGCCGCCAGCCTCGGCATGATCCCGATCGCCCGCGAGGTCTTCTGGGGTCCGATGGCCTACGCCATGATCGGCGGCATCATCGTTGCGACGATGCTGACGCTCCTGTTCCTGCCGGCACTCTACGTTGCCTGGTATCGCCTCAAGGAACCGACCTGACGCGCACCATGGCCGCCGGCGCCGTTCCCGCGCTATGGTCATGACATGAGCTACGACGCGCCTTTCGCCGGCCTCAAGGTGATCGACCTCAGCCAGGGCATTGCCGGGCCCTACTGTGCCATGCTGCTGGCCCAGCACGGCGCCCAGGTGATCAAGGTCGAGAGCATCGGCGAAGGCGACTGGGCCCGCGCGCTCGGCGTCCGCTACGGCAGCCACACCGCCTTTTCGATCATCGGCAACCTCGGCAAGCGCAGCATCGCCGTCGATCTCAAGTGCGAGGCCGGCAAGCAGGTCGTCTGGCGCCTGCTCGACGGCGCCGACGTCTTCCTCGAAGGTTTTAGGCCCGGCGTCATCCGCCGGCTGGGTTTCGACTATGAGGCCGTTTCCGCCCGCGTGCCGCGAATGCTCTATCTCTCGATCTCGGGCTTCGGCCAGACTGGGCCGCTGGCCGAGCGGCCGGCCATGGACCCAGTGCTGCAGGCCTATACCGGCCTGATGTCGGAGAATCGCGGTGACGACGGCATCCCGCATCGCGTGCCGGTGATCGTGGCCGACATGTCGACGGCGCTCTATGCCTACCAGGCGCTCGCCTCCGCGCTCTACGCCCGCCGCGACGAGACGCACGGCCGCTACATCGACGTCAGCCTGATGCAGGGCGTCACCGCGCTGCAGGCGATCCGCCTGATGGCCTGCCATCTCGAGGGCGGCGCGATGAAGCCGGGCGGCGCGCCCGGCGGCGTCTTCCAGACGGCCGACGGCTGGATGTCGATCCTGGCCATCAACGACCGCGACTGGAAGAGCCTCTGCACCGTGATGGACATGCCGGCGCTGGCGGCCGATCCGCGCTTCGCCAGTCCGGCCGCACGGCTGGCCAACGAGGCTGCCCTCTATGCCATCGTGCGCCCGGCGATCGCGGCGCGGCCCTGCGCCGAGTGGGCCCGGCGCCTGACCGCCGCCCGCGTCATGCATGAGCGACTGAACAGCTACGCCGAGTTCCTCGCCCAGCCACACGTGCGCGAAACAGGCCTGATCAACTGGCTGGAACAGGCGGGCGTGCCGCAACCGGTGCCCGTGCCGGCGCTGCCCGGCACGCTGCCGCCCGCCGCCAACACGCCCCGGGCCGTGGCGCCGCTGCCGGGCCAGCACAGTCAGGCGATCCTGGCCGAGCACGGCTTCGCGCCGCACGAGATTGCGGCCCTGCTGGCCGATGGCACGATCGCTGCTTCCTCATGACGATCACCCGGCTCGATCCCACTCACTACGCGACCACACCGTGGAAGAACGGCGGCGGCGTTACTGTCGATATCGCCGTCGTGACCGACAAGGACGGCGACGTCTGGCGTTTGGGTCGCACGCCGATCGTGGCCCCCGGCCCCTTCTCCGACTACAGCGGCTTCGACCGCGTGCAGGTGTTGGTGGCCGGCAGCGGCCTGGTGCTGAAGACGCCCGATGGCGAGATCGACGTCCGCGAGCCGTTCCGGCCGGTGCGTTTCGCCGGCGAGACACCGATCCTGAGCCGGCTCGAATCGGGGTCGGTCGAGGTCGTCAACCTCATCGGCAATCGCGCCAAGGTACGGATCGACATCAGGGTCCTGGAGGCCGGCCGCGATCTCATCCTCGGGTCAGGCACGCACATTGCTTACGCTCCTGGCGAGACGGCCACGATCGACGTGCAGGGCACGCACTACGACCTCGCGACGGGTCACGGCTTGCGTATCGAAAGGGACGGGCTGACCATCGTCACCGGAACAGCCGGGCGCATTCTGCTCGCCAGCATCACCTAGGCGGGCCGTTCACTTGCATTTCACTTCTTCCTTGTATTCACCGTCGCGCTTCCATTCGCGTTTGATTTCGCAGCCGCCCTGGAGGAACTCTTCCTTGCCGGCACCGAAATACGCTCGGCGATGCCCCGGCTTGCAGTCGTCCTTGGTTTCGAACTTTCCATCGTCGTCGACCTTGCGCTCGATCTCGCAGCCGTTGCTGCGATACTTCTGTGTCCGGCTGTCGGCAAGGCTCGGGCCGATCGAGGCAACGAACACGAGGGCCGACATGACCAACAAAGGATCTGCTCTCACGGCGGTCTCCATGGCTGTTGGGCAGCAATCCAGACTCGGCGGCGAATGTGGCCGGGCAGCGACATTTCTCGGGCTGTTGGAGGACAATCGATGCGTATTGCAGTAGTCGGCGCGGGCGGCATCGGCGGCGGCTATGGCGCCGCGCTGGCCAAGGCGGGCATCGACGTCACCTTCATCGCGCGCGGCGCCCATCTTGCCGCCATGAAGAGCAAGGGGCTCAGGGTCGAAGGCGGCCGTGGCGAGACGCACCTATCGCCGACCCAGGCCACCGACGATCCCAAGACGGTCGGTCCGGTCGATGTCGTGCTGTTCTGCGTAAAGCTCTGGGACGTCGAAAGTGCCGGCCAGCAGATCAAGCCCATGGTGGGCGAAGATACCGCCGTCGTCACCTTGCAGAACGGCATCGACGCCCACGAGCGGCTGGTCCAGATCCTGGGCAAGCAGGCGGTGATGCCGGGCGTCGCCAACATCAGCGCCACCATCGCCGAGCCCGGCGTGATCCGCCAGACCGGCTCGGTGATGCGCATGGTGTTCGGCGAGCTCGACGGAGCCAAGAGCGCGCGCGGCCAGGCGCTGGCCGCCGCCTGCGCCAAGGCGGGCATCGATGGCGTCTTCAGCGAGGCGATCCTGACCGAACTCTGGATGAAGTTCATCCTTCTCGCCTCCAACGCCAGCATGATGGCGCTCGCCCGCCTGCCGATCGGCAACCTGCGCAGCGATCCCGACATCGCGCCCTATTTCATCGCCGCCTACGAGGAAGTGGTGGCCGTCGGCCGCGCCTCCGGCATCGCGCTGCCGGCCGATGCCGTGGACCGCACCCTCAACTTCAACCGCAACGCGCCGGCCCACCTGATGGCCTCGATGGGCGCCGATCTTTTGCGCGGCAACCGCATCGAGCTGCCGTGGCTCAGCGGCAAGGTGATCGAGTTCGGCCGCAAGCACGGCGTGCCAACGCCCACGCATGCCTTCCTGTATGCGATGCTGAAACCCTACATCATGGGCACGCCCACCTGAGGTTCCGACCATGCGTATCGTCCTTGCCATCCTCTGCCTCCTCTCCGGCCTCGGCAGCGCCGCCGCGGCCGATCTGAAACTGCTGACGGCCGGCGCCTACAAGTCGGTGGCGCTGGAGCTGATCCCCGCGTTCGAGAAACGCACCGGCCACAAGGTGACGGTCGAGAACGCCACGGCGGGGGCGCTGCAGAAGCGCATCGCCGGGGGCGAGTATTTCGACGTCGTCGTCCTGCCGCCGCTGGTGCTGGGCCCGTTCCTCGGCGGCCGCGTGGCCGAGAGCAGCGCCAAGTCGCTCGCCCGCGTCGGCATCGGCGTCGCGGTCAAGCAGGGCGCGCCGCTGCCCGATATTTCAAGCGTCGATGCCTTCAAGAAGACCCTGCTGGCGGCCCGCGCCGTGGCCTACATCGATCCCGTGGCGGGCGGCTCCAGCGGCGTCTACCTCGCCAGGTTGTTCGAGAAGCTCGGCATCGCCGAGCAACTCAAGGCCAAGAGCGTGCTGGTGTCCGGCGGCCTCGTGGCCGAGCGCGTCGTGAACGGCCAGGCCGACATCGCCCTGCACCAGATCAGCGAGATCCTGGGGGTGCCGGGTGCTGTCCTGGTCGGGCCGATCCCGCTCGAGGTCCAGCACTACACGGAGTACTCGGGAGGCGTCTCCGTCGGCTCGCGTAACCGGGCAGCGGCCGACGCGCTGCTGCTGGAATTCGCCGACCCGAAGAACCTGCCTGTACTCAGGAAGCGCGGAATGGACGAACCCTAGGCCGCTTCGTGCGGGTCGAATTCCTGGTCGGGCGCTCCCACACGACTCCCGGAAAGCCTTTCAGCGGCACCAGCGGTTGGCCGAGGTAGGTCCAGTCCTGCAACTGCTCGATGGCAATGTGATAGCGGGGTTCCCGGCCCGTACGGCCCCCGAAGAGCGCACGCGGGATATTGACCATGTGCGCCGACCGCGTGCGTTCGTAGGCGAGCGGCGTGCCGCAGCGGGCGCAGAAGCTCCTCGTCGTCCCGGTGGTCTCGTCGCGAAAGCGCGTGATCTCGTCCACGCCCCTGGTGACGCGAAAGCGCTTGCGCCAGCTGCCGACATAGGTCGCATAGGCAGCACCATGCGCCCGCCGGGTCGAACTGGAATGATCGTGCCAGGCCCATCGCGCCGGGGTCCCGATTTCGATTTCCACCGCGCCGCAAAGACACTGGCCCACGGCCGATGCTTCAGGATCGGGGCGTTGCTTCGCCGCAACCGTCACTCTGCGCACGTGGGACCTCACCTCTCCTAGCGGCCGGCCTTGAGCTCCTCGATCGCCTCTTTCCAGGCGCCGATCGTATGATCGATGTCGGCCCGCGTGTGGGCCACGCTCACATAGTATTTGCTCTCGCCCTTCATGATGCCGCGCGCGCGCAAGAGCTGGTTGAAGCGCTTCAACATCGCGGAGTCGGCCTTCAGCGTGTCGCGATAGTCCTTGATCGGCTGGTCGGTGAAGAGGAGGTCGAACAGCGGCGGCTCGCCGACGACCTGCGCCTTGAGGCCGGCCTTGTTCATCAGCTCCTGCAGTGTGCCCATCAGCTCGCGGCCCGTGGCGAACACCTTGTCGTAGGTGCCGGGCTGCTTCAGCACCTCGAGCGTTGCGAGGCCGGCGACGGCAGCCACCGGATTGCCCGACAGCGTGCCGACCTGGAAGATGAAATCCTCGTCGGTCATGGCCAGGCGATCGAAGTGCTTCATGATGTCGCCGCGGCCGGCGATGGCTGCCAGCGCAAAGCCGCCACCCACGATCTTGCCGAGCGTGCAGAGGTCGGGCGTCACACCGTAATATTCCTGGGCGCCGCCATAGGCGAAGCGGAAGCCGGTCACGACCTCGTCGAAGATCAGCGGGATGCCGTGCTCGGCCGTCACCTCGCGCAGCGCTTGGAGGAAGCCGGGCTTGGGCGGGATCAGGCGCTGGAACGGCTCGACGATGACGCCCGCCAGTTCGTCCTTCTGCTCCTCGATCAGGCTGCGCACCATGTCGATGTCGTTGAAGGCCGCGACCACCATCTCGTCGGCCACCGACTTCGGGATGCCCGCGGAATCGATCGAACCGCGCGGAAAGTTGCCGGGGTTCTTCGGCGCGAGCGAGATCAGCGCATAGTCGCTCATGCCGTGATAGCCACCCTCGAACTTCAGGATCTTGTCGCGTTTGCGGAAGGCGCGTGCCGCCCGCATGGCATAGAGATCGGCCTCGGTGCCGGAACAGACGAAGCGCACCTGCTCGGCGCAGGGCACGGCCTCGACGATCGCCTCCGCGAGCGCGATGCCGTGGCGGTTGTTGCCGAAGAAGGTGGTGCCGAGCGGCACCTGGGCCTGGACCGCCGCCGTGACGTCGGGATGGGCATGGCCCACGAACATCGGCCCCGAGCCCAGCAGGAAGTCGACATATTCCTTGCCGGCCTCGTCCCAGATCCGCCCGCCCTTGCCCTCCTTCAGGATCACCTCGGCCGGCATGTTGCCGAAGCTGCCGCCCGGCAGCACGCGCTTGGCGGTTTCGACGAGATCGTCGGTGGGATTGACAGGAGTCTGGATGTTCATGGTGACCTACTCAATGGGGACGAAAATGGAATGGCGCAGCTTGCCTTCGATGGCCTTCGAGCAGTGGCCCTTGCCGTGCGTGTCCTCGACCAGGATGACCTCGCCGGCGCCGATGATGCGGGTCTCACCGTCGCTCGCCTGGATCGAGACGCCGGCGTCGAGGTTGATGATGTATTGCCGGCGTGGCGCCGGATGCCATTCATAGTCGTAGGTGCCCGGCGTCTCGCGGAAGATGATTCCGGTGGCCGGCAGCATCGCCGAGGTCTTGCCGCCGCGGCCCTCGTTCCTCCATTCGACTTCGATGTCACGGAAGTGAGTCTCGCCTTTTGCGTCGACATATAGGTTATGGATGCGCATGAATTTTTCTCCCGCTTGCCGTTTCCGGCATGGAGCTTAGAACGAAACCATGTTCGAGAAACCCGTCGAAGCCGTCCTTTTCGACATGGATGGCCTGCTGCTCGACACCGAGGCGGTCTACGTCGATGCCCTGCAGGCCGCCGCCGGCGCGCTGGACCTGACGATTCCGCTCGATTTCTGCCATTCGATGGTCGGCATCGCCTCCCACGAATGCAATCTCATGATCCAGGAGCATTACGGCGACGGCTTTCGCATCGAACCTTTCCGCGCCCATTTCTCGGACCATGTCCGGCAACGCTTCGAGGCTTCCATTCCGGTGAAGCCCGGCGCGGTCGAGCTGCTGGATTTCCTGGGGGCGCGCGGCCTGCCGCTGGCGCTCGCAACCTCCGCCAGCCGCGCCACGGTCGAGCGCCATCTCGGCCGTGCCGGCCTCCACGACCACTTCAAGGCCTTCGCCACGCGAGACGACGTCGTGCGGACCAAGCCGCATCCCGACATCTATCTCGAGGCGGCGCGCCGGCTTGGCGTCGCGCCCGAACGCTGCATCGCCTTCGAAGATTCGAACATCGGGCTCACGGCCGCTCATGCCGCCGGCACCATGGCGATCATGGTGCCCGACATCCTGCCGCCGCTGCCCGAGGTCCGCGCCAAGTGCGTGGCCATCGTCGACGACCTGCACACCGCCCGGCGCCTGCTCGAAGCTTCCCTCTGACCGAAGGGCATGATCCACCCGCCGTCGCACTTCGTATGAGGTGATTAAACAGTGGGGTGAACAAGTGGCTTTGCGTAGCGGCGTTGCGTTGTGTCTTGCGATCGTCACGGTGTGTGCGGGAACCGCGTCGGCCCAGCCGTCATCCATCGGCAGCGAGCCTTCCGGCCCACCGCCCAAGGACTGGACGTTCGACATCGGTCCCGGCGTCGTGGTGGCACCCTGGTTCGAGGGCTCGGCCAACTACCGCGTCCTTCCGATTCCCAACCTCGATCTGCGCTACCAGCGCGACAAGTTCTTCCTCTCGGCGCGCGATGGCGTCGGCGCCACGCTGTTCGACGCCGACGGCTTCAAGGCCGGCCCGATCCTGCGCTATCGTTTCCCGCGCAACGCCGGCGACGGCGGCTATCTGTTCGGCATGGGCAACGTCCCCTTCACGGTCGAGGGCGGCGGCTTCCTGCGCTACGACCTGCCCTTCCTCGCGGCCAAGGTGGAGCTGCGGCGGGGCCTGGGCGGCAGCAACGGGCTGGTGTTTGACGCGTTGATCGACGGCAAGTTGCGGCTGAGCGACACCGTCTTCCTCTCGGCCGGTCCGCGGCTTTCGGTGACTGATGGCACCTACAACCAGGCCTATTTCGGCGTAAACGCCAGCCAGTCGGTCAATTCCGGCTATGCCCAGTATTATCCCGGCGCCGGCCTGCGCAGCGTGGGCGCCGGCGCCAGTGCTGTGTGGCGCGTCACCGACAACCTCACCTTCGTGGCCTTCGGCGGCTACAACTACCTGGGTGACGTCGCGGCCAATTCGCCGATCGTCACCGGCCCCGGCGGCTCGCGCAACCAGTTCATCGTCGGCAGCGCGCTCTCCTGGCGCTTCTCGTGGTAGCCTAAAACTTCTCGACCCACGGCCGCACCTCGACCTCCCAACTCCAGGCACTGCGGTGCTGCTGGAGCGTGGCCCAATAGGTCTCGGCGATGGCGTCGGGATCGAGCAGGCTGTCGGGATTGTCGGCCGGAACCGGCCGGGCGGCACTGCGGATGCCGCCGTCGATGACGAAATGCGCGACGTGGATGCCCTGGGGGCTGAGTTCGCGCGCCATCGATTGCGCGAGGCCACGCAGCGCGAACTTGCCCATGGCGAAGGTCGCCGAGAGCGCAAAACCCTTGATGCCCGCGGTGGCGCCCGACAGCAGGATCGCGCCGTGGTTCTTCGGCAGCATGCGACGCGCGGCCTGCTGGGAGACCAGGAAGGCGCCGAAGGCGCTGATCTCGATGGCGCGTTTGACGTCGTCAGGCGACAGGTCGACCAGCGGGCCCCTCACCCGGTTGCTGGCGTTGTAGACGACGACGTCGGGCGTCTTGCCCTGGGCGTCGAGCGCCTCGAACAGGGCGGCAACTTCCTTGGGATCGGCGGCATTGCAGGCATGGGTGGAAGCGCCGGTCTCCGTGGCCAGCGCCGCCAGCTTGTCGGTCTGGCGCGCCGCCACCGCGACGGCGAGGCCGTGGCCGGCAAACAGGCGTGCCAGCGAGGCGCTGAGCCCCGGGCCGGTCCCGACGATCTGCGCAGAGCGGTAGTTCGTTCTTTCCATGGAGTCCTCTCGTTGCCCGGGATTCCACGCAGGTATACGCTGATTGGCAATAGGGAAAGGAAGCAACCATGGACCAGGCCCAGCCTGTCGGCCGCATCGACGTCATCTCCGACGCGATCTGTCCCTGGTGTTATATCGGCAAGCGCCAGCTCGAGCGGGCGCTCGACCTGCTCGCCAGCAAGCACTGCGCCGTCACCGTCGCCTGGCATCCCTTCCAGCTCAATCCCGAAATGCCGGCCGAGGGCGTCGAGCGCCAACAGTACCGCATCGCCAAGTTCGGCAGCCTCGAGCGTTCGCGGCAGCTCGATCAGCGCATCACCGAGACCGCCGCCACGGTCGGCCTCGAATTCCATCTCGACCGGATCACCCGCACGCCCAACACCGTGAACGCCCATCGCGTGATCCGCCTGGCCGGCCGCAACGGCGTGCAGGATGGTGTCGTCGAGGCGCTGTTCGAGGGCTATTTCTGCGACGGCGCCGACATCGGCGATCCGAAAATCCTGGCCACGCTCGGTGCCGAGGGCGGCCTCGACCGCGACGAGGTGCTGGCGATGCTGGCCGGCGACGAGGGCCGCAAGGAAGTGCTGGCCGGCGACCAGATGGCGCGCAATGCCGGCATCCAGGGCGTGCCGAGCTTCGCTCTGCAGGGCCATGTCCTGTTCTCCGGCGCCGTGCCGGCCGAGGAGATGGCGCAGTCCTTCACGCGCGCCTGGGAAATCCTGAAGAACCGCGCCGCCTAACGCCCCGGGCCGCGCCCCGTCGTCATGGTGGGCGACGAAATCGGCCCCTTCACCGTCATGACGAAATCCGCCGGGCCGCGGCTGTCGGTGCTGAGGGCGATCGTGGTGTCGGTGATGGCGGCCGTGAAGCTGGTGCGGCTGGTGATGAGGGCTGTCGTGTTCCGGCCCTGCACCGAATGGTTCCGCAGGGTCACCATGCCGCCGCCGAGCTGGAGTTCACCCACGATCTTGCTCTGGTGATTGACGAAGCCCTGCAGCGCGGCCGAGTTGAAGCCCATCTCGCTGCTGAAAAGGCTGCCGACGCCGGTGGCGAACGAGGCGAAAGAGAGCGAGCCCTTGGCGACGGCGGGATAGAGATAGCCGCTGACCTCGCCATGGCCGGTCAGCGAGTTGCGGATCGCCTCCGGTGTGCCGCCGCGGCCCTGCAGGCCGATGTTCATGATGTTGATCTTGCCGTCGACCGAGACGCTCAGGCTGTCGTTGCCGAAGATGTTGGTGCCGGCGGTGCCGCGCAGCATCTCGCCGAAATAGATTCCCTGCAGGCTGCCCGTGAGATCGAGCGTGAGCGTCGACTTGGAGGCGTCGACCGTGCCGGCGAAGTCGACGGCGCCGCCGTAGAACTGGCCCGTGAGCTTGGCGATCCTGAAGATGCCGTTCCTGAGCGTCGCCGACAGATCGGCATAGGTCACCTGGACCGACCCGACCGAGATCGCGCTGGTGAAGAGCGTCAGGGAAGCATCGAAGGCACGCAAGGCCGACAGGTCGATGGGCTTGGCGGTGACCGCGCGCGGGACACCGATTGGAATCCGGCCCGGTGCCGGCGCCGGTGCTGGTGCGGCATTCGACGCGGCACCGGGCGCGACACCCAGCCATTTGTCGAAGTCGAGCGTCCCCGGGATCCTGAGGTTCGCCGTAATGTTCGGCCGTGGCGCCAGGGTGGTGTCGATCCTGCCCGACATGGGCGTGTCCAGGGCACGAAGTTCGCCCTCGAAGGTCGCGCGCGCGACGTCTCCCCTGAAGCTGCCCGCGGCGGAGATCGCCCCGACGCCGGTCTGGTTGCGGCCGGTCGCGACCGACACCAGCCGGCTCGCGTCCGACGACTTAAAGTCGAAATTCGGGAAGTCGAAGCGGAACTTCTCGCCCAGCACCAGGCTGCCGGTGGCGCGGGCCGTGGCGCCCAGCATGGTCACGGTCACGTTGCGCAGCGCGACCGCGTTCTGCGTTCCGACGACGACGCCGCTGGCCGACGCCGCGCCGATCCTGCCATTGAGGAATTTCGGCAGCGCCGCGTAGTCGAGCACCCGGTCGGCGTCCGGCAGCGTGGTGTTGAAGGTGACGTCGACACGCGGTGCCGTGCCGAAATCGCTCACCGATCCCTTCAGATCGAGCTTGGCACCCAGCAGGTCGGCCACCTTGAAGGCGTTCAGCTTGAGGAGACGGCCCTGCACGCTCATATCCACCTCGACGCCCTTCAGCGGTTGGCCGCGATAGACGAGGCTCGTGACCTTGCCCTTCAATCCGAAGCTCGGCGCCTGGGGGTCGGCGGGCGGCGCGGCGTTGGCAGCGCCGGGTGCGGCGCCCGATGCGGCGGACGGCAGGGACAGCACCGGCGATCCGGCCGCCGGCTCGGGCAGGTAGGCGTCGAGATCGAAGCGGTCGATCTGGACCTGCACCGTCGCCGCGATCGGCGTGCCCAGGGCGAGCGTGCCGCTGCCCGTCGCGGTGGCGCCATCGAGGGCGAAAGTCGCCTCGCTCACCTGCACCTTGTCGCCCGCTGACATGAACTTGCCGTGGGCACTCAGCGTCTGCAGGTGGTCCGCCGGCACGCCTGACGCATCGATATCGAGCCACGCCAGCGTTTCGCGCAGCCTGGCACCGCTCAGGCTGAAGTCGCCGCTGGCCGAGGGCTTGGCGAGATCGCCGCTCGCGGCCGTCGATGCCCGCAGCATCATGTCGCCCGGCAGGAGCGCCCGCAGTTGCGGCAGCGCGACGATCCCTTTCCTGACATCGACCGCCAGCGACAGGTCGCGAATCGTACCTTTGCGATAGAGGAGCTCCGCGACATCGACCTTCACCGACACGCCGAGCTCGGGCGGAAACGGCGAGCGCACGCCGGGCAGCGCCGGCGGCGCGGGCTGGGGCGGCGCGGGCTGGGGCGACGCGGGCTGGGGCGACGCGAGCGAACTGGACTGAGCGAACAGGCGGAGCCACGTTTCCAGGTCGACCTTGGGCAGCGACACGTGACCCTCGAGCAGCAGCACGGGCTTGGCCGACAGGGCGAGTGAGCCGGTTGCGGTCTCCTCCCCCATCGTCATCTTGAAGTCGGTCACGGCCAGCCGCTCCTCGGACACCTCGACGCCGCCGTCGAAGGCGAAGCGGCCGACGACGGAGGAGTCGAAGGCGGGCTTGTCCTGGCCGGTGGCGGTCACGAGCGCGGCGATGAAATCGGTCAGCAGTCCGGTGGCCACCGACAAATGACCGACGATCCGCGCGCCTTGGCCCACCCCGGACAAGTTGCCGGCAAAATTCAGCTTGCCGCTGGCGAGCTCCAGCGAAAGCGCCACGTCGTTGCCCTTGTCCGTGTGCTTTCCCACCTCGAGGTCGAGCGTCAGCGGAATGCCGTTCACCGTCGCCGTGCCGGCGATGGTGAAGGGCCCGTCGAGCGATCCCACCGACGCCCGCGCCCGCACCTGCTCGGCGACGGTCGTCTTGCCGGTCCGCGGGTCGGTGTAGTTCAGCGTGCCGCGGATGATGGCGAGCCGGCCGATCGCCAGATGGAAGCCCGCTGCCGGCGCGCCGGCCGGCTGGGCGGCGCCGGCACCCGGAGTGAACTCCCAGTTGGGCTTCCCGTCAGCATCGGTCTCCAGGACGATCGTGGGGCGAACGAGGACCAGTGTGGCAACCTCGATCCGCCCCTGCAGCAGGGCCAGCAGCGAGGGCCTCACCACCACCCGCTGCACGTTGAGCATCTGCGCGCCCTTGGTGCCGACGGCGTTGGCGAAATGGACCTGGCGCGCCGAGATGCCGGGTGCGGGATACATCGAAAGCTCGATTGGGCCGTCGATCACCAGCTCGCGTCCGGTGGCCTGCCGGACGGCATCGACCATCGCCGGCTTGAAGACATCCATGTTGATCAGGTAGGGCGCCGTACTCCAGGCAAGCACCAGCACGCCGACGACGCCGGCCGTCCACACGATCAACTTACGCAAACGCAGGGCCATAGCCTCTTTCAACGCACGAAGGTGCCCAAGGTTCAATGCAACTGCCGCTCGCGCGGAATTTACCACCTTTTGCACGTCGCCTCTGAACCAGGAAAGGCTGCTATCCTGCCGGCCGAATAAGGCGGCGAGGGGACAGCAGATGGGCGACATCGCATTCGGCTTCCAGGCGGCACCGGCCAGCGACAGCCACAAATCGGACCAGGCGCTCTACCGCGAGGTCATGGACGACTGCGCGCTCGGCCAGAAGCTCGGCTTCGACGCCGCTTGGCTGCTCGAGCATCATTTCAGCGATTATTACCCGACGCCAAGCCCGCTCCTGTTTATGGCGCACATTGCGGCGGCCTTCCCCGACCTCTCGCTCGGGACCTCGGTGCTGGTGCTGCCGTGGTATCACCCGCTGCGGCTGGCCGAGGAAATCGCCATGCTGAACAGCATGACGCGCGGCACGCTGCACCTCGGCATCGGCCGCGGCACCGCCCGGATGGAATACGACGCCTACAACGTCGACATGAACGAGGCTCGCGCCCGCTTCGCCGAATGCTACCGCATTGTCGAGAAGGGCCTGGCAGGCAAGCCCTTCACCCACGACGGCCGGTTTTGGAAGATCGCGCAGCCGATCCGCATCCGGCCCGAACCGGTGGCCAAGAAGGTGCGCTTCTACGGCGCCATCGGCAGTCCGGCGAGCGCCGAGGTGATGGGCGATCTCGGCGTGGCCCCGATCTGCCTGTCGACCTTCCCAGACAAGCTCCTGGCCAGGATCCTGGAGCGCTGGCGGGCGCGGGCCGGCGCCGCCGCGCGCGAGGCGATCCTGCCGATCTCGGTCAAGATGTTCATCGCCGATACCGACGAGGAGGCGCGCGCGCTCGGCCGCCGCTACTACCCGCCCTACTTCGAGCTGCAGTGCGCGCACTACGAGTCGGATGCCAACCCCTGGGCCGACATCCCGGAGTACCAGGACTTCAGCCGCATGTTCGCCAACCTGCGCAAGCTCACTGATCCCGGCGAACTCGGACCTTTCATCGACTCCAACCTCGTGGGCAGCCCGGACACGATCCGCCGGCGCATCGATGCCCTGGCGGCGCTCGGCTTCAACTACTTCATGGTATCATGCGCCACGCCCGGCACGCCGATCGAATTGCGCCAGCGCATGATGACCCGCTTCGCCGAGGAGGTTTGCCCGCGCTACTCGCGCGCCATGCGGCGGACGGAAGCCGCATGAAGCGCGCGCTGTATCGTTTGTTTCTTCACTGACTCTGTCGCCTTATTTCAGACTTCAACGCCCGCGAGAATCGGATGTGCGTGAATGAAACTATCGACGGCGACCAAGCGCTGTAAGCTGCGCTGACGACACCGTGGGCGGATATGCGGGGTCGAGCGTAAGGGCACAGACATGCGTTCGAGGGTTTTGATCGGTTGCGTAATGGCCGCAACATTGTGCTTGAGTGAGGCCGCGCTCGCACAGAAGAGCGGCGGCGTGCTTCGCATGTTCCACCGTGACAATCCTCCGAGCGCCTCGATCCACGAGGAGCACAGTGCCTCGACCGTCGTGCCCTTCATGCCGGTGTTCAACAACCTCGTGCTGTTCGACCAGTCCAAGGTCCAGAACAGCGTGCAGTCGATCGTCCCCGACCTCGCCGAATCGTGGGACTGGAGCGAAGACGGGACCGAACTCACCTTCAAGCTGCGACAGGATGTGCGGTGGCACGACGGCCTGCCCTTCACGGCCAACGACGTGGAGTGCACTTTCGCCCTCCTGACCGCCCGCGGCCGCGACAGGCTGCGGAACAATCCGCGCGCCGCGTGGTACCGCAACATCAACTACGTTCACAGCAATGGCGACCATGAGGTCACGATCTACCTCAACCGGCCGCAACCATCGCTGCTGTTGCTGCTCGCCTCGGGTCTCTCGCCGATCTACCCCTGTCACGTTCCGGCCGCCCAGATGCGCAAGCGGCCGATCGGCACCGGTCCGTTCAAGTTCGACTCGTTTGTCGAATTCGAACGCGTCAAGCTGGTGCGCAACCCGGACTACTGGAAGCCGGCCCGGCCCTATCTTGACGGCATCGAGTTCACCATCATCACCAGTTCCCGGACGGCGCTGCTGAGCTTCATGGCCGGCCGTTTCGACATCACCTTTCCCTGGGAGGTGACGATCCCGCAGCTCCGGGAGGCGCGGCGGCCGTCGTCGAGAGTGGTGTGCGAGGCCACGTCGATGAACAACAGCACCAACCTGCTGGTGAATCGCGACGCGGCGCCCTTCGACAATCCCGATGTCCGCCGGGCCCTCTCGTTGGCGCTCGATCGCAAGGCCTTCATCGACGCCCTCAGCCCGGGCGAAGCCGAGATCGGCGGCAACCTTCAGCCGCCGGGCGACGGCCTCTGGGGGATCCCGCCCGACAGGCTGGCGGCCATCGACGGCTTTGGGCCCGACGTGGAGGGGAATCGCGAGCAGGCCCGCGCCCTGATGGCCAGGGCGGGCTACAGCCGGGAACGACCCCTGTCGATGAAGGTCGCGGCGCGGGGCCTCACGCTCTACAAGAATCCATCGCAGATCCTGATCGACCAGCTCAGGGAAATCCACATCCACGCGACGCTCGACGTCATCGAAACCTCGCACTGGTTCACCCGGCTCGACCGCAAGGACTATACCGTCGCCGTCAACACCACGGGCAACGGCGTCGATGATCCCGACCAGGCCTTCTATGAGAACTTCTCGTGCCGGTCGGAGCGCAACTACACCCGCTACTGCAATCCCGAGATCGAGCGGCTGTTCGACATCCAGTCAGCTGAGCCCGACCTCGAGAAGCGCCGCGAGCTGGTGTGGGACATCGACTCCCGGCTTCTCGCCGACGGCGCCCGGCCGCCGATCATGTGGAACCGCGGCGCGACCTGCTGGCAGCCCTATGTCAAGGGCTACGTCTCCCACGTCAACAGCATGTTCAACGGCTTCCGCTTCGAGGATATCTGGCTCGACCGACCCTAGGGGCGGCGTTTCAGCCGGCGCGCGGCGCCCGGCGCAGCTTCTGGACCGTCTCGTCGAGCGTCGACAGGAAGCGCGAGCGGTCGCGCGGACTCATCGGCCTGGGTCCGCCGGTTGTCTCGCCCATGGCACGCAGGTTGGACATCAGCTCGCGGCTCGCCATCGCCATGCCGATCGACGAGGTGGTGAAGGCGATACCGGTTGAACCGATCGCCGCCGCCCCCGCCTTCAGGCTGCGGTCGGCGAGCGGGATATCGGCGGTGACCACGATGTCGCCCGGCCCGACACGTTCGGCGATCCAGTCGTCGACGGCGTCGAAGCCGTCGCTCACGACCACGCGCTCGATGCGCGGGTCGCGCGGCACGTTGATGTAGGAATTGCTCACCACATAGACTTTCAGCCCGTAGCGTTCGGCAACGCGGTAGATCTCCGCTTTCACCGGACAGGCATCGGCATCGACGTAGATCGAAATCATCGCTCAGAAGCCGTAGAGCTGCGCCGGGTTGTCGACCAGGATCCTGTAACGGACCTTTCCGCCGGGCGCCCATCTGGCCAACAGGTCGAGGAGCGAGCCGGCACAGGCCGGCGCGTTCGCCGTGGCGAGGGGATGATGATGCGGCGCAGAGCCGGCCATGCGGCGTCCTCCTGTGAACGCCGCAAGATCACCATCGGATAAGGACACGGACAAGGGCCGGCGGTGACGTTGCTAGGTCGGGCTGGCAAATTTCTTGCGTTCGATCCCGTAGAAGGCCGCGCAGGTCTCCCCCAGGATCAGATCCTTTTCACGCGCGCTGAGGAACGGGCAGTACCGCCTCACATAGTCGAGCGATTGCTTGTAGGTGCAGAACCGTTCCACGTTCGGCATGTCGGAACCCCACATCAGTCGATGTGCGCCGAACTGGTTCTTCATGTCCTCGATCAGCGTCTGCGCCTCGGGGTAGGGATAATCCCAGACGCCGCCATAGGTGATCGGAAACATCACCTCCAGCAACAGCGGCTCGTGGCGCCAGACGGCCAACATCTCCTCAGGGAAGTCGTAGCGGCCGTTGCGCGCGAAGAAGGCGATCGGCGGGCTCATCGCCATGTGCACCTGCAAGGTGGGCTGGCGCTTGAGCACACGGCCGAAGGCGGTGATGTGCGCCATGTAGCCGGCCCTGTCGTAGCTCGGCCCGGAGCTGAGCTCGAGGCAGAGCCTGATCCCCAGGCGCGCGAGCTTGTCCCAGAACGGTTCCAACTCGGGCGCATCCAGCGCCCAGGGGAAGTCGTGGCGGCTGAACGAATCGACGCTGAAGTAGAGGCCACGCAACTTCAGCACGTGGAAAGCGTGGTCGACCTCTGCGAGCTGTTCGGGCTTGCCCGCCATCGCATCGTCGACATGCATCAGGCCGGTCATCCGTTCAGGATACTGGCGCTCGGCGAAGGCGTTCATCTCGGTCATTGCCCCGTAGCCGCCGCCCGCCTGCAGCACGCAATGATCTACACCGGCGTTCATCATCTGGGCCAGCATGAGCTCCGGCGGCGCCACCTGTTCCTGCATGCCCACCGGCATGTACTGGACGCCGTAATCCTCGCCCTCATGCGTGAACTCGAGCTGGCCGAACCGGCCGACGCGGAAATCGACGTCGTTGAGCCCACTCCAACTCTCCTCTCCTGCCCGGAACAGCGCCTTGGTGTCGGCGCGCTTGCCATCGCGGAGGCGGAAGGTCGGCGCGACCGTCCGGGTAACGACCCGCTGCAGGTAGCGCTTGTGGACCTCGCGCGTCGGATGCCCGCAGGCGCCGATCCAGTGGGTGAAGATGTGGGCGTGGCAGTCGACGATCATGCTTTTCTCCGGCTATGAGAGCACCGCCACCTTCTTCCGCTCGATCAGCTTGAAATCGATGGCGGCGCCCAGGCCCGGACCGGTGGGCACATGCACCATGCCGTCGCGGCCGACCAAGATGTCCTGCTCCAGGCCGTATTTCTGCGCCGCGTCCGGCAGCAGCACCTCGAAGAAGGTCGTGTTCTTCATCGAGGCGATGACATGCAGGTTGGCGACGTTGTTCAGCGAATTGCCGCCGTGATGGACCTCGTAGTTCATGCGGAAGGCCTCGGCGAGATGCGCGGTCTTGACCAGCGTGGTGATGCCGCCCTTCACGGCGACATCGCCGCGCAGGAAATCGGTGGCCTGCAGCATGATCCAGGGCTGGTAGGAATCGAGGCCGGTGATGGGATACTCGGTGGCGAGGATCGGGATCGAGAGCTGCTGCTTCAGCTTCACGTAGTTGTAGATGTCCTGGTCGGCCAGCGGATCCTCGTACCAGTAGTAGTCCATCTCCTCGACGGCGCGGCCGACGCGCACCGCCGCCGGATAGTCGTAGCTCCAGGTCGAATCGAGCATGATGGTGTAGTCGCCGACGGCGCGGCGCACTGCCTCGCAGACCTTGATGTCCTGCTTCCACTGCGTCGGCGGATGGATCTTGTAGGCGGCCCAGCCGCCCTCCTTGAACCGCACCGCCTCCTCGGCATATTCGGTCGGCGACGACAGAACGGCGGAACTGGCATAGGCCGGCACCGATTCGCGATAGGTGCCGAGCAGGCGATGGATCGGCTGGCCCATCGATTTGCCCAGCAGGTCCCACAGCGCCACGTCGACGGCGCCGATGGCGCGCACGCCGCAGGCGCGTTGCTTCTTCCACAAATCCTGGACGACCGCCTCTCGGTGCAGCGGATTCCTCCCCATCAGCACCGGCTTCAGGTGGGTGATGAGCCCCTGCCCGTCGGTCGCCGCCGAATTGGAGGCCGAACCGAGGAAGGCATGCCCCTCGATGCCGTCGTCGGTGACGATGCGCAGCAACCCCAAGGCGCTCGACCCCGAGAAACGGCTGTGCTGGCCGTATTGCGTGGGTGGAATGTCGTCCCAGGCGAAGAGCGTGAGCGTGACGTCGGTGATTTTCATGGCGCTGTCTCCCATACCCGTCGTTCGATGCCGTAGGGGTCGTTCTCGACCCGGCACGTCGTGTCGAAGATCATCGTGGCGCGCTCGGCCGTCGAATAGCCCGGCCACGCCGGCAGCCCGGCATGCCCCGGCCGGCCATCGCGGGCAAAGGCCAGCCAGGCGCGGCTCATCTTTTCAGCCAGCGCCAACCGGGCGGGATCGTCGCCCGTCAGCGCCGCGGTCTCGACATTGCCGAACACGAAGGGGATCTCCAGCGTGTGGCAGGAGCGCAGCCGCCCGCCCAGCACCGGCGTCTCCCAGGCGAAGAGATAGACGAACACCGGGGTCGCCTTCTGCGCGAGCTTGCGCTCGGCGATCTGCAGCGACAGCGAGCGGATACCGAGATCGGAGACGATGGAAATGGCGATCTCGTCGGCGGACTTTTGCGGCTGCGCCTTGCGGTAGGTCGCGATCACTTCGGCAGTGCGTGCGCCGAGGTAGGACTTCAGCCCTTCAGACAGGTTTTCGAAAGTCGCTTCCGCCACCCACGGCTGATGGCCGATGAACAGCGTCATCTCGTCCTTGTTGGAACCGATCATCAGCGGCACGTCGGCCGACACTTGGGGCGCGGTGGGCGCAAAGGGTCCACCCGGAAAGATCTTGCCGTCGATCACGGGATTGAAGCCCAGCCGTCGCCGGTCGGCGGTGCTCGAATGGGCGATGCCCGCCAGCACGGCGGCCTGGGCTTCGAGCAGGCGCGCCGCCGGAAGTCGGCGCAGCTCGCCCGCCTGCGCCGGCTCGAGGCCGAGATGCGCCAGCACCTGGCGCGCGGTATTGGTGCCGTCGGCGCGCTCAGCCATCTGCACGGCGGGCCCGCTCTGGATGATGGCCTTGTGGAACAGGCCTTTCGCGCCGGGCAGCGCCATCAGCACGCTCACCTTGGCGCCGCCGCCCGACTCGCCGAAGATGGTGACGTTGCCGGGATCGCCGCCGAACGAGGCGATATTGTCCCGCACCCATTCGAGAGCCGCGACGATATCCATCACACCGGCCGTGCCGGCACCGGCAAAACCGTCGGCGATGTCCTCGAGATGGAGATAGCCCAGCGCCCCCAGACGGTGATTGAAGGACACGACCACGACATCGTCGGCGCGGCAGAGATTGGCGCCATCTGACCACGGCGAGGAGCCCGAGCCGGTGATGAAGGCGCCGCCATGGCACCAGAACAGCACCGGCCGCTTGCTGCCGTTCACGCCCGATGACCAGACGTTGAGATAAAGGCAGTCCTCGTCGAGCTTCTGGCGGCCCGCCAGGGTGAAGATCTTCACGAGATCCGCAGGCAAGCGGAATACATTTTCGCTCTGCACGGACATGTTGCCGTAGGCCACAGCCTCGCGAACGCCGGTCCACGGCGCCCCCTTCTGCGGCGGCCGGAAGCGCAGCGGCCCCAGCGGCGGCGCGGCATAGGGAATACCCTTGAAAACGCTGACGCCGCGCTCCGTTGCGCCGCGCACCTTTCCAGACGTGGTCTCGACGATGACGTCGGCGGTCATGTGCGTTTCATTCTCCCTTTGCTTCAGTATAAGCTGGCAAGATGAACGACAAAGCAAAAGCCGAACTGGCTCCGACCGGCATTCTGCGTGCCGGCATCAACCTCTCCAACTTCCTGCTGGTCACCGGCCGCAGCGTGACAGGCGATCCCGAGGGTGTGGCGCCCGACATGGCGCGCGCGATCGCAGCCGAGCTGGGCGTGCCGGTCAAATACGTGCCTTTCAAGACGCCGGGTGAGCTGGGTGACCAGGTCGGCAAGAACATCTGGGACATCGGCCTGATCGGCGCCGAGCCGCAGCGCGCCGAGAAGATCGCCTTCTCTGCCGCCTATGTCGAGATCGAGGCGACCTACATGGTGCCAGCCGGTTCGCCCATCACCTCCATCGCCGACGTCGACAGGAAGGGTGTGCGCATCGCCGTCTCGGCGCGCAGCGCCTACGACCTCTGGCTGGTCAACAACATCAAGAACGCCACCCTGGTGCAGGTGAGCGGCCTCGATGCCGCCTTCCAGAAATTCATGTCCGACAAGCTCGAGGTATTGGCGGGACTCCGGCCAGGCCTGTTGAAGGATGTCGAGAAGGCACCGGGCCTGAAAATTCTCGACGGCAAGTTCACCGCCGTGCAGCAAGCCGTGGGCACGGCCAAGCCCAACCTCGAAGGCGCCAAGTTCCTCGCCGCCTTCGTCGAGAAGGCCAAGAAGTCGGGCCTGGTGGGCGAGCTGATCGAGCGCCACAAGGTCAAGGGCCTGTCGGTCGCTCCGGCGGCGTAGATCGTCCCTCGCGCTAGCGCCCCGCGTCCATGTCGGCGAGCTTCGCCACGCGGCGGCGGAATTCCTCGGCGGTCGAGAATTTTGCCGCGAGGTAGGCGGCGATCAGGTCCTTGGTCAGCCACGGTCCGACGATCTGGGCGCCGATGCATATCACGTTGACGTCGTCGTGCTCGACGCACTGGTGCGCCGAATGCACGTCGTGGCAGACCGCGGCGCGGATACCCTTCATCTTGTTGGCGCCGATCGCGGCGCCGACTCCGGTGCCGCACACCATCAGGCCGCGCTCGGCCTTGCCCGAGGTGATGGCCGCCGCGACCTTGCGCGCGATGTCAGGAAAGTCGACAGGGGCGGGATCGTAGGAGCCGACATCCTCGACCTCGTGGCCGAGCCCGCGCACGAAGGCGAGCAGGTCGGCCTTCATCGGAAAGCCGGCGTGATCCGAACCGATGACGAGTTTCATGGCTGCTTCTCCTGCGGTTGATAGGCGGCGATGAGGTTTCTGCGCCGCAGATCGTCGCCGATCTGGAAATGCTCGCGCAAGGCACGCTCGGCCTGGTCGGGATCGCGCCGCGCCAGCGACAGGAAGACTTCGCGGTGGGCGTCGACCAGTTGCGACGTGATCGCGGGTTCGCGGAAGGTGTCGCGGCGGCGCTCGACGTGGCTGCGCATCAGGAGCGGCGAGATCGCCTCGTAGATCTTCATCAGGGCGCTGCTGCCGCTCGCCCGCACAATGGCGAGATGGAAGGCGTAGTCGACGCCGCTGCCGGTCTCCGGGTCATCGAGGGAGTCGACCAGCGTGTCGAGGATGCCGGCCATCGCCTGCAGGTCGCGCTCGTTCGCGCGTCCGCAGGCGAGCCGAATGGCCTGGCATTCGATGGCGATCCTGGCCTGCAGCACGTCGTCGAGAATGTTCGGCTCGGGCGCGAGGCAGAGGGTCAGCGCCTGGCCCAGCACCGAGGCGTCGGCGGCGCGCACGAAGGCGCCACGGCCGTGCTGGATATCGAGCAGCCCGAGCAAGGCGAGCGAGCGCAGCGCCTCGCGCAGCACCGGCCGGCTGACGCCCAGCGCCAGGGCGAGCTCGCGCTCCGCCAGCAACCGGTCACCCACCTTCAGCTCGCCCGACAGCAGCCGGTCGCGAAAAAAGGTGAAGACCCTGAGGGCGCCACTCGGCGTCTCGTCAGGGTCGGGGCGAACGATTTCGGGGAAGGTCATTTTTGGTCAGTCCATGGTATTACCACATTAGAAATTTTCCTCAAATTTGTCACGCAACCTTTCGGCGGACCGCTCGTTGCTCGCTTCGGCGGGGGGACCAAGTGTGTCTATGAGCTGCTCTCAAGAGCTGGCCGTTGGAGTTGCGAACCCTCGGGCCGATGCAGTACCAGCGGGGCTGCATCAACTTCAGGCGGAGAGTTCGCCATGACTGCAGATGTCGAGCGCGCCGCGACGGTTGCCAACGGCCCGTCCACGGCCACTCACCGCCGGGCGCCGACTGCCCCGCTGGCCGCCCCCCAGACGCCCGAACTCCACGACCTGATGCGCGCGCTGGAAGCGATGCGCGGCGGCGATTTCTCGGTCCGGCTGCCCGGCGGGCAGGACGGGATCGTCGGCAAGATCGCCGTGCTGTTCAACGAGATCGCCGGCGCCAACGAGAATATGGCTCAGCAACTCGAGCGCATCGGCAAGACCGTGGGCGAACAGGGCCGCACCCGGCAACGGGTGAAGTTCGGTATCTCGACCGCCGCCTGGGGCGGGATGGAAGCCTCGGTGAACACCCTGATCGACGACCTGGTGTGGCCGACCACCGAGGTCACCCGCGTGATCTCCGCCGTGGCCCAGGGCGACCTGTTGCAGACGGTGCGGCTGGATGTCGACGGACGGCCACTCAAAGGCGAGTTCCTGCGCGCCGCCATCATCGTCAACACCATGATCAAGCAGCTCAGCGTGTTCACTTCCGAGGTGACGCGCGTCGCCCGCGAGGTCGGCACCGAGGGCAAGCTCGGCGGCCAGGCCAAAGTGAGCGAGGTGACGGGCGTGTGGCGCGAGCTGACCGAGAGCGTCAACTCGATGGCCAACAACCTCACCGCCCAGGTCCGCAACATCTCCGACGTCACCATCGCGGTGGCCGGCGGCGACCTGTCGCGCAAGATCACCGTCGACGTGCGCGGCGAGATCCTGCAGCTCAAGGAAGCCATCAACACCATGGTGGATCAGCTGCGATCCTTCGCCTCGGAAGTGACACGCGTGGCCCGCGAGGTCGGCACCGAAGGCAAACTCGGCGGCCAGGCCCAGGTCCCGGGCGTCGCCGGCATCTGGAAGGACCTCACCGGCAATGTGAATCTCCTGGCCGCGAACCTCACCACCCAGGTCCGCAACATCGCCGAGGTGACCACTGCGGTGGCCGGCGGCGATCTCTCCAAGAAGATCACCGTCGACGTGCGCGGCGAGATCCTGCAGCTCAAGGAGACCATCAACACGATGGTCGATCAGCTGAACGGCTTCGCCGGCGAGGTGACCCGCGTCGCCCGCGAGGTCGGCACCGAGGGCAAACTCGGCGGCCAGGCCCAGGTCCCGGGCGTCGCCGGCACCTGGAAGGACCTCACCGGCAACGTCAACATGCTGGCGGCCAACCTCACCACCCAGGTGCGCGCCATCGCCGAGGTGGCGACAGCAGTGACCAAGGGCGACCTGACGCGATCGATCCAGGTCGACGCCTTGGGCGAAGTGGCCGAGCTCAAGGACAAGCTCAACACCATGATCGACAACCTCCGCCTCACGACGGAGCGCAACACCCAGCAGGACTGGCTGAAGACCAACCTGGCGAAATTCACCACCATGCTGCAGGGCCAGCGCGACCTCGGCACCGTCGGCCGGCTGACGCTGAGCGAGCTTGCGCCGCTGGTCGATGCCCATCAGGCCGTGATCTATCAGGTCCAGAACGACGACGAACCAAGCCTCAGGTTGCTCTCGGTCTACGCCGACTCGGGCGGTAGCGGCCATCCTGAGACGATCGGCGTCGGCGAGGGCCTGATCGGTCAGTGCGCCGCCGACCGGCGCCAGATCCTGATCTCCGACATGCCGCCGGCCGTCCGTCCCATCACCTCGGGCCTGTTCCAGGCGACACCCAAGAGCATCATCGTGCTGCCGGTGCTGTTCGAGGGCCGGGTCAAGGCGGTGATCGAGCTCGCCTCGCTCAGCCACTTCACCGAACTGCAGATCGCCTTTCTCGAACAGCTCACCGCGTCGATCGGTATCGTGCTGAATTCGATCGAGGCCACGATGCAGACCGAGAGCTTGCTGACGCAATCGCAGAAGCTCGCCGGCGAACTACAGAGCCAGCAGGGTGAACTGCAGAGCCAGCAGGGCGAACTGCAGCAGACCAACGAGCAGCTCGAGCAGAAGGCACAGCAGCTCGCCGAACGCAACTTCGAGGTCGAGCGTAAGAACCAGGAGATCGAGCAGGCCCGTCGCGCGGTCGAGGAGAAGGCCTCCGAGCTCGCGCTCACCTCGCGCTACAAGTCGGAGTTCCTGGCCAACATGAGCCACGAGCTCAGGACGCCGCTCAACTCCATCCTGATCCTGGGCCAGCAGCTCGCCGACAATCCCGAGGGCAACCTGGTGCCGAAGAAGATCGAGTTCGCCCGCACCATCCACGGCGCCGGCACCGACCTCCTGAACCTGATCAGCGACATCCTCGACCTCAGCAAGATCGAATCGGGCACGGTGACCGTCGACACCGAAGAGATATTCTTTTCCAACGTATTGGAGACAGTCGCCCGGCCGTTCCGCCACCAGGCCGAATCGCAGGGCCTGGCGTTCGACGTCCAGATCGACACCAGCGTCGGCCGCAGCATCGTGACCGACTCCAAGCGCCTGCAGCAGATCCTCAAAAACCTGCTGTCCAACGCGCTGAAGTTCACCGCTCAGGGCAGCGTCCGGCTGCGTGTGCTGCAGGCCCCGGGGGGGTGGCGGTCGGACAACGTCATGCTAGGCCAGGCGAGTTTGGTGGTGGCGTTCGAGGTTACTGACACCGGCGTCGGCATCCCGGTCGAGAAGCAGAAGATCGTGTTCGAGGCCTTCCAGCAGGCCGACGCCAGCACCAGCCGCAAGTACGGCGGCACCGGCCTCGGCCTTGCGATCAGCCGCGAGCTCGCCACGCTTCTGGGCGGCGAGCTGGCGCTGCGCAGCACCCCGGGCATCGGCAGCACCTTCACGCTCTACCTGCCGACCATGTACACCGGCCCGCGCACCGCCCTGCGCGCAGCCGTGCCGGGCATCGCGCCGCCGTCGCAGGTCTCGTTGCCCGAGCACCTGGCCGACCAGTTCCCCGACGACCGCCCCAACCTGCAGCCGGGCGACCGCACGCTGCTGATCGTTGAGGACGACCCGAACTACGCCGGCATCCTGCTCGATGCCGCCCACGCGGCCGGCCTGAAGGCCATCGTGACGCAACGCGGTGCCGAGGCGCTCGACCTTGCGCTGGAATACCAGCCGGTCGCCGTGTCGCTCGACATCTTCCTGCCCGATATGCTGGGCTGGAATGTGCTGAGCCAGTTCAAGCGCACGCTCGAGACCCGGCACATTCCGGTGCAGATCCTCAGCATGGACGAGGATCGCCAGCAGGGCCTGGCGCGCGGCGCCTTCTCCTACCTCAACAAGCCGACCACGACCGAGGGCCTGAGCGCGGCACTGTCGCGCATCAACGACTATGTGAAGCCGCGCCGGAAGCGCCTGCTGATCGCCGAGGACAACGAGGTCGAGCGGTTCGGCGTCACCGAACTGCTTTCCCATCCCGACATCGAGATCGCGGTTGCCGCCACCGGCCGCGAGGCCCTCGAGGAGCTGCGCAGCCGGCGCTACGATTGCATGGTGCTCGATCTGCGCCTGCCCGACATGTCGGGCTTCGAGGTGCTGGAGGAGATCCAGCGGGATCCGGCACTTGCCGACCTGCCGGTGGTCGTGTTCACCGGCCGCGAACTCACGGCCGAGGAGGAAGCCCGCCTGCACACCATGGCGCGCAGCATCGTGGTCAAGGGCGCGGCATCGCCCGAGCGCCTGTTCGACGAGACCGCGCTCTTCCTGCACCACGTCGCGACTGATCTGCCGGCCGACAAGAAGCGCATGCTGGAGCGCCTGCACAGTTCGGACGAGGTGCTGGCCGGCCGCACCGCACTGGTGGTCGACGACGACACGCGCAACATCTTCGCGCTCTCCAGCGCACTCGAGCGCCACGGCATGACCGTGCTGACGGCGACCACCGGCCGCGAGGCGGTCTCGATGCTGGAAACCTCACCCGAGGTGGCGATCGTGCTGATGGACATCATGATGCCGGAAATGGACGGCTACGAGACCATCGCACTGATCCGCGGCAAGCCGGCACTGCGGCGCCTGCCCATCATCGCGCTCACCGCCAAGGCAATGAAGGGCGACCGCGAGAAGTGCCTGGAAGCCGGCGCGTCCGACTATCTCGCCAAACCGGTCAACACCGAGCAGCTGTTCAGCGCGCTCCGGCTGTGGCTGCACCGCTGATGGAAAAGGTCAACATCCTGCTGGTCGACGACCAGCCCGCCAAGCTGCTCGCCTACGAGGTCATCCTGGGCGAGCTGGGCGAGAATCTGATCAAGGCCAACAGCCCGGAAGAGGCACTGGCCGTCTTGCTCAAAGCCGACGTGGCAGTCGTGCTGATCGACGTCGTCATGCCCGGCGTCGACGGCTTCGAGCTGGCGGCCATGATCCGCGAGCATCCGCGGTTCCAGAAACTCGCCATGATTTTCGTCTCGGCTGTCCAGATCGCCGACACCGACCATCTGCGCGGCTACGAGATCGGCGCGGTCGACTACGTGACGGTGCCGGTGGTGCCCGAAGTGCTGCGCGCCAAGGTCAAGGTCTTCCTTGAGCTCTACCGCAAGACCCGCCAGCTCGAAGGACTGAACGCCGAGCTCGAGCGGCGTGTCTCGGCGCGCACCGCCGAACTGGAGGCGCAGACCGAACGGCTGCGACAGAGCGAGGAGCGGCGTTCGCTCGCCCTCTCGGCCGGCGACATGGGCTCATGGGAGCTGGACGTGGCGAGTGGTGTCTTCCAGTGGGATGACGGCCAATACCGCATCTTCGGCCTCGAACCCGGCACCTTCGAGCCGACGCGGGAGCGCATCCGCGACATGGTCCACCCCGACGACCGCGACCGATGCACGCTGACCGACGTGACGTCGGGCGACGAGATGCGGTACCAGCGGGAATTCCGCGTTGTCCGACCCACCGGCGAGGTTCGCTGGTACTTCGGCGCCGTCGCCGTCACCCGCGACGAGCAGGGCGGGATGCTGCGCCTGAACGGCGTCACCGTCGACATCACCGAGCGCAGGCGCGCCGAGGAACGGCAGGTGCTGCTGGCGCGCGAGGTCGACCACCGGGCCAAGAATACACTGGCGGTCGTGCTGTCGGTGCTCAGGCTGACCCGCGCCAGGACCATGCCCGAGTTCATCTCCACCGTCGAGGGCCGCATTCACGCGCTGGCGGCAACGCACAACCTGCTGTCGGCCACCCGCTGGGAAGGCGCCGATCTCTGCAAGATCGTCGACGAGGAGATGGCGCCCTACCACGCGAGCCACCGCCGGCGCGTCGTGACCGCGGGGCCGGCCGTGGTCCTGCTGCCGGCGACGGCGCAGGCCGTGGCGCTGGCGGTGCACGAGCTCGCGACCAACGCTGCCAAGTACGGTGCACTCTCCACCGAAGCCGGCACGCTGCAGCTCGCGTGGTCGATCTGTCCCGACGCCGTCACGCTCACCTGGTCCGAGACCGGCGGCCCAGCCACCACCGAGCCGAAGGCCCTGGGCTTCGGCCTCACCATCGTGCGCTCGAGCATCGAGGAGCAGTTTCGCGGCGGCGTCGTCTACGACTGGCGCCCCGAGGGACTGCATTGCACGCTGTCCATCCCGAGCGCCCAGATCGCAGCCCCGGCCCCCGCCGCCAGCACCGCGGAACCGGCGGCACCGGCCGCCGACCAGCGCACGCGCCGCAGCCTCGCCGACAAGCGCCTCCTGGTGGTCGAGGACGAACTGCTGGTCAGCATGCTGGTCAGGAGAATGCTCGACGATATCGGCGCCACCGTGGTCGGTCCCTGCGGCCGCCTGGCCGACGGCATGGCGATGGCCAAGGTCGAGCGTTTCGACGGCGCCATCCTCGATCTCAATCTCGCCGGCGAGGCGGCCGATCCACTGGCCGATCTGCTCCTGGCGCGCGGCGTGCCGTTCGTCTTCATCACCGGCTACCAGCGCGACAGTCTCGACCGGCGCTATGCCAATGTTCCGGTACTGCAAAAGCCGATCGACGCCGCTGCCTTGGAACGCGTGCTGCTGTCGCTGCTCGACACCGCGCCGGCGCTGCAGGCCGGCGCCTCTATGGCTTGACCGTCACGTTGCCGATCGTCATGCAGCGCGGGTCGATCGCGGCATTGGCGATCTCGACGAAGCGCTCCAGCGGGCAGGCCTTGTCGCGGGCATGGGCGCTGCAGGCCGGCAGATCGACCGCCACCATGCCGGGCGGATTGTTCAGGGTGAGCGGCGTCACGTTGCGCAGCTGCTCGGGCGTCTGGGCATAGAAGGCCATCCGCACGTAGCGCTGGCCGTTCCGGCCCTCCCGCAGCAACTCGAAGGCGAGCGCGCTGCCCGGCGGGACTTCATTGTCCTGGTAGCCCTTGATCTCCCAGCCGAGATTGAGCAGCCCCGCGACGTTCAGGATGTTGGTGTCGTGGCCGATCAACATGCCGAAGCGCACCGGCTCGGCCAGGTTGGGGGCGCCGGGAAACTTGTGGCCGTTCTGCAGCGCCGCCGTGATCAGCGCCAGCATGTTCGATCCCTTCTGCTGGGCGATCGGCTTGGTCTTCTCCATCAGGTCGGCATGGAGCCGGTGCACCTTCAGCACGTCGCGGAGCTTGTCGTCGCCCGCCAGGCCGCCCCCCAGGCGCCCCCACGCGACCTGGTCGGCCGGCATGCCCTCGGCGCTTTCCTGCAGGAAAATCTCGCCTGCCATCGAGCCGATGGCGATCGGCCCCTTCATCGCCACGCCGCCCTTCGGGTTCGGCACGATCGCCGGCGCTTCGGCCGCCAGGCCGCAGGTGGCGCCCGAGCCCGACGCGCCCGGCGGGCAGAGCGTCGACTGCAGGGTCGCGAGCTGCGGTGCGTATTCCCGCAGCACCGACGTGAAGTCGCCGCCGATGCGCGCCAGGATCGCGGCGCGGTTGCTCTCCGCGTCCATCGGGCAGGACGGCGAGGGCTGCGGATGAAACAGCGGATCGGGCTTCGAGAGGTCGGCCTGGTGCTTCAGGAGCGGGGTGATGCAGCGCATGTAGAGGCCGCCCAGGGTCGAGAGCGCGGCGTATTCGGCGCGCTTGTCGAGGTCGACCCACAGCACGACGGTGCCCGGCGCGGGACAGATGCTCTCCTCGATCAGCCCGCGGCCGCCGTAGATGATCCGGTAGAACTGGCCCATCTGGTGGCCGAGGTCGGCACCGCGCGGCGTCAGGTTGCCCGGCGCCACCGGCCAGGCGGGCCACGGCGAGGCGGCGAACCTCGCGAGCTGCTCCGGCGTCTCGACCGGTGCCAGCACGCTGTGGCGGGCCAGCATCACGACCCGTTCCGTCTGCCAGCCCGGCGGGATCGGCGGGACCTGGGCGCTGGCCGGCGCGAGACCCGCCACCAGGGTGAATGAGAGGACAGCGGCGGACAGGCGAAACTTCATTGCAACATTCTGGAACAGGATCACGGCGCCAGCCTACCTCATGGCTTGCGCCCACGGTAGCGACAGCGGTGCCTTAACCCGCCGTCGCGCGGTCCCACCAGTCGCGGGTGCGGTACCAGGCGCCGACGAAAGGCAGGACCCACTCGGGATTGCCGTTGTAGAACGGCACGGTCGGGAACGGCTGGCCGTCGAAGGCGTTGATCGGCGCATTCGAGCCGCCGGCGATCTTGCGCGCGGTCTGGTAGCCGAGATAGCTCATCATCGCGACCCCGGAGCCGTTGCACGCCATCAGGTAGTGCATGCCCTGCTCCTGGCCCATGTGCGGCAGGAAGTCGAAGGCGAAGGCCACGTTGCCGGTCCAGGCATGGGTCACCTTGGTGCCCTTGAGCTGCGGCCAGCGCTCCAGCATGTAGCCGTGCAGCACCGGGGCGCTGACCTCGGGTGCCACTTGCGTAAAACGAGCGCGACCGCCGAAGATCACGCGCTTGTTGTCGGGCGATTGCCGGTAGTAGCAGAGCACGCGCTTGGTATCGGAGACGACGCGGTTCTTCGGAATGAGGCTCTGCACCAGATCCTCGGGCAGCTCCTCGGTGGCGATGATGGGGCTCGCCACCGGCACCAGCTTGCGCTTCAAGGTCGGCGTGAGATCGGTGGTGTAGCCGTTGGTGGCGATCACCACCTCGCGCGCCTCGATCGGCCCCTTGTTGGTGAGGACGCGAAACCCGCCCCCGGCGTTTGGTCCCTTGCGCTCGATCTTCTCGGCGTCGCATTGCGCACAAAGCTTCGCGCCAGCCCGACTCGCCGCCTTCAGCAGGCCGCCGTAATAGAGCGCGGGGTGAAGCTGGCCGGTGCGCTCCACCACCATGCCGCCGTAATAGTAGTCCGAGGCGATCTCCTCGCGCTGCTGGTCGCGCGGCACCATGTAGGTGCCGAGTGCGGCCTTCTCGTTGTAGGTCGCGACCTTGGCCGCCTGCTCGGCGTAGTGACGCGGCGTGTAGGCGCCGCTGAAGCGGCCATTCATGCGCCAATGGCACTCGATGCCCTCGCGCTGGATCACCGTCTCGACCTGCGCAAGAGAATCCGCGGCGTCGCTCAGCATGCGCGCCATCACCGCCTTCCAGGCCTCGGCATCGCCACCGACCCCCTTGCCGGAAAAGCCCTTGCCCATCGTCGTGCCGCC
>JAUXWB010000536.1 GCA_030684475.1 Reyranella sp. | reverse complement strand
CGAACCCCTGACCTCCTCATTGCGAACGAGGCGCTCTCCCAGCTGAGCTACAGCCCCCTCCGACCTGGAGAACCGCGCGGATAATGGTTGCCGGGGCACCTGTCAAGCAAACCGGTCTATGTTAGCGTCCAGCCGGCTTTTACGACGGAGAGGTAGACCAGTGGCAAACGACAAGAAGGCGATTCAGACCGACGCGGCTCCCAAGGCGCTCGGACCTTACTCGCAGGCGATCGTGGCCAACGGAATGGTCTTTTGCGCGGGACAAATTCCCCTCGATCCGGCGACCGGCAACCTCGTCGAGGGCGGTATCGCCGAGCAGACCCACCAGGTCCTCAAGAACCTGCGCGCCGTGCTGAAGGCGGCCGGCAGCGATCTTGGCCGGTCGGTCAAGACCACGGTGTTCCTGAAGAGCATGGACAGCTTCACGGCCATGAACGAGGTCTACGGCCGGCCGGAGTATTTCGGCGCCAACCCGCCGGCGCGCTCGACGGTGGAGGTGGCGCGCCTGCCGCGCGACGTGCTGGTCGAGATCGAAGTCGTGGCGCTCGTCTAGACCATGGAGCCGTATGTGGCTTGGATCCTCGGCCTCGGGACGCTGTTCCTTTTCGCGATCCTGATCGGACACCTGCTGCTGGCGCTCGTGCTGATCATCCCGACGTGGCGGATCTGCACGCGGGCGGGCTTCTCGGGAGCGGTGTCGTTGTTCCATCTCGTGCCGTTGATCGGCTCGTTCATCGTCATGGCCGTGCTGGCGTTCAGCACTTGGCCCAATGGCGAGGCCTCGCCGGGGCCCAACGGCGAAGCTTCGCCGGGGCGGCGTTAGGTGATGGGCATGGAGATCGCGGCCCTGATGGGCTTCTTCGGTCTCACCGGGGCCTTTGCCGTCGTCGGCACGGTGCTGGCGGCCTGGATGGCCTGGCGCATCGTCGAGAAGGCGGGCCTGCCGGGCTGGACCGGCCTCGGCGCCATCCTGCTGACGCTGACGGGCGTGGGCACGATCGTGCCGCTGATCCTGCTGTGGGTCTTCGCCTTCATGCGTTGGCCGCGCGATGAGCCCGCTGCGGCCCCCGGATTCGCTTCGCCCGCGACCGGCGGCCCGGTCCCGCCCTCGGCTCCCCGCGCGCTGGCGCCCCCTGCCATGAAGCTCGCCGATCGGCGTGGCTGGCAGCTTGCCGGCGGCGCCCTCTCGCTCACCCTCGATGGATCGTTGCCGGCCTATGTCGTCACGGGCGCGCCCGCAGCCCAGGCCGGCGATCTTTCCGTCCCTGACCCGTCGGTGGGTCAGCCGCATGCCCGCTTCCTGATCGCTGGCGGCCGACTTGGCCTGGAAGACCTCGGCAGCCCCGGCGGGACCTTCATCGACGGTGCCCGGCTGCTGCCCGAGCATGGGCCGCGCGACGTCAGCGCGGCGCGTGCAATCCGCTTCGGAAGCGTCGAACTGGCCCTCTCACGCACCTGA
>JAUXWB010000534.1 GCA_030684475.1 Reyranella sp. | reverse complement strand
GTCTGTTCCGATCGGACGACAACCTCGAATCCGAGTATGGCCGCGCGGCGTTGCGTCAGCTCTATGTGCTGCTCTTCACCGGCAAAGTCGAAGGCTGTTCGCTGCAGGCGTTCGAGGCAGCTACCGGCCTGCGGCTCGCCGACCAAGATGGCAGCCTGCGCGAAGAGTTGCCGCCGATCACCACCTTCCTCAATCGTTTGCTGGCGCTGACCATTGACCTGCAAAACACGCTGTTCGCTGTGTTCGAGGATCTGCTGCGCACCAGGATCGAAGGCGCGGTCGCCGGTGGAACTTACGACACCGGCGTCGAGACGCTGACGGCGGAGAGCTTGGTCGTGACCGATCGCCGTGCGCTCTACATCCACCCCACGACCGGTGCGGAGACACAGATTTTCACCATCCGCCGCCGGGAGCGCAATCGACCTTTCGCCCTCGCCGAGGCACTGGATCGCGCCCACGACCCGCGCGCGGTGCTGCTGGTGAACACCCAGTCCGGCCGCGCTGCCCTACAAGTTCCGGCGCCGAGCCTGATGCTCGACGATGGCGAGGTCGAACGCCGCGTTCGCCTGCTGCGGCCGATGGAGCGCACCGCGTTCCCGCTCGCGCAGATGGCCCAGACGTATTGGCGGCAAGCCGATCGCACCGCCTTCACCCAGGCCTGGGAGAGGGAACTCACCGAGATTCCAGCCTTTACCGAGACCGACCTTCACATCGTCACGGGGCTGTTGCTGCCGATCTGGAAGCGGCTGCCGGATGATTCCATGCGGGTCTACCGTCTCCAGAGCGATGCCGGCGAACGCATCATCGGTCGGCTGGTCTCGCCGGCCTGGGTGGCGCAGGCCGCCAGCGCCGAAGGTGCCAGTCTCGCACCGGCAGACGCGTGGACCGCCGTGCTTGGCGGCCGCACGCTCCTAGAACTGCAGGACGGGCTAACAATTCGCCGCGCCAGGGTGATGGGGGCGTTTCGGGTCGAACTATCGGGCTTCACCGACGGAATGGTCGATCGGTTGAAGGCGATGGGGCTCCTCTCCGAGATCATCGCCTGGAAGCTCCGCCTCTTCGTGCCGACCGGCGCCAACGGCCCCGCGATTCTCGCCGGGCTGATAGAACGCTACCCGATCGCGCGCATCGCCGATCGGGTAGCAGCGTGAGGGGCAGCCATGTCGTCGCACGCGGCCGACCTCGCCCGCCACCTCGCACGCAACGCCGAGGCGGTTTGCCGCCACTATCTCTCGAACGGCCATCGCGAGGGCCGCTACTGGCTGGTCGGCGATGTCGCCAACACGCAGGGCCGCAGCCTGTTCGTCCGCCTGAGCGGACCGGACCATGGCAAGGGCGCTGCCGGCAAATGGACTGATTATGTTGCGGCGAGAGTTATGTTGCGCAGCCGCGATTGGGCGCTGTCTTGCGGACGATCGACAAGTTTTGCGCAACATAATGCCAGCACGCGGGGAGGTGCGTGATGCCCCGCGACGCCTCCGAGCTGTCACGCCGCCTTGCCCGTGATGCCGAGGCGGTATGCCGTCACTATCTCTCCAACGGCCGGCGCCAGGGCCGCTATTGGACGGTGGGCGACGTGCGCAACACGCCCGGGCGGTCGATGTTCGTCCGGCTCAGCGGGCCGGACTGCGGTCCCGGCGCCGCCGGGCATTGGACCGACGCCGCCTCGGCCGAACATGGCGATCTCCTCGACGTCATCCGTGAGAGGCTCGGCCTCCTCGAGTTCAAGGACGTTGCCGAGGAAGCACGTCGATTCCTGTCGCTGCCGCGTCTCGAACCGGAGAAGACAAGGATGCCGGGTAATGCCGTTGGTTCGCCCGAAGCGGCGCGACGGCTCTTCGCCATGTCCAGGCCGATCGGCGGCACTCTTGCGGAGGCCTACCTTGGAGGACGGGCGATAACCTCGCTCTCCGGCGCCACCGCGCTGCGCTTCCATCCACGATGCTACTATCGGCCCGACGAGCACTCACCTACCGAGATCTGGCCCGCGATGATCGCGTGCGTCACCGACCTGGCCGGACGGCAGACCGGCGCCCACCGCACCTGG
>JAUXWB010000533.1 GCA_030684475.1 Reyranella sp. | reverse complement strand
TGTCGGGAAAATCCTGTCGGAAAATTCAGGGCGTTGATCGGCAAGGCTTTTCGCCGGCCGTTTTCCGACACCCGCGTGTCGAAGAATGCGAACCGTGTCGGAAAACCTCCTCCCGCCGGGCGGGGCATGGCCAAAGAAAAGGCCGACGCGGTCTAAGCGCCAGCCTGCCAGAAACATAGTCCATTTCCTGCTGAACCTGCAACTTCAACCTGTTCACATCTGCGTGAGCGGATGCTGGCAGTGCAAGCATGCGGCGCGCCGATTGAACCGGATGCCAGCTCGCTCGAGGACGAGCTAAAGGTAGGGTTGCAGCAGCCGGGCGGCGCCGTTGCGCAGCCTTGCCGGGAGGGGGACAGCATCGAGTTCGGCCGCCGTCAGCCGACGGCAGATCCGCGTCGCTACCGTGATCTCCTGGGCGAAACCTGTATCGTGCAGTTCGACGTTCAACTCGAAGTTCAGCCGGAAGCTGCGGGTATCCCAGTTGGCACTGCCGACCAGCGACCAGCTGTCGTCGACGGTCATCAGCTTCGAATGCTCAAAGGGCGGCGGCAACAGCCAGACGCGACACCCCGCCTCGATCAGCGGCCGGAGCGGAATCTGCCGCGCCCAGTCGAGGATCGCGTGGTTGCCGCGCTCGGGAAGGACCAGATCCACCTCGATCCCACGCATGGCCGCGAGGCCGAGCGCCATCGTCAAGGGCTCGGGCGGCAGGAAGTACGGCGTCACCACGCGAACGGACTTTCGGGCGCAGGAAATGGCATGCAGCGCCACGAATTCGATGCGTTCGTTGTCTTCGTCGGGACCGGAGGTCACCACCCGGGCCGCCACGACGCCGACCTTTTCGATCGGCGGAAACCAGTCGTCGTCCGGAAGATGTTCGCCGGTCGTGAACAGCCAGTCGTCGGCAAAGGCGTCGGTGAGTTGCTCGACGACCGGGCCCTCGAAACGGAAATGCGTGTCGCGCACGGCATGCGGCGGACTGCCCGACTGCAGGTTCTCCACGCCGATGTTCAGCCCTCCGGTGAAACCGATGCGGCCGTCGATCACCAGCACCTTGCGATGGTTGCGAAGGTTCACGAAGGGCATGCGCCAGGGGAAGTACGAGTGAAGAAAGCGTGCGACCGGCACGCCGGCCCGGCTAAGCCGCCGGTAGGTTCCCGACCAGAAATATCCACCGCCGACCCCGTCGATGAGCACCCTCACCTGCACGCCGCGGCGCTGGGCCTCGATCAGCGCGTCATGGAACGGTTCACCGGCAGCATCGGCCCGGAAGATGTAGCTCTCGAGCCCGATGCTCTTCTGGGCGCGACGGATCTCCTCGAGCATGCGGGGATAGGCCTGGTCGCCGTTGCGCAGCATCTCGACGCTGTTGCCGTGCTCGCGCGGCAGGCCTGTCAGCCGGCCGACGGCGAATTCCAGAGGCGCCAGCGGATCGTCGGGCGACATGTCCGCCGAGGCCGCCTCGGCGATGGCGGGTTGCGAGCGGGCGCGCAACAGTCGCTTGGCACGGCGCTTGACGCGGTTGATGCCCATGATTGCGTACAACATGCCGCCAACGAACGGCGACAACCAGGCAATGCCGATCCAGGAGACGGCGGCGCCGACGTTGCGCTTGTAGAGCAGGACGTGGACGGTCACCGCGCTGGCGATGGCGATATGCATCACCGCGGCGAATTCACCGATCACCCAGAGCAATTCTCCGGTCAGGGTCACGCGCGTGTCAGGCGACCGCTCTGATCGTCTTGGCGGTGATGTCGATGATCTCGTCGATCTGCGCCTTCTCGATGACCAGCGGCGGCGACATGGCAATGGCGTCACCCGACTGGCGCACCATCAGCCCGAGCTCGAAGGCCTTGGTGAAGGCCTCGTAGCCGCGCGTGCCGACGGCACCCTTGGGCGCGAGGTCGATGCCGGCCGCGAGGCCGAGATTGCGGATATCGGTGACGTTCGGCAGGCCCTTCAGAGAATGCACGCCCGCTTCCCAGTAGGGCGAAAGTTCGGCCGAACGCTCGAACAGGTTCTCATCGCGATAGATGTCGAGCACCGCCGAGGCGGCAGCGCAGGCCAGCGGGTGCGCCGAGTAGGTGTAGCCGTGGAAGAGATCGATGGCATTCTCCGGCCCATTCATCAACCCGTCGAACACGGGCTTGCGCACGAAGACGCCGCCCATCGGCACCGTGGCATTGGAGATGCCCTTGGCCACCGTCATGAGGTCGGGAATGACGCCGAACTTGTCGGCGGCGAAACCGGTGCCGAGGCGGCCGAAGCCGGTGATGACCTCGTCGAAGATCAGCAGGATACCATGCTTGTCGCAGATCTGGCGCAGCCGCTGCAGATAGCCCTTGGGCGGCGGCAGGTAGCCGGTCGAGCCGGCGCACGGCTCGACGATGACGGCCGCGATGTTCGATGCATCGTGCAGGCCGACGATGCCCTCGAGCGCGTCGGCGAGCTCCGCGCCGTGCTCGGGCTGGCCCTTCGAGAAGGCGTTGGCGGCGAGGTGCGTGTGCGGCAGGTGGTCGACGCCCGGCAGCATGGCGCCGAACCATTTGCGGTTGTTGACCATGCCGCCGACGGAGATGCCGCCGAAACCGACGCCGTGATAGCCGCGCTCGCGGCCGACGAAGCGGGTGCGCGTGCCCTGGCCATTG
>JAUXWB010000518.1 GCA_030684475.1 Reyranella sp. | reverse complement strand
CAGCGTCTGCGCACCGAAGGCGACAAGAGCCCGTGCGACGTCTTCATCACCGTCGATGCCGGCCGCATCGAGCGCGCCCGGGAGATGGGCCTGTTGCAGGCAGTGAATTCGCCTGTCCTCGCCAAGGCGATCCCCGCGCATTTGCGCGATCCCGACAACACCTGGTTCGGCTTTTCCAAGCGCGCGCGTGTCATCGTGTACAACAAGGAGAAGCTGACGGCGGCCAATGCGCCGAAGAATTACGAGGATCTGGCTGACCCGAAATGGAAGGGCAAGCTGCTGATTCGCTCCTCGGGCAATATCTACAACCAGTCGCTCGCTGGCTCCATCCTGGCAGCGCTCGGTCCCGAGAAAACCGAAGCGTGGGCCAAGGGGGTTGTCGCCAACTTCGCACGCCCGCCGCGCGGCGGCGACACGGACCAGATCAAGGGCGTTGCCGCGGGAGAGGCCGAACTTGGCGTTTCCAATACCTACTACTGCGTCAATCTGATGCGCTCGAAGAAGCCCGAGGATCGCGAAGTGGCGGCGAAGGTGGGCGTCATCTTCCCGAACCAGGCAAATCGCGGCACGCATGTGAATCTAAGTGCCGGTGGCGTCGCTCGATATGCCCCCAACAAGGAAGCTGCGGTGAAATTCCTCGAGTACCTCGTCTCGCCCGTGGCGCAGAAGTACTTCGCGGACGGCAATTCGGAGTATCCCGTGATCGCCGGCGTCGAACTGTCGGCTGAGTTGAAGTCCCTCGGCACCTTCAAGGAGGATCAGCTCAACGCCCGCGTGTTCGCTCAGAACAACGCCGAGGCGCTCAAGATCATGGACCGGGCGGGCTGGAAGTAGGTTCGACCGAGTAGGGCGGCGGAGCCGCGATCGCGCGGCTGAGCAGGATCACGGGCAAAAGCGAGACGGCAACGATCACGATTGCGCCCACCGCTGCCTGGGCGAGGCGCTCGTCGGAGGCGAAGCGGTAGACGCCCACCGCCAGCGTGTCGAAATTGAAGGGCCGGATCAGCAGCGTGGCCGGCAATTCCTTCAGGACTTCGACGAAGGCGATCACGCCGGCCGTCAATGCCGGCCCTCGCAGCATGGGCAGATGGATATAGCGCAGCACCTGGCGGGGCCGGGCGCCCAACACCCGCGCGCTCGAATCCATCGCGGGATCGATGGCGGCAAGTCCCGGTGCGATGTTGGCCATGCCGACGGCCAGAAAGCGCACGACATAGGCGACCAGCAGGGCGAAGGCAGTGCCGCTCAATAACAGGCCGCTCGGCAGGCCGAACAGTGCCTGCGTGAGCCGGTTGATGCCATGGTCGACCGAGGCCAGCGGCAGCAAGACACCGACGGCGATCACGGCCCCGGGGATGGCGTAACCCAGCGACGCGAACTCGATCACGCGATTCAATCCGCGGCGGCGGACCACGCGGCCGGCGTAGCTCAGGAACAGAGCCAGCACTACGATGGCCATGGCAGCTATCGTCGCCAGGACGAGGCTGTTGGTGGCGTCGCCCAGGAAGCGTGGGTCGCCGAGCGCCACGCCGGACGTGAGGGCCAGTTGCCCGAGATGAAGTGTCGGCAGAGCGAACCCCATCAGGACGGGCAGCAGGCAGGCCAAGGCGGCGGCCGCGGCCGGCCAGGGTGCCAGGACGACGGGCTCGGCATGACGGCGCAGGCCCGATGCGACATGAAAGCGGGCACGGCCGCGCGACCGGCGCTCGATCAGGATCAGCAGCGCGGCGATGGCGATCAGGACAAGCGAGATCTGGGCGGCTCCTTCACGATTTCCCATGCCGTACCAGGTTCGGTAGATCGCCGTCGTGAAGGTGTGAATGCCGTAGTACTGCACGGTTCCGAAATCGGCGAGCGCCTCAAGGAGCGCCAGCGTCGCGCCCGCGGCAATGGCAGGGCGCGCCAGCGGTACCGCGACACGCAGGAAAGTGCGCCACGGGCCGTATCCGAGAATGCGGCTCGCCTCGAGCAGCGGCTGGGATTGCGCCAGGAACGCCGCGCGCGCCGCCAGATATACGTAGGGATAGAGGACAAGGGTGAACAGCAGCGCGACGCCGCCGGCCGAGCCGAGGTCCGGGAACCAGTAGTCACCTCGGCCCCACCCGGTTCCGGCACGCACCGCCGCCTGCAGCGGGCCGGCGAAGGCCAGGAGATCGGCGTAGGCGTAGCCGATGATGTAGGTCGGAAGCACCAGCGGCAGCAGCAGCGCCCACTGCATCATTCGGCTGCCGGGAAAGCGGCACATCGTGACCAGCCATGCTGTGCCGGTGCCTATGATCGTCGTGCCGAGGCCGACGCCCACCAGCAGGACGATGGTGTTCGACACGATGTCGGACAGCTGAGTCTCGGCGATATGCCGCCACAGGTCGCCCTGCGACGACAGAAGACTCGACGCGACGCCGAGCAGCGGCAACGCCACGACTCCGGCGACCGCCAGTGCGCCCAGGCGCCAGATCACGGCCTGGTCCAATGAAGCGGCTGGTACAAAAGAAAACGCATGCCACCGCGGGGCGATGGCATGCGTTCGATGAAAGACGCGGTCCCGGAGGGCACGCGCTCTACTTCTCTTCGGCCGGCGCTTCCTCGCTGGCAGCCGGAGCCTCGGCGCCCTCGCCCTCGGCCGGCTTGGCCTCGAACAGCGCGGCTGCCTGGTCGGCCGCACGCTTGGCGGCTTCCGCCGCTTCGAGCGCGGCGCGCTCGTTCTCGGCGACCAGAGCGCCGCCCTTGGCGAGGAATTCAGCCTCGTCGACCGAACGCGCCACCACGGCGGTGATCTCGATCGTGACCTCGGGATGGAGGTGGATCTTGATCTTGTGGGCCCCCAGGCTCTTGATCGGCTTGTCGAGCTCGACCTGGCTGCGCTCGATCTTGACGCCGGCGCCGATAGCGCCGTCGGCGATGTCGCGCGAGGTCACTGAACCGTAGAGCTGAAGGGCCTCCGACGCCTGGCGGATGAGGACGACCTTGAGGTCGCTCATCTTGGTGCCGACGGCTTCGGCTTCCTGGCGACGGTCGAGGTTCTGGGCCTCGAGCGTCTTACGCTGCGATTCGAAGTAGGTGATATTGTCCTTGGTGGCGCGCAGCGCCTTCTTCTGCGGCAGCAGGAAGTTGCGGGCGAAGCCAGGCTTCACCTTCACGACATCGCCCATCTGACCGAGCTTCGGCACGCGCTCCAGCAGGATGACGTTCATCGGCATGATTCGGTCCCCCGGCTAGGCGATGAGGTAGGGCAGGAGTGCCAGGAAACGCGCGCGCTTGATCGCCTGGGCGAGTTCGCGCTGTTTCTTCGACGACACCGCCGAGATGCGGCTGGGAACGATCTTGCCGCGCTCGGAGACGAAGCGCTGGAGCAGGCGCACGTCCTTGTAGTCGATCGTGGGCGCGTTGTTGCCGGAGAACGGGCAGCTCTTGCGGCGGCGCGTGAAGGGACGGCGTTGGGCGCTCATTCTTCGTCTCCCGTGATGGCGGCGGCAACGGGCGGCACACCGCCCTCATCGCCGAAGCGCGGGCGTTCGCGGCGCGGCGGACGATCGCCCCAGCGGTCGCCACGATCGCCACCCGGACGGTCGGACTTCTCGGCGCTACGGACCATGATGGCCGAAGGGCCTTCCTCGAGCGCATCGACACGCACGGTCAGGAATCGGATGATGTCTTCGTTGATCGACATCGTGCGCTCCATCTCCTTCACGGCGGCGGAGGGCGCGTCGATATTGAGCAGGGTGTAGTGACCCTTACGGTTCTTCTTGATCCGATAGGTCAGCGAACGGAGGCCCCAGTACTCCTTCTTGGAGACGGTGCCACCCAGGCCGGTGACGACTTCGGCGAACTGGTTGGTGAGAGCCTCCACCTGCGTCTGCGGGACATCCTGACGCGCAATGAAGACGTTTTCGTAGAGTGCCATGTAGTTTCGGCTCCTTATGGCTGTTTGCTGACCCGGAGTTCGTCGCGCCCGCGAGAGGGTCGACCGGCAACCGCCCGGATCTAGCCGGCCCTTCGCAGAATGCTTGGACTGGCAAGGAGATCGGGGCCGATTTAGGCCCCGAAGAGCGGGGGTTATACAGGCCTGCGGCCTGAAATCAAGCTGTTCCCGGTCCGCCTTGACTGCGCCATGTACCCCGGTATGACTGCGCCAATTCGCGTCAAATCAGGGGGAAATCGCGCATGAGTCGGGCTTTCGTCTTTCCGGGCCAGGGATCGCAGGCCGTTGGCATGGGCGCCGACCTGTCGGCCGCCTTCGCCACCGCCCGAGACGTCTTCGGTGAAGTCGACGAGGCGCTGAAGCAGAACCTGTCCAAGCTGATGCGGGAAGGGCCGGAAAGCGACCTGATCCTGACCGAGAACGCCCAGCCGGCTCTGATGGCCGTCAGCCTGGCCGTCGTGCGTATTCTGGAGAAGGACGGCGGCAAGCCGTTGCCGGCCATGGCGTCTTATGTCGCTGGCCACTCGCTCGGGGAATATTCGGCCCTGGCGGCGGCCGGGAGCCTGAAAGTCGCTGACGCCGCGCGGCTTCTGAAGCTGCGCGGGCAGTCGATGCAGAAGGCCGTTCCGGTCGGCGTCGGCGCCATGGCGGCCCTGCTCGGCATCGAACTGGAGCCGGCGATGGCTGCCTGCGAGGAGGCGGCGCAGGGTGAAGTGGTCGCCGTCGCCAACGACAATGGCGGCGGACAAGTCGTCGTGAGTGGCCACAAGGCCGCCGTCGAGCGGGCAATCGAGGCGGCCAAGGCGCGAGGCTGCAAGCGCGGCATGCTGCTGCCCGTGAGCGCGCCTTTTCATTGCTCGCTGATGCAGCCGGCAGCCGATGCGATGAAGGTCGCACTTGAGGGAGTGACGTTGATGCCGCCGCGCGTGCCGCTGGTCGCCAACGTGCTCGCCTCGGAGATCAGTGATCCCGCGGCTATCAAGCAGCGGCTGGTCGAGCAGGTGACCGGTCTCGTGCGTTGGCGCGAGAGCGTGCAATATATGAAGTCGAAGGGCGTCGAGGCGTTGGTCGAGTGCGGCACGGGCAAGGTGCTGTCTGGCCTCGTGAAGCGTATCGACAAGGACATGACAGGCCTCGCCCTGAATGGGCCTGCGGATATCGAAGCCTTTCTGAAGACCGTCTGAGGGAGACGAGACCATGTTCGAGCTGAGCGGAAAGACGGCTCTCGTCACCGGCGCTTCCGGCGGAATCGGCGGAGCCATCGCCCGCGCGCTGCACCGGCAGGGTGCCACCGTCACGCTGTCCGGCACACGTGCCGAGGCGTTGGAACAGCTCAAGGCGTCACTCGGCGAGCGCGCGCATGTCGTGGCCGCCAGGATGGACGATGCGGCCGACATCGATCGCCTCGCCAAGGAATCTGAAGCGGCGATGGGCAAGCTCGACATCCTGGTGAACAACGCTGGCATCACGCGCGACAACATTTCGATGCGCATGAAGGACGAGGAATGGGAGAAGGTGCTCCAGGTGAATCTCACCGGCACCTTCCGCCTGACCCGCGCCGTCATGCGCGGCATGATGAAACGCCGTTTCGGCCGGGTCGTCAGCATTACCTCGATCGTCGGAGTCACCGGCAATCCCGGCCAGGCCAACTATGCGGCCGCCAAGGCCGGTCTCATCGGCATGTCGAAGTCGCTCGCCCAGGAACTCGCCTCGCGCGGTATCACAGTCAATTGCGTGGCCCCGGGCTTCATCGCCACGCCGATGACCGACGGACTGACCGACGAGCAGAAGAAGGGCATCCTGGCCCGGGTACCCGCCGATCGGTTGGGGACGCCCGACGAGATCGCAGCCGGTGTGGTCTACCTGGCGAGCGAGGAGGCGGCCTATGTCACCGGTCAGACGCTGCACATCAACGGCGGTATGGCGATGATTTGACGGTCCCACTCTCGGATAAGGGCCACAAGTGCCTGATTTTGTGGGCTTTTCGACCCTAGCCAATGGCCGGGGAGCTATGTTAGGAACGCCGGAAATCGCCAGCCCCCTTCGGCGAAACGGTATTTGAAGACACGGGAAGGACAAGAGAATGAGCGACATTGCCGAGCGCGTTAAGAAGAT
>JAUXWB010000515.1 GCA_030684475.1 Reyranella sp. | reverse complement strand
GGCGTCAGGGTCTCCTTCAGCCAGCTGCGCACTTCCTGCTGGAAGGCCAGCTCTTCCTTGCCGAATGTCAGGTCCATTGGGGGCTCCTTCTGGCCTTCAGGGTACCGCGCCGGGTTCCGCGCCGTAAAGCGTAGGCTATGGTGTGTCCCTCGGTAGCGTTCGTCAGGAAAAATCGATGTCCCCGCCCGTTCAGCCCGTCATCAGTGACCTTGATCTCCCCGCCTCCGCCGACGTCGTCGTGATCGGCGCCGGCATCGCAGGCAGCGCCGCCGCCCATGCGCTCGCGAAGAAAGGCCTGTCGGTCGCCCTGCTCGACAAGGGCGTGGTCGGCGGCGAGCAGAGCAGCCGGAACTGGGGCTGGTGCCGCCAGCAGCATCGCGACCTGCGCGAACTGCCGCTCGCCATGAAGAGCCTGGAGATCTGGAAAGGTCTCAATGCGGAGCTGGGCGCGGAAACCGGCTTCCGTCCTACAGGCCTCCTCTACGTCACGACGCGCCGCGAGGATTTCGCGCAATGGGAGGACTGGACCCTGCGCGCGCGCGAATACCAGATGCACAGCCGCATCCTCAGCCCTGCTGAAGCCAAGGCCATGACACCCGGCAGCGTGCCCGACTGGATCGGCGGGGTGCACTCGCCGACCGACGGCCGCGGCGAACCCGCCCTCGCCTCGTCCGCCCTCGCCGAAGCGGCGCGCAAGCTGGGCGCCACCGTTCATCAGAATTGCGCGGCACGCGGTCTCGACATCGCCGGCGGCAAGGTGTCCGGCGTCATCACCGAGCAGGGCCTCATTCGCACTCAAGCCGTGCTCTGTGCCGGCGGCGCCTGGAGTTCACTGTTCTGCCGCCGCCACGGCCTCAGGCTGCCGCAGGCCGGCGTGCGCTCGACATCGTTCACGACGACGGAAGCGCCGCAGGTGACGGACGGCGGCCTCTCCATGCCCGACGTCACGATCCGGCGACGGCTCGACGGCGGCTACACCGTGGGCCTGGGCGGACGCGGCACCGTCGACCTCTCGCTCCAGGGGCTGCTCTATGCCCGGCAGTTCGTGCCAACCGCCATGAAACGGCACAAAGGACTGACCTTCGCGGTGGGACGCTCGTTCTTCCAGGGCCCGGAAGGCTTCGCCAACTGGTCGTTCGACCGCGTCTCGCCCTTCGAGCGCCAGCGCACCTTGGATCCCGCGGCCGATCCGCGGCTCGTACAGGAGGGGCTGACGACGCTCGGCCAGCACTACCCGGCGCTCAAGGGACTGAAGGTCGCGCACGCCTGGGGCGGCATGATCGATTCCACGCCCGACGGCATTCCGGTCATCTCGGCGGTCGATCCGGTGCCCGGGCTCTATCTCTCGACCGGCTTCACCGGCCACGGCTTCGGCATCGGGCCGGCGGCGGGACGGCTGGCCGCCGATCTCGTGGCCGGCGACCCGCCGATCGTCGATCCCCATCCCTTCCGCTACAGCCGCATGATCGACGGCACCGACCTCGGCGCGCCGGGGATGATGTAGGTCAACGCCTGCTCAAGCGACCTTCCTGGCGAGATGCGGGAACATCGCGAGGCGGGCTGCGTCATCCATCTCGGTCTTGAAGGTGTGCTTGTCCTTCAGCGCCAGCGCTCGCACCGCCGCCGGGCGCGCGCTGATCTCGGCCAAGTGACGCTGCAGATTCGGCAGCTGCTTCGGAGCGTCCGGCCCCAGGACGACGGGGATCAGGCGCGACCAGCCCCACACCGCCATGTCGACGATGGTGTAGGCGTCACCGCACATGAAGCGGTGCTTGCCCAGCCGGGCCTCCAGGATCCCCCAATGGCGCTGGGCTTCGAAGGTGTAGCGGTTGACGGCGTAGTCCTTGGGCTCGGGCGCGAAGTTCCGGAAGTGCACGGACTGGCCCGAGTAAGGTCCGATGCCCGAGGCGACGAACATCAGCCAGGACAGCATCTCGCCCCGCTCCTTTGCCGACTTGCCAGGCAGGAACTTCCCGGTCTTTTCCGCCAGATAGAGAAGGATCGCGTTGCTGTCGAAGACGGTGGCATCGCCATCGACGATGACGGGCACCTTGGCGTTGGGATTGATCGCCAGGAAGGTGGGCGTGTGCTGCTCGCCCTTGCGCGTGTCGATCGGGACGAGCTCGTACGGCAGTCCCATCTCTTCCAGGCACAGCGCCACCTTGGTCGGGTTCGGCGCGGTGTTGTAATAGAACTTGATCATGGCTTGCTCCCTTTTGACGTCACTCTAGGGCTATGCTGGGCCCGCGCAAACGGAGGGAACCGCATGGCAAACCGCATCAACCGGGCCATCGAGCTCCTGGAGGCCGACCAGGCGATCTACTACGACGGCCCGCACACCGGCCATGTGCTGACCTACGAGCAGGGGCAGAAGGATGCCCGGACCTGGGCCGACTACATCAACGTCGGCATGGAGCACGGTGCCTTCGACATGACCGGGCTCGAGGAATACATGCGCGGGCTGGTCGCCGCCGGGCCCACCAACTCGGGCCATCGCACTCCGACAGTGATCGTCGAGGCCCCGGTCAACGGCATCGACGGGCCGAACGTCACCTTCAACGCCTGGCAGTTCCGCCAAATCCTGGCCCGTGGTGTCCACGGCATCCTGCTCTGCCAGGCCGAGTCGGCCGAGGCGGTGCGGGAATTCGTGCGGGCTTGCCGCTTCCCGCACCACAAAGCAGGCATCGACAAGATCGGAACCGGTACGCGTGGCCGGGGTTCGGAGCCGACCGCCGCTCCGGTCTGGGGCATTGATCAGCAAGAGTATTTCGAGCGCTGCGAGCCCTGGCCGCTCAGTCCGAAGGGCGAGCTTTTGCTCGGTGTAAAGATCGAAAGCCCGCCCGGCGTTGCCCACTGCGAGAAAATCTTGGCGGTGCCTGGATTGGGTTTTGCCGAGCTGGGCCCGGGCGATCTGGGTCTTTCGCTCGGCTACACCACCCTGCAGCGCCGGCCCTACCCGCCCGAGATGGAAGCCGCCCGCGCCAAGGTCTTCGCCGCCTGCAAAAAGAACAAGCTCGCGTTCCTCGAAGGCGCCACGCCGGACAAGATCGCCGCCAGTCTGGACGAAGGCGTGCGGGTAATCAGCGGCCACAATCCGGAGTCAGCCAAGGTCGGACGGGCACACCAGAAGCGCCAAATGCCTGTTTAGAGCCGCCGGTCTAGTCGGATGCCGCATCAACCCATGACGAGCTTCGGCAGAGCCAGCGCCAAGTCGGGATAGGCCATCAACAAGCCGATCAGGAGCATCATGGCGACGACGAAGGGCAGAGCCCCCCAGATGACGTCGCCGATAGGCCCTCGTTCGCGCATGCCCTGGACGACGTAGAGGTTGAGGCCGACTGGCGGCGTGATCAGGGCAGCCTCGATCAGCACCGTCAACGCAATACCCCACCAGATCGGATCCCAGCCCAGGTTGACGACGATGGGAAAGATGAAGGGCGTCGTCAGGATCATCATGGAGATCGTCTCCATGAAGCAGCCGAGCACGAGATAAAAGGCGACGATCAGCAGAAGCGTGCCGTACTTGCCGAGCCCCATGCCTTCGATGAGCTTGCCGAAGCCATCGGTGAATCCGATGGAAGCAAGCACGAAATTCAGGAACTGGGCAGCCAGGATGATCAGCATGATCATCGCTGTGGTGCGCATCGTGCCTTCGAGCACCGCCCGCATCATGGCGAAGCTGAGGGTGCGTTCGAGGGCGGCAAGCAGCAGGGCAGCGAGCACGCCGAGGGACGCCGCTTCGGTGGGCGTCGCCCATCCGGCGTAGATCGATCCGACGACGATCAGAAAGATGAACATCGGCGCGATCAGATCCTTGAGCGCGTAGAGCCTCCGACGCCATGAAGTCTCGATCGGTGTCCCTCCCTTGCTCGGCTTGGCAAGGCAGGACAGCAAGACGTAGATCATGAAGAAGCTCGCCAGGAGGACTCCCGGCACCATGCCGGCAAGATAGAGCCGCGGCACCGAAGTGTTCGTCAGCAGGCCGTAGAGGATGAAGTTGATCGACGGCGGCACCAGGATGCCGAGCGTGCCGCCCGCGGCCAGGGTTCCCAGGAACAATCTCTCATCGTACTTGTGCCGTTTGATCTGCGGCAGCGCCACGACACCGACGGTGGCCGCGGTCGCGACGCTGGAACCCGACGTGGCCGCGAACATGGCGCAGGTGCCGATATTGGCGTGCATGAGCCCGCCCGGCAGCCACGACAGCCATTGCGCCATTGCTGCGTACACGCGCTCGGCGATGCCGGAGCGCAGCAGGATCTCGCCCAACATGATGAACAGTGGGATGGCGATCAGGATGTATTCCGAGCTGGAATTCCACAGGATCTCGCCCATGGCGAGATAAAGCGGCATCGAAGAATAGAACTGATTGAGAGCCAGTCCGAGCACACCCATCGCCGCAGCGATGGGCACGCTTATGGCAAGCAGCACGATCAGCATCACGAGGGCGCTGGCAAGCATCGATCCTACCTTCCCGTGACGGTCGTCGTCGTTGCGTCGCGATGCTTGCCGAAGGCGATGCCGAGGCCGACGAGTTCGCTTTCGATCTCCTCATCCAGGGACGCCACACCCGCGGTCTGGCTGGCCGTGAGGTAGTCGCCGCGCGCCAGCGCGATCGATGTTCTCAAGAGAGCGACGCAGATCGAAAACAGGAACAGGGCAAGCCCGAACACCCATGGCATTTGCGGTAAGGACAGAGGCGTCCGCAGCGGCGTGTTGGAACGGTTCCATTCCACGAAGTTCGAATGGACGAGGTCGAAGCTGCGGTCGAGCATCGCAAGGGCGACGACACCCAGCATGAGAAGCGCAATGACGTCGAGGATTGCACGCAGGCGCGGCGACAGGCGGGCGTAGAGCACATCGATGCGCACATGTCCGCGCGTGACCAGCACGTGCGCCAGCGACCAGGTCGTGCCGACAGCGAACAGATACGCCGCCAGCTCGTCCGACCCCGAGTAGACCACCGTCAGCAGTTTCCGGGAGACGACCTCGACCGAGACAAGGACTGCTGCGACGAGCAGCAGAACCCCGCCGAGGCTGGCGAAAATGCGCGAGATCCTCGCGGTTGCGTACCAGACCTTGTCCATCGGAAGCATGGCCCCTGCATCGGAGATGCAGGGGCTCTCAGCTCAATATGAACGCGTTACTTGGCCGTTGCCGTCAAACCGTACTTCTTGCCGATCGTATCGGTCCATTTCTTGGCGCACTCGGCGCCGCAACGGGCGGCCCAGCCGGGAAGAACCACGTCGTTCAGCACCTTGTCCCGCGCCGCGAGGTCGGCAGCCGAGGGCTTGACGAGCTTGAGCTTGCCGGGCGTTCCCTGCGTGCACTTGCCGGTTCCGGTCGTGCAGGCAACACCCTCCTCGGTCTCCTCCTCGACCGCCTTCCACGACTTGTCGGTGAGCTTCGCAAACTCCTTCTGCAGCAGCTCCTTGGTCGCGGGCGAGAGCTTGTCCCAGGTCCTGAGGTTCACGACCCACACCGACGCGGTGAAGCCGACTGGCAGGCGGAACAGGGTGTTCGTCACCTCGTGCCACTTCGCCTTGTAGGCCGGCATCGTGCCGGTGATGCCACAATCCACCACGCCCTTTTCAAGTGCGGGAACGACCTCGCCGAACGGCAGCGTCACCGCCGAACCGCCGAAGCCCTTCACGAGATCGGCCTGCGAGGAACCTTGCACGCGCACCTTCTTGCCCTTGAGGTCCTCGACGCTCTTGATGTCACCGCGGCAATAGAAGTTCTGCTCGGGCCAGGTGAAGGTCCCGAGCACCATGGCGCCATGCCGCTCGCGCATCACCTTCTGCATTTCCGGCATCCAGGCGTCGATGATCTCGCGGCTCATCTTGAAGGTGCCGGCGACGCCCGAAATATCGACCGCCTCGACGATCGCCCCGCCGTCGTCGACATAGATCGGCAGTGCGGCGGCGAAGTCGTAGACGCCCGTCTTGAGCAGGCGAAGCACCTCGGTGCCTTTCAGGTTGAGCTCGGTGATCGACTTGATGTTGCCCGAAAGCTTGCCTCCCGATGCGGCGGGAAGTTCCTTCTCCCAGAACGGTACCTCGAGCTCCTTCCAGTTGGTCAGGAAGTTCCAGGTTCCGACAACGTTGAACTTCTTCTCATCAACAGCCTGCGCATTTACCGTGGCACCGGCAAACATCACCGCGGCAGCCGTCGCTACTCCCAGAATCCGACGCATACTTTCCTCCCTGTTTGGCTTCGTTTGGTTTTTTTGACGTGTTGGCCAAAGACTAGCCCATTGCGGCAGGCATTGGCCATAGGCCGCCTGCCACGATCTCCTGCCGCCCGTCATACGGCGATCACCACGCCATCGTGCCCGGGGTCGGCGCCGCCGTCGAGTCCGTCCTCGTGAATGCGGATGGCGTGCACGGCGGCAAAGCCGAACGTGTGGGGGCTGCGAACCACGGGATAGCCCTGCCCTTGCAGTTCACGCTCGATCCGACCCCCGATGCGGTTGGAGATGTCGATCGCGTCCGAGGTCGCCGAGAAGCGCGGCGCGCTCACGGCCTCGACCATGGTCATGTCGAAGTCGAGTGCATTCAAGATCACGTGCAGAACGCCCATCGCGATCTGGGTGGCGCCGGGCGCGCCGATGATGAGATGCGGCTCACCGTCCTTGAAGACGATCGAGGGCACCACCGAACTGAAGCGCGCCTTGCCCGGTGCGATCGAGCCGGCACGGCCCGGCCGCGGGTCGAACACGCCCATGCAGCCGTTGTACATGAAGCCAAGGCCCGGTGTGACGACACCCGAGGGCATGCCGAGCGAATGGGTCATGGTGAAGCAGTTGCCGTCCTTGTCGAGAACGGAAATGTGCGTGGTGTCCTTGGAGATGGCGCCGGAATTGAAACGCGGCACGGCCGCTTTCACGCCACGCCTGATCTCGTCGGCCATGGCACTGGCGTAGGTCTTGGATGTCAGCTTCTCGACGGGCACGTCGACGAACCTGGGATCGCCGACGTGGGCGTCCTTGTCGATGGTGGCGCGCTTCATCGCCTCCGACACGATGCCGAGATACGCCGCCGAATTGTGCTCCATCCCGCGAAGATCGAAATTCTCCAGGATGTTCAGCATCTCGATCAGCATCACGCCGCCGCCGGGCGGCTGGTTGGACGAGACCTTGTAGCCACGATAGTCGCCCCACAGCGGAGGATTGCGCGTGGGCTTCCAGGCCTTGAGATCCTCGATCGACAGCAGCGCCTCGTTCTTCTTCATGTCTTCGGCGATCGCCTGGGCGATCTCGCCTGCATAGAACGCGTCGGCGCCGCCTTTGGCGATGGCGCGGAGCGTCTGGCCGTAGTCGCGGTTCACCACCTTGTCGCCCACCCGCTTGGGCGCGCCGTCCGGCCGGCAATAGAGCGCGCGCGCTGCCGGCGTGAACCCGGTGCGCTCGAAGTTGGGCGCTCGGCCGAAGGCGCCGTCGTCCGACCACCAGTAGTGAACGTGCGGCCGCACGGTCCAGCCGTTCTCGGCCCAGTGGATCGCAGGCTCGACGATACGCGACCACGGCAGGCTGCCGTGCTCCTGGTGCGCTTCGTAGTACATCTTGAGGTTGGCCGGCGCGCAGATCGACTTGTAGCCGATGTCGTTCACCCGCCCCTTCAGAATGAAGCCGTAGCCGTCGCGCGCCTCGCTCTCGATCAGGTTGGCCCACATGTCGGGCCGCGCGGCGAGCGGCGCCGGCGCATGGGCGTCGATGTAGCCGTGGAACTTCCTGTCCGGCCTGTAGATGCCGCAACTGCCGAAGCCCGCGATGCCGCACATCATCGGATCGACCACGTTCTGGACGAGCGCGCAGGCGATGCCGGCATCGACGGCGTTGCCACCCTCGCGCAGCACGTCGGCGCCTGCCTCCGCGGGCTCGGGTTGCGGGGCCACGATCATCGCCTGCTTTTTGTAACGCACGTCGCTTCCTCCAACTTTGTCGTTGGCGCGACTCAATCCCAACCGTTGCGCTTGCGCAACACGGCGGTAGCGGGTGCGAGCGCGAGACCCTTGCCCTGAACGGTCGGCAGCCATTCCGAAAGCGCCTGCAGGGTCGCCTCGTGCGGATGGCCGATCGCCACGACGAAGCCCTGGCGGCGCGCCACCGCTTCGGCCTCGGCGAGCTTGCGGCGCACCGCCTCGACCGATTCGTCGTCGTCGAGGAAGACGTGGCGCACGATCCCGGGCACGCCCAGCTCCTGTGCCGTCTGGTCGCCCACCGACTCCTTGGTCGTGCGCGAGTCGAGGAACATGAGGCCGCGCGGCTTGAGCTGACGCAGCACCGTCTCCATACCCGGCCGGAAGGCCGTGAAGCGGCTGCCCATGTGGTTGTTGACGCCGGCGAAGCCCTCGAAACTGTCGAGCGCCGCGGCGGTGCGCTGGCGGATCTCGGCAGCGCTCATGGACACCAGCAGCGCGCCGGGGCCGGGATCGTTGCGCCCGGTGGGCTCCATCGGGAGATGCAGCATCAGCTCGTGGCCTCGCCTGCGGGCCGCCCGTGCCTGCTCTCGCAGGTCCTTGGCATAAGGGAGGAACGACATCGTCAATGGTCCTGGCAGTTCCCAGGCCCGCTTCGAGCGCGGCCGGTCGAGGCCGACATCGTCGATCACGATGGCGACCAGCGGTTTGCTGTTGAGGTCGCGGAACGGCACCGCGTTGCGTCGCCACGCCTGGTCGCTCGGGACCGCTGCTGCGGCCACCTGCGTTGGCTTGGCGGCCGGACGCGGCTTTTCCTCGAGCGTCGGCCGCGGCTTGCCGGGCTCCACCTCGGTGTATTTCGGCAAGTCCGGGATATCGTCGATGCGGGCGTATTTAGGTTCCGGGCCGGCGGGCGCGCCGCGTTTCATTTCCTCGATGGTCTCGCGCGCCAATCGATCACGGTCGAGCGAATCGAACCACTCGGCCACCCAGTAGCCGCCGAACAGGCTGCCGAAAAACAGGAGCAGCGAACCCGCGACGATCGAGTGCCAGCGATGCCCGTCGATCCACGCAGCGGCGGAGCGAAACCGTGCGCGCAACCGCTCGCGAGCAGTCGGCGGCGGTTTCGGACTCCTTCTGTTCGCCTTCCCGCTTCTGTTCTTCCTCGACGCCATATCAACGATCCGCCCTAACGCTTTGCCCTGCCGCCATTATTTCGCCTTGGTTCAGAGCGGCCGCCGAAACATAAGTTACAGACCGCCCAGCGACTTGACCACGCGCAGGTCGGGCTCGCCGGAGCGCCCGCCTTCACGCCGGAAGCCCAGACGTTTGACGAGATCGAGCATCTTGCCGTTCTCGCGCAGCACATGCCCGACCACGCGCTTGATGCCGCGCGACTTGGCGTAGCGCAGCACGTGATTGAGCAGCAGCGTGCCGTAGCCGCGGCCCTGGCGATCCGAGGCGACGACGAGGGCGAACTCGGCCTGCTCGAAACCGGGATCGGCCGCGAGCCGGCCCACACCCACCAGCATGTCACCATCCAGCAACAGGAACGCCATCTCGCGGTCGTAGTCGATCTGGGTGAGGCGCGCCGCCATCTCGTGGCTGAGCTCGCGCAGCGGCCCGAAGAAGCGCATGCGGACGTCTTCCCGCGACAGGCGGCGGACGAAGCCGTCGAGCAGCGCCTCGTCCTGCGGCCGGATCGGGCGGATCCGGAGCCGCTCCTCGCCGTTACGGATCTCGGTCTCGAGTTCGACCGGATAGGGCCGGATGGCAAAGCGCGCCGCCCGCTCCTGCCCCGGCTCAGGCTTTCGAACGACGATGCGGGCATCGAGCGCCAGCACGCCGTCGGCGTCGGCCAGCAGCGGATTGATGTCGAGTTCGGCAATCTCGCCGACGTCGGCGATGAGCTGCGACAGCCGCACCATGGCCTCGCCCACCGCACCACGCGCCGCCGGCGCCCGGTCGCGATAGCCGCGCAGCAGCCGGTCGACCCGGGTGCGGCTCAGCGCATCCTCGGCCAGCACGAGGTCGAGCGGCGGCAGTGCCAGCGCCTTGTCGTCCACGACCTCGGCCGCGACGCCGCCGTGGCCGACCAGCAAAATCGGCCCGAACACCGGATCCTCGGCCGCCCCCAGGATCAGCTCGACCGCGTGCGGCCGCTTGATCATCGGCTGCACGACGAAGCCGTCGATCCTGGCCTTGGGCGCCTTCACCAGCGCATTGCCGGTCATGGTCCGCACGGCGTCGGTGACGGCCTGTTCGGAATCGAGGTCGAGCGCCACGCCGCCCACGTCGCTCTTGTGCGTGATCTGGCGCGACAGGATCTTTACCGCGACCGGAAAGCCGAGGCGAACAGCGGCCGCGGCGGCCTCGGCAGCATCGAGCACGATTTCCGTCGGCACGACAGGAATGCCGTAGGCCGCCAGCACGCGCTTGGCTTCCGGTTCGGTCAGGATCGAACGCTTGTCGGCCAGCACCCCGTGAACGATGGCTTGCACCAGGTGCGTGTCGGCCCGCGCCTCGGGCACCGACGGCGGCGTGCGCTGCAGCGCGCGCTGGCCGCGCCGGTATTGGACGATGTGCATGAAGCCGCGGACGGCGCGCAGCGGTGTGTCATAGGCCGGCATGCCGGCGGCGTGCAGAACCTGGCGGCCTGCCGCCGCCGCGGGGCCGCCGATCCAGCAGCCGATCACGGGCACGACCTTGGCGCCCGCCGCCCCCGCGATCGCCCGCGCCGCCTCCTCGGAAGACGTGAGCGCGGTCGGCACGTTCATCGCCATCACCGCGCCGACGCCGCGATCGTCGGCCAGCGCGTCAAGGGCGGCGGCATAACGAGGCCCGTCGGCATCGCCCACGATGTCGACCGGATTGCCGCGCGACCAGGCCCGCGGCATGTGCTTGTCGAGCTGATTGAGCGTCTTGGGCAGCAGCGCCGCCAGTTCGCCGCCTTCGTCGATCAACAGGTCGGTGCCGATAATGCCGACGCCGCCGCCGTTGGTCAGGATCGCCAGCCGCTCGCTGCGCGGCGAGATGCCGTAGCCCAGCGTCTCGGCGGCGTCGAACAATTCGCCTAGTCCCCGGACGCTGACCAGGCCGGCGCGGGCGAAGGCCGCGTCGTAGACGGCGGCCGACCCCGCCATCGACCCGGTGTGCGAGGCCGCGGCCTTCGCCGCCGCCGCATGTCGGCCGGCCTTCAGCACGATCACCGGCTTGATGCGGGCAACGCCCCGCGCCGCCGACATGAACTTGCGCGCCTGCGTGATGCCCTCGATGTACATCAGGATGGCGCGCGTGTCGGCGTCGCGGGCCAGCACGTCGAGCACGTCGCCGAAATCGACGTCGCTCATGTCGCCCATCGAGATCAGGTGCGAGAAGCCGATGCCCTGGGCCGCGCCCCAGTCGGCGAGCCCGGCCAGCACCGCGCCCGATTGCGCGACCGCGGCCACGCGTCCGGCCTTGAGATTGCCCGGCCCAAAGCTCGCGTTCAGCCCCAGGCGCGGCATGGCATAGCCGATGGTGTTCGGCCCGACGATGCGCAGCAGATGCGGCCGGGCGGCGCGCAGGATATGCCGCCGCCATCGGGCATTGACCTTGGCACCGTCGGCGCCGTTGCCCGGCCCGGCGCTGATCACCACCGCAACCCGCGTGCCACGCTCGCCGAGTTCGAGGATCAGGCGCGGGATGGTCTCCGCCGGCGTCATGACGACCGCGAGGTCGGGCACCTCCGGCAGTTCGGCGAGGCTGCGATGGACGCGGCGGCCGTCGATCTCACCGCCCTTGACGTTGACCAGATAGATCTCGCCCTGGAAACCGCCGGCCAGCAGGTTGCGGGTCACCGCGGCGCCGACCGAACCGGGGCGCACGCTGGCGCCGATCGCCACGACCGACTTCGGCGCCACGAGCTTGTCGAGGTTACGCGTGGACATGGGACTAGAAGAGCGCCGGTCCGTTCATCAGCACAAGCCCGGAAACGATCACGAATGCCGCAGCCACCCGCCGGCCGCCGAACGGTTCGCCTAGCAGCAAGGTGCCGATCAGGGCGCCGAACAGCACCGAGGTCTCGCGCAAGGCCGCGACATGGGCCATCGGTCCCAGCACCAGCGCATAGATCGCAATGCCGTAGCCGACGTTGGCGATCACGCCGCCGATCACACCGCGATACCAAGTGCGCTTGAGATGGCCCCACACCGTGTCGGGGCGCAGGATGAAGGCCAGCACCAGCAGCCAAGGTCCCTCCAGCACGCAGAGCCAGGCGATGTAGGAGATCCGATGCTCGAAGCTCGGGCCGGCGGAGCGCACGCCCAGCCCGTCGGCAATGATGTAGGCGGCGATGGTGACGCCGGTCAGCACGGCGAACAGCGTTGCAAGGCCATGCCGGGCGCCTGGCCGCGGCACGACATTGCGCAGCGGCATGGCGAGCGCCACCAAACCGAAGCTGAGAAGAAAGACACCGACGATGTCCTGAGTGCGCAGTTCCTCACCGATGAAGCGGCCCGACACCAGCGCCACCAGCAACGGCCCGAGGCCGCGCGCGATCGGATAGGTGTGGCTGAGATCGCCGTACGAATAGGCTTTGAGGAGGAACGTGTAATAGAGGACGTGGATCAGGACCGAGGCGATCAGGAACTTCCACGCCGCCGGCTCGATCATCGGCACGAACGGCACGATGCAGAGCCCCATCACCGTGCCGGTGGTCATGATGACGCCGAACGTCGCCAGCCGGTCCGAACTGTCGGACTTCAGGATGGCATTCCATGTGGCGTGCATGAGGGCTGCCGCCAGCAGCAGCCCGACGATGAGGGGTTCGACGACCAAGGGGGCGCTTTCTTTTCTTGTTACGATTACATTACGCCCAAGCGCGCAGCGTGAGAACCGCCGTGAGAATCAGCGAACGCACATGCAAAGCACCCACTTGACCCGGCCCCTGGGGCCGCCCCGATAAGGAGCGCGGTCAGCAACCAGCGAGGTGATGCGTGAGCTCTTCCGCCCAATTTCTCAATCCCTCCGAAGCCGCCAAGCGGCTCGGCGTCTCCACCAAGGCCCTGCGGCTCTACGAAGAGCGTGGCCTGGTCTCCCCGGTCCGCACCGCCGCCGGATGGCGCGCTTACGGACCCGGCGAGATGGCCCGGGCCGCAGAGGTCGTGGCGCTCCGCGCGCTCGGCCTCAGTCTCGCTCAGGTGGCACGGGTGCTGTGCGGCGACGCGGACGATCTGGAGCCGGCCTTGGCGGCGCACCAGGCGACACTCGAAGACCGCGTCCGCCAACTCGCCGGCACCGTGGAGAAGGTCCGCGGGCTGCGGACCGATCTCGCTCAGGGCCGGATGCCGGGTGCCGGCGAGCTGGCGCGCCTGCTGGGACCGACCGCCGACCTCAGCGTCGCTTTCGACCTTCCCTGGCCGTGGGGCGGCGAGCGCTTCGAGCTGCGCGACATCAGGGCACTGAACTACATCATCGGCCCACTGGGCAGCGGCAAGACCCGGCTGGCCCAACGTCTGGCCGAGACCCTGTCCGACGCCGCCTTCCTGGGTCTGGAGCGAGCCGCGGACGGCGGTGCTGCGGCGCGGGCGCGGCTGGACGCCGACCCGGCCCTCAAAGCGCGGGTCGATGAGAGCCTGGCCTGGCTGGTCGAGGACGGCGCCGTGGTGTCGAAGCCCCTGGTCGCGCTGCTTGCCGGACTGGAAGCCGAAGGCCCGGCTATTCTGGTCGTCGACATGGTGGAACAGGGACTGGATCAGGCCACCCAGGAGGCGCTCATCGCCCACCTGCGCCGCCGCGGACCCGGCGCCCGCCCGCTCTTCCTGCTCACGCGCTCCAGCGCGATCCTGGATCTGGCCGCCGTCGGGCCCGACGAGGCGATCCTTCTTTGCCCCGCCAATCACAGCCCGCCGACCCGCGTCGCCCCCTATCCCGGTGCCCCCGGCTACGAGGCCGTCGCCACCTGTCTCGCCTCGCCCGACGTGCGGGCGCGGACCGAAGGCGTCATCGCCTTGCGTCCCAAAGGTCGTGCATAGCGGCTCGACGACCAAGGGGGCGCATTCCTTTCCTGTTACCGTTACATTGACGCCCACATAGGTGGGTGGAAGTAAATGACGGTGGAAGCGTACAAGACAGCGCGCGAGTTCCTGCTCGCCAACCGCACCGACTACGATACGGCCTACAGGGATTTCCGCTGGCCCGAGATCGAGCGCTTCAACTGGGCGCTCGACTGGTTCGATGGTGAACTCGCGGTCGGCCCGCTTGCGAACAAGCCGGCGCTCACGATCGTGGGCGACGGCGCCGCCAGCCTCACCTTCGCCGAACTGTCGGAGCGGTCGAACCGCGTCGCCAACGGCCTGCGGGCACTGGGCGTCAAGCGCGGCGACCGGATCCTGCTGATGCTGGGCAATGTCGCGCCGCTGTGGGAGACGATGCTGGCGGCCATGAAGCTGGGCGCCGTCGTGATTCCAGCCACCACCCTCCTCACGCCGACCGATCTCGCCGACCGTTTCGAGCGCGGCCGTGCCCGTCATGTCGTGGCGGCCTCCGGTGAAACCGCCAAGTTCGCGGGCCTCGATCCATCGCTGACACGGATCGCCGTCGGCGAGGCGCCGGCCGGGTGGCATTCCTACGCCCAGCTCCTCGACACGCCGGCAGCCTTCACGCCCGACGGCCCAACCAATGCCGACGACCCGATGCTGCTCTATTTCACTTCGGGCACCACGGCCAAGCCCAAGCTCGTGCTGCACTCGCATCGCAGCTATCCGGTCGGGCACCTCACGACCATCTACGTGCTGGGCCTGCGCCCCGGCGACGTCCACCTCAACATCTCCTCGCCCGGCTGGGCCAAGCACGCCTGGAGCTGCTTCTTCGCGCCGTGGATCGCCGGCGCCACGATCTTCATCGCCAATCAGCCGCGCTTCAACGCGCGCTATTTGCTGGACGCCATCGTCTCCAACGGCGTGACCACGCTCTGCGCCCCGCCCACCGTGTGGCGCATGCTGATCCAGGAGGATTTGAAGAACTGCAGGACGTCGTTGCGCGAGGTGCTGGCGGCCGGCGAGCCACTCAACCCCGAGGTGATCGAGCAGGTCGAGAAGGCCTGGGGGCTCACCATCCGCGACTTCTACGGCCAGACCGAGACCACGACCCAGGTCGGCAACCCGCCCGGCCAGCCGATCAGGCTGGGCTCGATGGGCCGTCCCCTGCCCGGCTACCGGATCCGGCTCCTCGACGCCGACGACAAGGACGCGGAGGAAGGCGAGATCTGCATCGACCTCTCGGCCCGCCCCGCCGCGCTGATGCAGGGCTACCAGCAGGACGATGGCTCGATCGCGCCACTCACGGGCGCGGTCTATCGCACAGGCGACGTCGCCTCTCGCGACAGCGACGGCTACCTGACCTACGTCGGCCGCGCCGACGACGTGTTCAAGGCGTCCGACTACCGCATCAGTCCGTTTGAGCTCGAAAGCGTGCTGATCGAGCATCCGGCCGTTGCCGAGGCTGCCGTCGTACCGGCGCCCGACGCCCTGCGGCTCGCGATTCCCAAGGCCTATGTGACCCTGACCGCGAACGGCAAGCCCGACCGCGCCACGGCGCTCTCGATCTTCCAGCACCTGAGAGGCCGCCTCGCCCCGTTCAAACGCGTGCGGCGCCTGGAGTTCGGCGAACTGCCCAAGACCATCTCGGGCAAGATCCGCCGCGTCGAACTCAGGCGTGGCGAAGAACAGCGTGCTGCCGAGAACCAGCGCGGCCCAGGCGAATTCCGGGAAGAGGATTTCCCCGAACTGGCGAGCGGCTGAGGAACTGATAGACTGCGGCCATGCTCCTCCTCATCGATAACTACGACAGCTTCACCTACAACCTCGTCCACTTCCTGGGCGATCTCGGCGCGAAATGCGTCGTGCATCGCAACGACCAGATCACCGTCGAGGAGGCGATGGCGCTGAAACCCGCCGGCATCGTGTTGTCGCCGGGCCCGTGCACGCCGAACGAGGCCGGCATCTGCATGGATCTGATCCGCGCCGCCGCAAGGGAACAGGTGCCGCTGCTCGGCGTCTGCCTCGGCCATCAGGCGATCGGCCAGGTGTTCGGCGGCCACGTCGTGCGCGCGCC
>JAUXWB010000460.1 GCA_030684475.1 Reyranella sp. | reverse complement strand
CTCGTTGTAGAAATCGAGCACCTTCTTCTTGTCGCGATGCCAGCCTTCGAGGGTGGCGACGTCCTCCAGGTTGACCCGGTTCCATAGCCCATCGGGGTCGCGGAACGTATCGATGCCGCTTTCCTTGGAGATGCCCGCCCCGGTGAGCACGACGATGCCGGGCGGGAAATAATCCTGATGCATGTTGCGAAATGTAGCGCCGTGCTAGGGTCGAGGCCATGACCATCAAGGTCCTCTTCGTCTGCACGGCGAACCTTTGCCGCTCGCCGATGGCCGAGGGCGTGTTTCGCGCCCTGGTCGAGCGCGCCGGTCTGGCCGATGGGTTCGAGATCGCCTCGGCCGGGACGTCGGAGAAATTCGTCGGCCAGTCGCCGGCGCCGGCGGCGCTCGAGATTGCGGCGAGCCGTGGCTACGACATTTCAGGCATTCGCGCGCGGCAGGTGACGGGCGACGACATCGCTTACTTTGACTACCCGCTGGCGATGGACAGCAGCCATCTCGTGGAGATGCGCTGGCTGTCCCCCCGCGCCCTGGCCGGCAAGCCCAAGCTGTTCCTGAGCTTCGCGCCGCCGATCGGCGTCATCGACGTGCTGGATCCGATCGGTGGACCGAGGGCCGGCTTCGAACGCGCCCTCAGCCTCATCGAGGCCGGCTGCAAGGGCCTGCTCGAGCAGCTGGCACCGCAGATCAGAAAGGCCATTTGAGGCCGAGTTCGCCAAACCGGTTCAACACGTTGAAGGTGAGTCGCGACACGTCGTTGTCGAACTTGTTGTGGGGTAGGCTGCCGCAGTAGGTGATCGAGCCCACCGAGAACACCGCGCCGCCGGCGGGCTTCTCGATGTAGGTCATGTCGGCGTGGATCAGCTCCTCCAGCGTCTGGCCGGGAATGGTGGTGGTGAAGCCCAGCCGCTCCTCGTGGACGACGACGAAGTTCTTGCGATCGTGGCCTTCGGAGGAAGCCAGCACCACAGCATTGAGCGGACTGCCGAGGCGATGGTCGAGCCGGTCGAGCTCGAAGCCCGCGGCGCCGCCGCCTGAAAAGCCGTAGCCGCCGAACAGCTCGTCCTTCACGCCCTCGAAGACCCAGGCGTGGGTGTTGTCGCGCGCCGCCGGTGATTGGCGGTAGGAGTCGCCCACGAACGTGCCCTGGCTCGAGAAGCCGATGCCGCACAGGAGATTGGGCGGCCGGTCGCTGCGCCGCCACAATCCGCCGTAGGCACCGTCGAAGGCGTGGTAATATTCGCCGGGCTCGGCGGCCCAGGTCCGGATGCCGCCCTCGGTGCGCCGCACTTCGATGGCGCCCGGCACCTTCTTGGACAGCGCCACCCGCCAGTAGAAGCCGTTGCCACCGAGATACATCAGCCGCCCGCCGGTTTCGGTGTAGGCCTGCAGCGCGTCGAGCGTGCCGCTGGTGTGGTACTCGGGATGCGAGCCGGTCAGCACCACCTTGTACGAGGCCAGGATCTCGACGCCCTTTTCGTCGAGATCGTGGTCGGTGACGACATCGAAGGCCACGCCCATGCGGTCGAGCCAGCTGGTGAGATGTGTGTCGGCCGGCAGATGGCGCAGGCCCGAGCCCGCGGCGTCGTTGAAGCTCAGGAAATTCGGCCGCCAGGTGAGCAGCGGCCGGAGGTGCGAGGAATAGGCCACGCCCGAGCCGTCGCGGTGGTGGTTGTAGGTCGAGAGGCCATAGTCCTTGTGGTCGTCGGGATTGTGCGGATAGGCCTTCCAGTCGGCCACCCGCTTGCGGAACGCCTCGTCGTAGACGCCGCGCGAGAAGTTGGAATAGACCTGATAGGTGAAGGTCGAAGCGAGATAGCAGACCTTGGCCTGCGGCTTGCCGACTTGGGGCCGCACGAAGAAGGGAATGACGTCGCGATGTGTGCCGCAGCTCAGCTGCATGCCGTAGACGCCGCTCCGCATGTCCTTGGGGATGGTGAAGCTGAAATCGTCGGCCCAGCCGCAATCGTGCAGGTCGTCGTCATGGAAATGGATGGCGGCGTAGTGATGCGGCGCGCGGCGCCAGTCGCGCTCCGCGCCGGTCCACGCCGCGCCCTTCATGGCCCGGGTCGGCAGGTTGACCAGGCGGCCGTGCAGGCCGTTGGCGCCGGTGTCCTCGATCTCCATCGAGTCCATGCGACGGGTGAAATCCCAGTCCGCGACGCCCGCGATCGCCGGCGCCTCGATCTTGCCGTTGAAGCAGCGCTGGGCGGGGCGGTCCTTGGCCGCTTCGGCGCCGATCAGGACCGGCTGGGCGGCGTCGAGCGACAGCGGCGCCGGCGCCGTCACGTGTGCTTCGCCCTCGTCGTCGACGGCGTGGGCGCGCTTCAGCGGCTGCTGAGCGACACGCAATGTGCCGGTCACGGGATCTGCACTCGCCCAGACGCGATACCAGATGCGTGCGCGCAAGGGCTTGCCGACCACGACCCGCGCGCCG
>JAUXWB010000512.1 GCA_030684475.1 Reyranella sp. | reverse complement strand
GAGCTCTCTTCGCCTTCATACTGCACCGGGTAGAAGAGGATGCCGTTCAGCTCCTCGAACACCGGCAAGACCGACTTGCGGCTGACCGAGGTCCAGCAGCCGAACACCGCGGCGACCTTGTCCTTCTGCAGAAGCTCGCGCGCCTTCTCGGCGAACAGCGGCCAGTTCGACGCCGGATCGACGACGACGGCCTCGAGCTTGCGGCCGAGAACGCCGCCCTTCTTGTTCTGTTCCTCGATCAGCATCAGCATGACGTCCTTGAGAGTCGTCTCGCTGATCGCCATCGTACCCGACAGCGAATGCAGAATACCGACCTTGATCGGTGCCCCCTGGGCGAACGCGCTGCCCGCCGCACCGGCCAAGAGGCCGGCGGCGACGAGGCCCGTCCGCATCATCGATCCCAATTTCATCCCGCTCTCCTTGTTATCGCGACGGAACCCCGTCCGCGAACATGGAAAGCGAATGCCGTGCCAAACCCCCGAGCCGGCCCGGGAAAACTCCTAATGGGCGATCAGGACCAGCGCCCCACCGGCCATGACGACGCCGCCCAGAGCCCGCAATCCCAGGCCGCCGACGACGCAGAGCGCGACCCAGCCGAGCCCCAGTCCGACCGCTTGCAGCAGGGTGGTCGCCGCCAGGAACCCCAAAATGTAGATCCCTGTCCCGCTGGCCGGCGCTTCGAGGGCGTGGGCATAACCGTGGAAGACGGCGAACAGGCCGGCCACCGCCATGGCCGCCGCAGACGGCAAGCGCACTGCAGCCATGACGAGACCGCCAAAGACGAAAACCGAGCCCAGGATGACTGCCTCAACGATAGGCAGTTTTATGCCTGCAAATCCGGCAGCTGCGCCGACGGCCACCATGGCGACGAAGGCGGCAGGCACCAGCAGCGCCGCAGCCGGCTTCCGCACCGCCAGAAAGGCCGCCCACATGCCGACGCCGACCATGGCCAGCAGGTGATCGATCCCGGTGAAGGGATGGAGGAAGCCGGAAGCCTCATGGCCGGGATGGGCCGACGCGGGGCCGGCAAGCGAAAGCAACAGGGCCGTCAGGCAGATCGTCCGGATCATCGACTTCTCCTCTTTCATCCATTCTTCCACATCAACGCGCCGGCAGGCCACCCTGGCGCACGATGAAGGCGGCGACGTCGGCGACGCCCTTGTTTTCCTTCAGGTTCGAGAAAATGAAGGGCCTGGCGCCGCGCATCTTGCGCGCGTCGCGGTCCATCACGTCGAGATTGGCGCCGACCAGCGGCGCCAGGTCGATCTTGTTGATCACCAGCAGATCCGACCGGGTGATGCCCGGCCCGCCCTTGCGCGGGATCTTCTCCCCCGCCGCCACGTCGATGACGTAGATGGTGAGGTCCGCCAGCTCGGGCGAGAAGGTAGCGGCAAGGTTGTCGCCGCCGGACTCGACGAAGACGATCTCGAGATTCGGCCACTTGCGTACGATGTCCGAGACGGCGGCGAGGTTGATCGAGGCATCCTCGCGGATCGCCGTATGCGGACAACCGCCGGTCTCGACGCCGACGATGCGGTCCGGTTCGAGAGCGCCAGCGCGCGTCAGGAACTCCGCATCCTCCTTGGTGTAGATGTCGTTGGTGACGACGGCGATGTCGTAGGTATCGCGCATTTTCTTGCACAGACGCTCGACCAGCGCCGTCTTGCCCGACCCGACCGGACCGCCGACGCCCACCCTGAGGGGACCACGCGCACTCATCGTTCCATTTCTCCGGCCAGCAGCGCGAGATAGCCCACGCCCAGCAACAGGCTGTAGGGCGAATAGTACCGCTTGTCGCGCCTGGCAAACGGCTCGTCGTTGAAATGGCTCCGCCAGCGCGGGCTGTAGCCGGCCCAGCAACGGGCCACGAAGGTACCGGCAATGGCGAAGGTGCCGGTCAGCACGACCGGCTCCGATCCACGCCCGAGCACGTACCAGGGCCACAGCGCCACCAGTGCCAACAGCGCGGCGACGGCGAAGCACTGCCAGGGCGGCGGCATGCGCCGACGACCGTCGCCCACGACGCCGCGCGCCAGCGCCTCCTCGTTGGCCTCAGGCCAGGAGCTGCCCAGACCCCAGAGGGCATGAACGACGGCAATGGCACCGACGCCGATGAACAGCAGGAAGGCCAACACCGCATTCATGAGCGGAACAGCCGCGTGTACTGCGTCTCGTGGCGCAGCGAGCACCAGTCGAGCAGCGGTGTCGCCGTCCCGATGTCGTCGAGCGAGGCCGCAGCCACAGCTGTTTCCACGGTCCGCCGCACCGCAGGCTCCAACGCCGCCAGCGCGCGCTGGCCGTCGGTCTGGCCGAGCGGCACGGTCCGCACCGCCGCCGAGATCAGGTTGGCGGTAAAGGCATGCAGGTAGCCGCCCAGCGCCGAGTCGAGCGCGATGCCGTGCGCGGCGGCGGCCAGCGCCACGGCCACCGGCAGCGCAAGCTCACCGTCTGTCCGCTCGTGGGCCGCGTCGAGAGCGGGATGCGGCCAGGCCGTCCGCGTGATCGACAGGAACGAGCCGCCCTGCTGGCGTGACTCCAGCGCCATCTCGGAGGTCCCTCGCCATGCCGTTGCGCGTTCGGCCACGGCATCGAACGCCGGCCAATCCCCCGCATCGACCGCCCGCCACGCCGCGGCAAACAGCGCCCCGTCGACCAGGCCGGTGCCGCGCTCCAGGACGCTTTCCAGCCAGGCGACCAGCGAGGCGCGATCCTTGATGAATCCCTCCTCCACCGCCGTCTCGACGCCATGGCTGTAGCTGAAGGCGCCGACCGGATAGGCCGGCGACAGCCAGGCGAGCAGACGGTAGAGCGGATCAGCGCCGGGTTCAGCCATGACGCTGATCGTGGACGTGACCATGGGGATGGCCGAGGTCGTGATTGTGCTGGCCGTAGGCGCCGCCTTCGGGATCGAACGGCGCCCGCACGGCGCGGACCTCGGCGCCCAGGCCCTTCAGCATGTCGACGATCACATGATCGTCGCGGATCAGGATGCGATCGGCGTCGATCTGGGCTGGCAGGTGACGGTTGCCGAGGTGCCACGCGATCCGCGCGAACGCAGCCGCATCACGGCCGCGAATCTCGACCAGGTTTTCCTCGGCGGCCTTCACTTCGACGAAGCCGCCCTCTTCCAGCCTGAGACCGTCGCCGCCGCGCAGCACCACGGGCTCGGCGAGATCGAGCAGGAAGTCGAGGCCGCCATCGCCCAGCATGCGCAGGCGGCGGCGGTAGCGGTCGTCGAACAGCAGGGTGACGGTGTCGGTGCGGTCAGGCGTCGGCCACTGACCGGCGCGCACCACTTCAAGAGCGCGCTTCATGATCAGAACAGGAAATACCGTTGCGCCATCGGCAGCACCGTCGCCGGCTCGCAGGTCAACAGCTCGCCATCGGCCCGCACCTCGTAGGTCTCGGGATCGACCTCGATCTTCGGACAAAGCGAATTGTGCACCATGTCCTTCTTGCCAAGCTTGCGCGTACCCTTGACCGCGAGCAACGGGCGCGAGAGGCCCCATTTCTTGGCGACACCCTTGGCGATCGCGGCCTGCGACACAAACAGCGCCGGGCTCATCACCAGGCTGCGGCCGAAGGCGCCGAACATCGGCCGGTAGTGCACCGGCTGCGGTGTCGGGATCGAGGCGTTGGGATCGCCCATCGGCGCCGCCACGATCGTGCCGCCGATCAGCACCATGTCGGGCTTGGCGCCGAAGAAAGCCGGCGACCACATCACGAGATCGGCGCGCTTGCCGACTTCGACCGAGCCGACATGTTTGGCGATGCCATGGGTGATGGCGGGATTGATGGTGTATTTGGCGACATAGCGCTTCACGCGGACGTTGTCGTTGTCGCCCTTCTCCTCTTTCAGCCGCCCGCGCTGCTTCTTCATCTTGTCGGCGGTCTGCCAGGTGCGGAGGATCACCTCGCCAACGCGACCCATCGCCTGGCTGTCGGATGCCATCATCGAGAAGGCACCGAGGTCGTGGAGAATGTCCTCGGCGGCGATGGTCTCGCGGCGGATGCGGCTTTCGGCGAAGGCGACGTCCTCGGGGATGCGCGCGTCGAGGTGATGGCAGACCATCAGCATGTCGAGATGCTCGTCCACGGTGTTCACCGTGTAGGGCATGGTGGGATTGGTCGAGCTCGGCAGCACGTTCTTCTCGCCGCAAAGCCTGATGATGTCCGGCGCATGGCCACCGCCGGCGCCCTCGGTGTGGTAGGTCCCGATTGTACGGCCCTTGAAGGCTGCCCGCGTCGTCTCGACGAATCCCGACTCGTTCAGGGTGTCGGTATGGATCACGACCTGCACGTCGTAGCGATCGGAGACGGTCAGGCAGTTGTCGATGGCCGAGGGCGTGGTGCCCCAATCCTCGTGCAGCTTCATGCCGCAAGCGCCAGCCTCGATCTGCTCCCGGATGCCGGCCGGCTTGCTGGTGTTGCCCTTGCCGAAGAAGCCGAGGTTCATCGGCAGGCCCTCGGCTGCCTGCAGCATGCGGCCCATGTGCCAGGGACCGGGCGTCACCGTGGTGGCGAGCGTGCCGTGGGCCGGGCCGGTGCCGCCGCCCAGCATGGTGGTGACGCCGCTGTAGAGCGCATCGTCGATCTGCTGCGGGGCGATGAAGTGGATGTGACAGTCGATACCGCCCGCCGTGATGATCTTGCCCTCGCCCGCGATCGCCTCGGTACCGGGACCGATGATGATGTCGACGCCGGGCTGGATGTCGGGGTTGCCGGCCTTGCCGATGGCGACGATGAGGCCGCCCTTGAGGCCGATGTCGGCTTTCACGATGCCCCAGTGATCGACGATCAGGGCATTGGTGATGACGGTGTCGACCGCGCCCTGGGCGCGCGTGCGCTGGCTCTGGCCCATGCCGTCGCGGATCACCTTGCCGCCACCGAACTTCACCTCCTCGCCGTAGGTCGTGTGGTCCTTCTCGACCTCGATGAAGAGCTCGGTATCGGCGAGCCGCACCCGGTCGCCCGTGGTCGGGCCGAACATGCCGGCATAGGCAGAGCGCGAGATACGCGTCGCGCCCTCGTTGGACGGGCCGACCTTGGCGATCGGGCCGAGCTTGCCCGAGACCTTGGCCTGGAAGCCGTGGCTTTCGCGGCCACCGAGATAGGGCGTGAGCCGTACCGTGCGCGACTGGCCGGGCTCGAAGCGCACGGCGGTGCCGGCGGCGATGTCGAGCCGCATGCCCTTGGCGCGCTTGCGGTCGAACTTGAGGGCGTCGTTGGTCTCGAAGAAATGATAGTGGCTGCCGACCTGGATCGGACGATCGCCGGTGTTGGCGACCTCGACGGTGATCGGATTGCGGCCCTTGTTCAGCTCCAGCTCGCCCGGAGCGGCGAAGATCTCACCCGGCTTCATGTCCTCTGCTCCTCAGCGGATCGGATCGTGGACGGTGACGAGCTTGGTGCCGTCGGGAAAGGTCGCCTCGACCTGGATGTCGTGGATCATCTCGGCGACCCCCTCCATCACCTGTTCGCGGCGGATCACGCTGGCACCCTCGTGCATCAGGTCGGCGACCGAGCGGCCGTCGCGCGCGCCTTCGACGACGAAATCGGTGATCAGCGCCACGGCCTCGGGGTGGTTGAGCTTCACGCCGCGTTCGAGGCGCCGGCGCGCCACGTTGGCGGCCATGGCAACCAGAAGCTTGTCTTTTTCCCGAGGCGTCAAATTCATTGGCCGAGTTCCCCTGCTCTCAGCGCCGACTATAGCCCGCCTAGAGCTGCATCAAACATGCCAAACCCGCGGCATCTTCCGGCCGCGCAGGCTGCTCAGAAAGCGGATGCCCGCTTCACGCACCTGCGTCGCCTCGCCCAGCAGCCGCGCCACCATCACGCCGTTCACGACCGTGACCCCCGCCCGGACCTTGCCCTCGACCTCGAGGAGCGGCCGGGCCTTCTCGAAAAACGGTCGCGGCTCGTCCCACACGCCGATCACGGTGGCCAGAGCATTGGCCGGGCCGAAGCCCGCGCCTTCGGGTGTCTCGCCTTCGACGCGCAACGTATCGGTCCAGGCGAGCCGGCCGCCGCGGCGGATCGACCAGGAGTCGAGCAGCAGCCCCGAGGCGAAGCGCTCGCCCGACGCGCCGCGGCCCAGGACCACCATCTCGCAGCCGAGCAACGCGGCGCCCGGCGCCACCTCGGCCACGGTGCGCCGGACGAGACGCGATCCCTGGAAGACGATCGTCTCCTGCGGCAACCAGTCGAGGACGGCGCCCGCTTCCACACTGATCGCCACGTCGATCCGGCAGGGATTGCTGCCGGGCGCGGCGCGGTAGATCTTTTCCGCCGCCTGCGTGGCCACCACCGCGTGGGCGCCCGGACCCGCGGCGACCTCCATGCGGAGGCGATCGCCGCCGGCCACGCCGCCCGAGGTCGTCACCAGCACGGCCTGCGGCGGCTCGCCCGGCTCGGAATCGGGGAACAAAACCCGGCAGGGATCGCGTTGATAGAGGTCGGCCAGCCGCGTCTCGCCGTCGCGCAGGGCGAACGCGACGCGGCTTTCGCCGGAGGCACGCTGCAGAAGGACCGAACTGGGCAGACGGGGCGGGCTGGTTGTCATCGGCTCCTGCTTGATAGATTAAGGACTGAAATGAGCAAGGCCTTCACCAAGGAAAGCGACGGCGACGACGAAGACGACCTGCCAGATACCCTGGATGGGGACATGGGCGGATTGCCGGCGACCGCCAAGAACTACATGACCCCCGAGGGCTTCGCCCGGATGCGGGACGAGTTGAACACGCTCCTGCGCAAGGAACGGCCGGAGGTCGTGAAGGTGGTGACCTGGGCGGCCGGCAACGGCGACCGCTCGGAGAACGGCGACTACATCTACGGCAAGAAGCGCCTGCGCGAGATCGATCGCCGCGTCCGCTATCTCAGCAAGCGGCTGGCCAATGCCGAGGTCGTCGATCCGGCCAAGCGGGCCCAAAGTGGAGCTGCGACCGACCAGGTGTTCTTCGGTGCCACCGTCACCACGGCCAATGCCGAGGACAAGCAGCGCACGGTCAAGATCGTCGGCGTCGACGAGGTCGATCTCGCCAAGGGCCATGTGAGCTGGATCTCGCCGATCGCCAAGGCCCTGATGCGCGCCCACGAAGGTGACGTGGTAAACCTGCGCACGCCCGCCGGCCTCGAGGAGCTCGAGATCGTGAAAGTGCGCTACGTCTGACGCCCTCTGGGGCGGGCCGACGAACCAGCTCTCCGCACGCCGGAGAGCCCTTGTCGTGATCGCGTGTCACACCCCAGCCTGTCACACCAAGTTGTGACAAATGTTGTGACACACACTTGCCCGGAGTCCGGGCCGAGCCCGGAATCACGGGCTTTTTCAGGCGTCGTTTCTTCTTCCTGTGTCACGGCCCGGCGCACCTTGTGACAGGTAGCGCGATGCGTCCGTTCCGACATTATGGAGATGGTCGGTAGGGGACGGGCTCAAACGGACTCGTGCGGCCTGGCGTGACGAACCATCCGCGTGAACTACACCCTCGCCCTCGAGCGTCTGCCCGCGGCGTGCGCGGGAGGGTCATGTTCGAAGTGGAAAGACTGGGGCGATCCAACCGCCAGCCTGACAGAATTCATAGCAGATTCCTGCTGAACCTGCAACTTTACTCCGTTCACATCTGCGTGAGCAAGTGCTGGCAGTGCAAGCACCCGGCTCGCCGATTCGACCGGATGTCTTCCCGGTCTAGGCCTCGAAGAAGACGGTTTCCTGGGCGCCGCCGAGATGGATCGGCAGGCACCACACGCCATGGGCATCGCGCCTGGCCAGCAGCGTACCGCGCCGCGCCGGCTCGACCAGCTTCAGCACGGGATCGCCGGCCAGCGCCGGATCTCCGTCGAAATAGAGCCGGGTCGCCAGCCGGTTGAGGACGCCGCGCGCGAAGACGGAGATGTTGATGTGCGGCGCCTGCAGGCCGCCCCCCTGCATCCCATCATGCGGCCAGGGCACGCGGCCGGGCCGGACAGTGCCGAAGCGCGCGACGCCCCTCGTGTCCGTCGAGGCGCGGCCGAAACCCTCGAAGCCCGCGTCGAGCGGCAGGTTGCGGCGGTCCTCGGGATGGTTGTAGCGGCCGTGGCTGTTGGCCTGCCAGATCTCGAGCAGGCCATCGGGAACGATGGCGCCGTCGGCATCGTGCAGCGTCAGCGCCACCTCGATGCGCTCGCCGGCAACGCCCGCCGGCGCAAGATCGGCACGGCAACTGTTGACCAGCGTGCCCCAATAGAACGGACCGATCGTCTGCGACGGTGTCAGAGCCTTGCTCATGTGTTTTCCATCGGCGTGGCGTTTCGGCCACGCAGCACGATGTCGAACCTGTAGGCCAGCGCCCAGTCCGGCTGCGTGGCCTCCATGTCGAAGGCCGCCTGCAGGCGATGTCGCGCGCCCTCGGGCACCGAGTTGTAGATCGGGTCGTAGGCGAGCAGCGGATCGCTGGGGAAGTACATCTGGGTGATCAGGCGCGTGGCGAAGGCCGGGCCGAAGAGCGAGAAGTGGATGTGCGCCGGCCGCCAGGCGTTCTTGTGGTTGCCCCATGGATAGGCGCCGGGCTTGACGGTAACGAACCTGTAAGTGCCGTCGGCATCGGCGCGTGCCCGTCCACCGCCGTAGAAGTTCAGGTCGAGCGGCGCGTCGTGCTGGTCGCCGGGATGGTGATAGCGACCGGCGGCATTGCACTGCCAGATCTCGATCAAGGCGTTGGGCACGGCCTTGCCGTCCTCGTCGAGCACGCAACCGTGCACGATGATGCGCTCGCCGAGCGGCGGCCCCATGCGCTGGCGCGTGAGGTCGTTCTCCTGCGCGCCGAGCCGCTCATCGACCAACAAGGGGCCGGTGATCTCCGACAGGGTCTGCGGCAGCACGACCGCCGGCTTTCGCGGCGAGCGGCCGGTCGTCGACTTGTAGGCCGGCGAGAGGTTCGGCGGATGCTGGCCGGTCGTGGGCCGACGGTAGGTGTCCTGGCTCATGGCGCCAGTCTACATCCAACCCTAGGCTGCCCGCACCTCGAGCCCCTGCGGAGTGGCGCGGTATCCGGTGAGCGTACGTTCGGCAAAACCCAGCCGCCAGGTCAACATCTTGGCGGCGTATTCGCCCATGCGGACAGCGTAGGCGGGATCGCCGGCGCGGTTCACGAACTGGCCGGGATCGGCTTTCAGGTCGAAGAACAGCGGCGGCAGGGCCGCGAAATGCACGTACTTGTAGTGCTCGTCCTGCACCACCGCGAGCGAGCACTTGTCCATCGGCACCCCCAGGCTCGATTCGGGCTTGCTGTAGTAGAGGTCGCGGAAATCGAACTCGTAGTGCACCTCGGTGCGCCAATCGGCCGGCGGCTCGCCCTCGCAGAACGGCAGCAGCGAGCTTCCGTCGCACTGGCGCGGCACGTCGAGGCCGAGCCATTCGAGGATGGTCGGCATGGTGTCGATGGTCTCGGTGAAACGCTCGACGATGCTGCCTCGCGTTGCGTTCGCCTCGGCGCGCGGATCGCGGACGATCATGGGGATGCGATAGGACTCGTCGAAATAGCCGATCTTGCCCAGCAGGTGATGGTCGCCCAGCTGCTCGCCATGATCGCAGGTGAAGATGATCAAGGTGTCGTCCCACTGGCCGGTGGCCTTCAGGTGGTCGAACACCCGGCCGAGCTGGTCGTCGATCTCGGTCATCAGGCCGCAATAGGTGGCGCGCAATTGCGCCACCTGGGCCTCGCTCATCTCGGAGCCCAACCCCTGGCCATCCTGGAAGAAACTCGTCTGCTTGACGTTGTTCACATAGTAGGAGAGCAGCGCGTTCTGCTTGGCCTCCTCGGCGGCACTCCCCGCCCGCACCGGCTTGGGCATGTCCTCGGGCCGGTACATCGCGTTGTAGGGCGCCGGCGCGATGAAGGGCGGATGCGGCCGGTAGTAGCCGAGATGCAGGAACCACGGCTTGTCGCCGCGGCCCTGCAGGTAGGACAGCCCGCGCTCGGTGAACCAGGCCGTGTCCGAGAGTTCCTTGGGGATCACTGCAGGCTGCGCCGTTGCGCCGCCCGCCGATTTGCCCCCCTTTGAATCTGGTTGCGGCAGCCAGATGTCCTCGCGGTTGTCGGGCAGCTTGAAGCCGCGGCTCGCCACCCAGCCGAAGTAGGCATCCTTGTAGGGCTCGAAGGCGCCGACCGGACGGAAGCCGTCCATGATATCGCCGAGCACCAGGAAGCGCGGGTCATTGGCGCCCGTCGTGCGCGGGTCGGGCGTGGTCGTGGTGTAGCCGACCAGCGCCGGATCGTAGCCGCCGCGCCTGAGTTCATGGGCGAGGTTGGTGAAACGTCCGGCCAGCGGGATCGTGTTCTGCACTGCGCGGTGGTTCATCAGGTATTGGCCGGTGAGCAGGCTCGCCCGCGCCGGCCCGCAGGGGACGGCCTGGGTGAAATGGTTGCGGAACGTCACGCCCTCGACGCTCAGTCGGTCGATGTTCGGCAGCTTCAGGTAGTCCGCGCCGAGCTTGGGCAGCATCAGGCCGCGCCACTGGTCGACGACGATCAACAGGACATTCTTGGCGGCGGACATGCTGGTTTCACCGTGGTTGGAGGGGCGCCGAATTGCGCTAGAGTGCCGTCAAACGAGTGGAGGAGACAACACGTGGCACGTTTCAAGATCGTGACGACCGCCGGCCCGGGCACCGGCGTGCCGGGCGCCGACCATTCCCTGGAGATGGAGGCGCTG
>JAUXWB010000508.1 GCA_030684475.1 Reyranella sp. | reverse complement strand
GCATGCGTCGAGTCGAAGCCGCTTTCCTTCATCGCGTGCAGGATGCGGCGCTGCACCGGCTTCAGGCCGTCGCGCGCAACGGGCAAGGCGCGCGCCACGATCACGCTCATCGCGTACTCGAGGTAGGAGCGACGCAACTCCTCTTCGATCGTGATCGGCGCGCTATCGTGCGAAGGCTGCTGCGGCGGAGGCGCGTCGGAGGGCGGCGGCGGTGGCGGAAGGATCGTTTCGTCGCTCACGGAAACCTGGTTTTTACTCGTTATTTTGGCCCCGCCAGAGGGCCCGGCCGAACAAGACGGCACCCTACCAAACTAGCTCCGGAACACCAACAAAAAACGCTTCGGAGACTGGTCTTTAACTAATTGATTTTATTGGCTAAATTGTCACGCTCAACGGCCCTCGGAAAGGCCTCGAATTGCCCCCGGAAACAGCCCCAAAAACGCCTTCGGTCGCGGTCTTCGATATGGGGGGTGTCCTGCTCGACTGGAACCCACGCCACCTCTACCGCAAGCTGATCCCCGATCCCGCGGAAATGGAGCGTTTCCTCTCCACCGTGACCACCTCTCAATGGCATCAGGTGCAGGACCACGGCGGTGACCCGGTGGAATCGACACGCCGCCTGCAGGCCGAAAATCCGGGCCGGGAGGCGTTGATCGCGGCCTTCTACGACCGGTTCGACGAGATGTGCGACCACGCCTTCCCAGAAATGGGCGACGTGGTCGAGCGGCTCCACCACGCCGGAACCCCCCTGTACCTTCTGTCCAATGCTCCCGGTTTCCTCGACGCCTGGCTGCGGGGACCTGCCCACGCCCGCCATCCCTTCCTCGGCCGCTTCCGCGACTACGTGGTGTCGGGGGCGGTCGGCTGCTCCAAACCGCAGCCGGAAATCTACGCCCTCGTCTGTCGCACCGGCCGCTTCCGGCCGGGCGACGCCGTCTTGATCGACGACGTACAAGCCAATGTCGACGGCGCGCTGGCGTTCGGCATGAGCGCTGTTCATCATCGCTCGGCCGACGAAACCGCCCGGGCGCTACGCGCGATGGGACTGCCGATCTAGGGCGCCACCGGACCTAGAACGGAATGTCGTCGTCCAGCTCGGCCTTGCCGCCGCGCGCGGCCGGGCGACCGCCGCCACCGCCCGATGCCGGAGCACTGCCGCCGGCATCGTCGTCCATGCCGCCGGCCGGACCGCCACCGCCGCCCTCGCCGCCGCTGCGGCCATCGAGCATCGTCAGCGCGCCGCCGAAGCGCGGGATCACGACCTCGGTGGTGTAGCGCTCCTGGCCGCTCTGGTCGGTCCACTTACGCGTCGAGAGCTGGCCTTCGACGTAGATCTTGGAGCCCTTGCGCACGAACTTCTGGGCGACTTCCGCCAGCTTCTCATTGAAGATGACGACGCGGTGCCACTCGGTGCGCTCCTTGCGCTCGCCGCTCTGGCGATCCCGCCACGTATCCGACGTGGCAATCGACATGTTCACCATGGATCGGCCGTCCTGCATGGACTTCACTTCCGGGTCGCGACCCAGGTTGCCGACGAGAATGACTTTGTTG
>JAUXWB010000506.1 GCA_030684475.1 Reyranella sp. | reverse complement strand
CGTCGCCGCAAGCCTTGCCATAGGCCTTGATGAACTCGTCCGGAAGTTTCTTGAGCTGCACGTTGTGCTGCTTGATCAGAACCTCGAGCGCGCCCGCGTTGCTGGCATCGTTCTCAGCCGTGAGCTGGCTGTGCTCGTCACCGCAGCCCCAGGCAAAGATCTGCTGCACATCCTTGGGCAACGCCTCGTACTTGGCCTTGTTGACGGTGATCTCGTTCAACGTCGCGGGTTCGTGCATGCCGGGCCAATAGTAGTATTTCGCGACCTTGTAGAAGCCGGCCGCGAGATCCTGCCACGGCCCCACCCACTCGGTGGCGTCGATGGCACCCGACTGCAGGGCGCCGAAGATCTCGCCAACCGGCAGGTTGACGATGGTGGCACCCAGTTTACGCAACGCTTCACCGCCCAGGCCGGGAATGCGCATCTTGAGGCCTTTGATGTCGGCCGAGGACTTGATCTCCTTGTTGAACCAGCCGGCCATCTGCACGCTGGTCGAGCCAGCGTGGAATCCCTTCAGACCGAACTGGCCGTAGGCCTCGTCCCAAAGCGCCTGCCCGCCGCCGTAGCGCAGCCACGCCACCGACTCGGCGTTGGTCAGGCCGAACGGCACCGTGGTGTAGAGGCTCAGGACCTTGGACTTGTTCTGCCAGTAGTAGGGCGTCGAGTGCATGCAGTCGGCGGTGCCGCGCTGCACCGCATCGAACGCCTCGAACGCCGGCACCAGCTCGCCGGCGGCAAACACCTTGATCGTGAGCCGCCCGCCGGTCGCCGCCTCGATTTTCTCGGCGAAGCGCACCGCCGCGACGCCGCCGCCCGGAAACATCTTCGGCCAGCTCGTGACCATGCGCCATTCCTGCCGGCCCTGCGAGATCGCAGGAGCCGCCACCGTTGTCATCGCAGCCGTCACGGCAACCCCGCCGACTGCTGCCTTCGTGAAATTACGTCTTTGAATTTTGGTCATCGTTCACGTCTCCCAACTGTGAAGTCCCTGATTCACGCGGAGCGGTACGCTACACTTCGCTCTACTGTTTCGATTCACGCACCCAAGCGGAATAGCGAATGCTACAGACCGGGTCACGGGCTTGTCAAAGCAGCACGTCTTGACCGGCGTGGTGCCGCAGCACCGAAATTGACATGCGAAAATGCCCCTCGTGTACTCTACCTGCTGTCGTCGGCCGGCGGAGGCCGGGCGAGGGGAGGTTCCAGGCGCCGCAAATACGACGTCCTGCGCGACGCACCGGACATCCGCGACCGGATCTACGAACCCACCCTCAACGCCCTGCCGGCGAGCCTGGCGCCGCCGCGAGACCTCGAAATCCTGAACCAGGGAGAAGAAGGCGCGTGTACCGGCTTCGCCCTGGCCGCGGTCATAAATCTTCTGCTCACCGACGCCATGGAGCGCTCGAAGCGGGCGAGCGCGGCCCGCCGGCGAGTCAGCCCCCACATGCTCTATCGGATGGCCCGGCGACAAGTACGACGGCTCGAGCCTTCGCGGCGCGTTGCGCGGATTCTACAATGCCGGCGCCTGCCGCACCGACCTCTGGCGAACGGGCAAGCGGTCCGACCTCGCGGTCGAGGCGGCGGACGATCCTCGGCAAGACGCCCGGCCGACCGTTCTCGTAGCAGGACCTCGACTTCTGAGGCCCCCCCCGCCGGCGCGCCTCTTCAGCGCCGGCGCCAGGCCTGCAGACGCGCGAACAGAAAGCGGTCGGCCACGAGGTGCAGCGCCTTGACGGCGGCCGAGGTCGCCACGATCACGACGCAAAGCGCCGCGGCGGCGGCCGTGGCGCCGGTCTCCTCGATGTTCACCGCGGCGACCGAGGCAAGTTTTGTGTCAGGCGAGTAAAGGAAGATCACCGACGACACCGTCGTCATGGCGTTGACGAACAGATAGATCGCGATGTCGAGGATGGCGGGCAGGCAGATCGGCGCCGTCACGCGGGTGAAGGTCCGCCAGATCGGCACCTTGAGCGAAGCCGACACCGCCTCGAACTCGGGGTCGATCTGCTTCAGCGCCGTCGTCGCCGTGAGATGGCCCACCGTGTAGAAATGCGCCACCGTGTTGATCACCAGGATCGCCATGGTGGCGTAGAGGAAGTTGAGCGGATTGCCGGCTGCGTTGAAGAAGAAGATGTAGCCCAGCCCCAGGACGATGCCGGGCACCGCCATCGGCAGGAAGGCGAGCAGTTGGACGGCGCCGCGCATTGCGCCGAAGCCGCTGGTCTTCTCGTTCAGCCAGGCGCCGGTGAACATCAGCGCCGTGCCGAAGATCGCCGCCCCCGCGGCCATGCGCAGCGAGTTGAAGTAGGAGTCCCAGCCGTTGGCGTCGAAGGTGGCGAAATCGTAGTTGGCCCAGGTAAGGCTCAGATTGTAGGGCCAGTATTTTATCAGCGAGCCCCACACCGCCATGCCGAGGATGCCCAGGATGCCCGCCGACACGACCATGCAGAACAAGGTGAAGGCAATGTCGCGGCCGGGCTTTGGCCGTGGGATCAGCGGCACGGCACGCGCCGTCAAGAGCGCCACCTGCTTCCTCTGCACCAGCCGGTCGACGACGAAGGCCAGCGCCGCCGGCGCCAGCAGCACCATGCCGACCACGGCGCCCATCGAGAAGTTCTGCTGGCCGATCACCTGCTTGTAGACGTCGGTCGCCAACACGTTGAAATTGCCGCCGATCACCTTGGCGATGCCGAAGTCGGTGATCACCAGGGTGAACACCACCAGGGCGGCGCTGATCAGGCCGTATTTGGCACCGGGCAGGGTCACGGTGAAGAAGACGCGAAGCTTCGACGCGCCCAGCGCATCGGCCGCCTCGTAGAGCCTGGCGTCGGCGGTGGCGAGCGCCGTCACCAGGATCAGCGTGGCGTGCGGGAAGCAGTAGAAGACCTGGGCGATCACGATGCCGTCGAAACCGTAGATCGAACCGCCGCCCAGCAGCGCCTTGAAGAAGCCCTGGGTGCCGAAGAGATAGACCAGCGCCAGGCCGGGCAGCAGCGAGGGCGCGAAGATCGGGATCAGCGAAATGCCCTGGAACAACCACTTGCCCGGCAGGCAGGTGCGCGTCAGCGCATAGGCATAGAGGAAGGCGAGCGGCACCACGATCGCCGTCGAGACCAAGGCGACGTGGAAGCTGTTCAGCGCCGAGGCGAACAGCGCCGGCGTCGAGAAGTAGACGACGTAGTTCGCGAGGCCGACGAACTGGCCATCGCGGTTCTCGAAGCCCTTGGCCAGCAGCGCCCACAGCGGCAGGGCGACGATCAGCAGCAGCAGACCCGCCAGCGCGACCAGGCCGGCGCGCATCAGCAAATCGTCGCGCGACAGGTTGATGCGCAGGCCGATCTTTGCCGTGGGGCCGGCCAGGCTCACGCGGCGTAGACCCTCAGCCGGTCGGGCGGCAGGGCGACGTCGAGGCGGCTGCCGGTGTCGACGCCGAGATCGCGGATCAGGTTGCTGGAAAAGTCGGCGGTCAGGCTGACGTCGGCGGCGTCCAGCACCTTGAGCGTGGCGCGGCAGAAGGCGCCGACGAAATCCAGCTCGGCGACGTCGACGGCGACGCGATTGGCGGCATCGGCCGGCAGGTCGCGCACGCGGACGTCCTCGGGCCGGATGCTGAGGCGCACCCTGGTGCCGACGGCGAGGCCGTCCTGGGCCGGGCAGGCGAAGGCCACGCCCGCCACCCGCACCCGGTCGGCCGCCTCGAGCGTGCCGACGAGAAAATTCATCGAGCCCACGAAATCGGCCACGAACGCCGTCGCCGGCCGCCGGTAGATCTCCTGCGGCGTGCCGACCTGCTCGATCGCGCCGTGATTCATCACCACGATGCGGTCGGCCATGGTGAGCGCCTCCTCCTGGTCGTGCGTCACCATGATGGTGGTGACGCCGAGCCTGCGCTGCAGCGCTTTGATCTCGTGGCGCAGGCGCAGGCGCACGCGGGCGTCGAGTGCCGACAACGGCTCGTCGAGCAGCAGCAGGCCGGGCGAGGTCGCAAGCGCGCGGGCCAGCGCCACGCGCTGCTGCTGGCCGCCGGAGAGTTGGGCGGGGTATTTCGGCCCCGAATCGGGCAGGCCGACCATCGCCAGAAGTTCGTCGACGCGCCGGGCGATCGCCGCGCGGGCCTGGCGCCGGCTCACCAGCCCGTAGCCGACGTTGTCGGCTACCGTCAGGTTTGGAAACAGCGCGTAGGACTGGAAGACGATGCCGAAGTCGCGCTGGGCCGGCGGCAACGCCGACACGTCCCGGCCCTTCTGGCGGATCGTGCCCGAGGTCTGCGGGTCGAGGCCGGCGATGGCGCGCAGCAGGGTGGTCTTGCCGCAACCCGACGGTCCCAGAAAGCAGACGAACTCGCCCTCGACGATATCGAGCGAGATATCGCCGAGCGCCGTGAAGTCGCCGAACCGCTTGGAGAGGTCGCGGACTTCGAGGTAACTCGTCACTGCTTCTTCGGAGCCGACTTGCCGTCGTAGCGCTTGGTCCACTCGGCCAGGATGCGTTCGCGGTTCTTGGCCATCCATTCCATGTCGTTCTTGATCATCGCCGGCTCGACCGCGACCGGATAGTTGACCGGCGCGGCCTTGACGCCCGGCAGCGCGACGACAGCGTAGGTCTTGGCGTAGAGTTCGTTGGCCTTCTGGCTGACGGCCCAGTCGGCGAGTTTCTTGGCCGCCGCCAGGTTCTTGGTGCCCTTCATGATCGCCGTCGCCTCGAGCTCCCAGCCCAGGCCCTCCTTGGGCACGATCAGGTCGATCGGCGCGCCCTTGGTCTTCTCCGAGGCACCGCGCATGTCGAGGCCGATGCCGATCAGGCGCTCGCCCTTGGCGGCCTGCACGCAGGGCGCGGAGCCCGAGTGGATGTACTGCGCGATGTTCTGGTGCAGCGCGTCCATGTACTTCCAGCCCGCGTCCTCGCCCATGATCTGCAGCCAGGCGGCGACCGTGAGATAGCCCGTGCCCGACGAGGCCGGGTTCGGCATCACGATCGAATTCCTGTAGTCGGGCTTGATCAGGTCGGCCCAGCTCGCCGGCACCGGCTTGTTGCCCTTCTTGCCCTCGGCGGTGTTGAAGCAGACCAGCGAGAGATAGGCGTCCATGCCGACCCAGGTCTCAGGGCTCTTGCCGCTCCTGAACATCGGCTTCAGCTTGTCGGCGCCGGCCGGCGTGTAGGGCTCCAGCATGCCCATGGTAGCGAACAGCGCCGTGCTCGAGGCGGCGAGGCCCCAGATGATGTCGGCGCGCGGATTGTCCTTCTCGGCGATCAGCTTGGCCGTCATCACGCCGGTCGAATCGCGCACCCAGGCGATCTCGATCGTGGGATTGTCGGCCTCGAAGGCCTTCTTGAACGGGTCGAGCTGGTCGTTCTCCAGCGCCGTGTAGACGGTGAGCCTGGTCTTCTGCGCGAATGCCGGCGCACTGAAGCCGACGGCCGCCAGCGCGGCGAGGCTCGCCATCGTGGCGCGCCGCATGAAGTTGCGATTGATCATTCTGTCCCCCTGTCGAAAGCCCTGCGGGCTCCTGCGCTACAGGCCCGCCGTGACACCTCCGTGACAGCGGCCGGCCCAATCCCCATTCACAAAACCTTAACACGCGGCCGAAGCCGGACAAGCACCGTCAGCGGCTTTCGGCCAGTTTCTCCGCCACCGCGCCCAGCCAGCGCCGCACCACCTTCTCTTCCTCCCTGCCGGCCAGCCCGCCGAGCTGGTCCTCGACCTCCATGACCCGAGCCCGGCAGCGCTTGAGCAGCGCCTGGCCCTTGGCCGTCGCGGTGAGGCGCAGCACCCTGCCGTGCACGGCATGGGCCGTTTTCTCGATCGCCCCGCCGCGCACCAGATTGCGCACGATCACGTTGATGGTCTGCGGCGTCAGGAAGGTGAGTCGCGCAAGATCCGCGCCAGACACCCCGGGATAGGCCGCGATCATGGTCAGCACCGCGAACTGCGCCGGCGTGGCGTCGAGGTCGGCCAGCGCCCGCTCCATGGCCGCCCGCACCGCCACGTTGGCCTGCCGCACCAGGTAGCCCAGGTGCCCCTCCGGCCCGCGCTTGCCCTCGCCAGGCCGCGGGATGGCCGGCTCCGGCTTTCGCCCCTTGTGAGTCATATCAGCCTTCTTATATGTTGTCAGATATCGAATATAGAGGAGCTGGAGCCATGAACCTAGAGCTTGCCGCGCTCGTGCGCCGCCACGTCGAGGCCGAGAACGCCCAGAACCTGGAAGCGACGCTCGCGACGCTGCACCCGCAATGCCGCTTCGAGGACCACGCCACCGGCCAAGTCTGGCACGGCCGCGACGGCGCTGCCGCGCACTACCGGCAATGGTGGACCACTTTCGACGTCACGGTAAAGCGCGACCCGGGCCAGATCGCCGCCTGGACCGACGACGACGGCTACATCGGCGAGGCGACCTGGCGCGGCCGCCATGTCGGCCCCTTCCTCGGCATCGCGCCGACCGAGCGGCCCATCGTCATCCCCTTCGTCGTCGTGCTGGGCTTCAAGGATGGGCTGATGCTGAGCGAAGGCTTCCACTACGACCTCGCCTCGCTCCTGCGCCAGATCGGCGGCGAACCGATCCAGGCCCTGGGCGGCCTGCCATACCGCGCGGCGGCTTAGGCCTACGGGAGGCGCGCCCTGTTTGCTCCGGATTCTGCTAGGGAATCCCGATGGACATGACAGCGCAACGGGACCTCGCCCGCCTTCTCAGCGATCTCCGCCGCGACGGCCGCCAGCAGAGCGGCCTCGATCCCAGGCTCGTGCCGCCGGACACGGCCACTGCCTATCACGTGGCCGCACTGGTGGCCGAGGAGCTCGGCTGGGCGGTCGGCGGTTGGAAGATCGCGGCCTTCAAGGAGGAAATGCAGCAGGCGCTGCGCACCGGCTCCCCGATCTACGGCCGCACCTTCTTCGTGAAGGAAACGCCGGTCACCGTCGTGCACGCCAAACTCACGAGCCCGATTCCCGAGGTCGAGTACCAGGCCATGCTCGGCGCCGACCTGCCGCCGCGAGACAAGCCTTATAGCCAGGACGAGGTGACGGAGGCGGTGGCCTCGCTCCATCCCGGTCTCGAACTGGCGGAGTGCCGCTTCATCCATGACGCGGCCTTCCCGCCGCTGCCCGCCATCCTGGCCGACGGCGCTGGATCCGGCACGATCATCTACGGCCCCGCGATCGCCGACTGGAAGACGCGCGACATCGCGGGCCAGGAGGCGACGCTCACGTCCAACGGCCGTCTGCGCCGCCAAGGCACGGCGGCGGCGGCGCTCGATCACCCGATGGCGCCGCTCACCTGGCTCGCCAACGAACTCTCGCGCACCGGCGTCGGGCTGAAAGCCGGGCAGATGGTGAGCACGGGAACGCTGACCGGCATGCTGGCGCCCAAGCCGGGCGAGACCTACGTCGCCGACTTCGGGCCGTTCGGTGCGGTGAGCGTCGCGTTCACGTAAACCGCATCGCCCTGTCCCGCACCGAACCATAACGCAGGCTCAGGAGGTCGAGGGCGTAGTTCTGGTAGAGCTTCCACGGCCGCTTGCTGCCCTGCTTGGGCTGGTGCGCCAGCGCGCGCTGGATGTAGCCCGAGGAGAAGGTGACCCACGGCTCCTCGGTGAGCGTCGGATCGTCGTTGCGCGGCGTGGCCTGGCGGACGCCGGTGCGGTCCATGTGGTTCAGCAGGCGGCAGACATATTCGCAGACGAGATCGGCCTTCAGCGTCCACGAGGCGTTGGTGTAGCCGAACACCGAGGCGAGGTTGGGCACGTCGGAATACATCATGCCCTTGTAGATCATGGTCTTGGGCGGCTCGACCGGCTTGCCGTCGACCACGAACCTGGCGCCGCCGAACGGCAGCAGCACGAGCCCCGTCGCCATCACCACGATGTCGGCCTCGAGCTCGACGCCCGACTTCAATTTGATCCCCGTCGCGGTGAAGGTCTCAATCTGGTCGGTGACCACCGACACCTTCTTTTTGCGGATGGCGCGGAACAAGTCGGCGTCGGGCACCAGGCAGAGCCGCTGGTCCCACGGGTTGTAACGCGGCGTGAAATGGGTATCGACGTCGTAGTCCGGCCCCAGCATCTGGCGCACGCCGCCCAAAATCAGGCTCTTCACCTTGTCCGGCTTGCGCTTGCACATTTGGTAGAAATACATGCCTAACAGCACGTTCTTCCAGCGCGTCAGCATGTAAGCGAGCTTGAGCGGCAGGCGACGCCTGAGCTTGTTGGCGATCGGGTCCTGCGCGGGCCGCGCCACCACATAGGTCGGCGAGCGCTGCAGCATGGTGACGTGCTGCGCCGTCTCCGCCATCGCCGGCACGACCGTGACGGCAGTCGCGCCACTGCCGATCACCACGACCTTCTTGGCCACGTAGTCGAGATCCTCGGGCCAGTGCTGCGGATGCACCACCCTGCCCTTGTAGCCGTCGATGCCGGCAAACTCCGGCACGTAGCCCTTCTCGTAGCGATAGTAGCCGCTGCACATCCACAGGAAGCCGCAGGAAACGAACACGCGCTCCTTGTCCGGCCCGCGCTCCAGTTCGACCGTCCATTTCGCGTCCGGGGTCGACCACGACGCACCGATCACGCGATGCTGGTACCTGATTCGGTGATCGATACCGTGATCGTTCGCGACCTCCCGGATGTAGGTGAGGATCGACGGCCCGTCGGCGATCGCCTTGGCGTCCTTCCATGGACGGAAGCGGTAGCCCAGCGTGTACATGTCGGAGTCGGAGCGCACGCCGGGATAGCGGAAGAGATCCCACGTCCCGCCGCTCGCCCCGCGCGCCTCGACGATTGCGTAGCTCTTGCCCGGGCAGTTCTTCTGCAGATGCCAGGCGGCGCCGATGCCGGAGAGCCCGGCGCCCACGATCAGCACGTCGAAGTGCTCGATCCCTGCAGATTCATGGGCAGAAACGTGAAGCGCATCCATGGCCACAACCATCATCGACTCCATTCACCGACGCAACCCCACCCCTCTTCACCTCTCCTGCAAGTCGGCGTAATCTTGCCGGTGATCCCGGTGTGGGGAAGCGAGGCCATGTTCAAAGCGCTTGCAGTATCGACAGTCGCGTTCTCGTTCGCTTTCGGGCTGTTTGGCGAGGCAGCGGCGGCCGGCTCCTGCGACAATCTCGAGGGTCAGGACGTTACCCTCGCGGGCACCGTCGACAAGGTTGCCGGTGTCGGCGTGATCTTCTTCACCGACAAGAAGACGGGCTGTGACTTCGGGCTTGTCGCCTTCCGGGGCGACCCGCCGTGCAAGGCGGGCGGCCAGATCGTGGTCAAGGGCAAGTTGCGGAAGAACGCCTACGTCAAGGGCATCTACGACGTCGAACGCAACCGCAAAGCGCCCGACGGCCTCGTCTGCCGCTGATGCCTCAGGCGGGAGCGCGACTGCGGTCTCCGATCCAGCCGCCCGCCAGCAACATCAGGAAACCGATCGACGTGGTCACCGCCGCGATCGCGAGCCCTGGCCCATAGCCGCCGAAGCCGTCGCGGAACAACCCGAACAGGGCGGGACCGAAGGCTGAAGTAAGCTGTATGACCGTCGCCGCGCTGCCATAGGTGGCACCGAAAGCGGCGGCCCCGAACTCACGGCGCACCACCACCGGCCCAAGGGTCGTGACGTGTCCGATGCCGTAGCCGTAGACGAGGCTCGCCAATACGAGAACCGGCGCCGTAGGCCATGCCGCGACGGCCAGCAGCGCGACGGTTTGCACGCTCATCACGACGCAGGCCAGCCGGCGGACGTCGACGCGGTCGACGATACGCGCCAGCACGAGACGACCGATCAAGGCGGTCACGCCGGTCGCACTGACCAGCAGTCCGGCGCCCGCGGTGCCCAGCAGCGGTTCGGCGAGCGCAACATGGTGGGTGATGAAACCGATCTGAACCGTGAGCGCCAGGGCAAAGCCCGCCGCCGCGCTCCACAGCAGGACGCGGCCGTTGCCACGACGCGACGCGACTGCGGGCGGCGCGGCGGGACTATCGTCCACCGCGGGCACATCGCCATCCCGCCGCAGACCGATGTCCGCCGGCCCGCGAAATCGCAGGGTGCGCCAGACCAGCGGCAACAGCACCGCGGCCGCGACCGAACCGACCACGACCAGGCCGCACCCGAGGCCGAGCGTTGCGACGGCCAGCAGGAGCAGCGGTACGCCCGCGATGGCACCGACGCTGGCACCCATGATCGCCAGCGTCATCGATCGGCCTTGGTGCCGCTCGAACCAGGGCGCCACGGTCGCGGTGATGCCGGTGGTCGACAGCGTCGACCAGCCGATGCCGATCAGCACGAAGCACGGGTAGAGCTGCCACGGCGCGCTGGCCTGGCCGACCAACCCGACGCCCAGGCACATCGATGCGGCGCCGAGCGAAAGCACCGGCCGCGGTCCCCAGCGGTCGACGCTGCGGCCGACCGCGCGTTGGACCAGCGCACTGACGAGGAAAAACAGCGTGATGGCGGAGGCAACCTCGGCCACCGGCCAGCCGTAGGCGGAGGTGACGGCCTGCAGATAGACGCTCGAGCCGAACAGCCCGAGCGCCCAGGCGAAGGCCGCGATCACGAAGCAGGCCGCAACTACCCGCCAGCCGTAGAACACACACACGCCGGCTACTCCCCTGTTCACCTTCCACAAAGGCGGGCGAAGACTTACGACGGCTTATGACGACAGCAGCCACATGCCGACCGAGCTGTTGAAGAAGTCGAACAGCTTCTCGCCGAAGCCGTGCTTTTCCAGAACGGGAGGTGCCGGCGGCTCCGGCGGGGACGCCTGTGCCTCGATGGCCTTGCGGACGGATGGCGACAGTGCTCTTCGGCGGCAATACTCTTCAACTCGTCGTCGGTCAGCATGTCGGCGATCTATTCCTTCATGAAGGCGTTCAGCTCGGGTGTCGGCATCGAGTGGTCGAGATAGCCGAACGTGCCTTTGTCCTTGACCTCGCGAGCGGCCTCGACAAGACCGGTCATCGCCGCGCGATAGAGCGAGGTGGCAAGGCTGATGCGCTTCACGCCCGCGGCCTCGAGTTCGGCCACGCTGAAGGATCGGCCTTTTATGCCGGCCATGAAGTTGAACGGCTTCTTGAGCGAGCCGCACACCTTCTTGACCGCAGCGAGGTCGGGCAGGCCTGGCGCCATCAGCACATCGGCGCCGGCCGCCTCGAAGGCCTGCAGACGCTTGATGATGTCGTCGATGTCGAGCGCGCCGCGCAGGCATCCCTCGGCACGGGCGGTCAGCACGAAGGCAAACGGCAGCGCCCGGGCGGCCTTGGCCGCCTCAGCGACGCGAGCGGCCGCCACGACGATGTCGAACAGCGGCTTGTCCTTGTCGCCGGTCGCATCCTCGATCGAGCCGCCGACCAGTCCGACGCCGGCCGCCTGCCGGATCGTCTCTGCCGTTGCGTCGGGCGAATCACCAAAGCCCTTCTCGAGATCGCCGATCACCGGAACGTCCACCGCCTCGGCGATCAACCGGGCGTTCGCCAGCGCCTCCTCACGGCTCACCTTGCCGTCGCGCTTGCCCAGCACGCCGGCCTTGGCGCCGCTCGAGGTCGCCAGCGCCTCGAAGCCGAGGCCGGCCAGTACGCGCGCCGAGCCCGCGTCCCACGGATTTGGAATGACGAAGGCGCGCGGCGCCTCGTGCAAGGCACGCAACTTACTGGCCTTGTCGGCCTGACTGACGCTCATCGGACATTTCCCCTTACGTGCTGCGGCCGTTCCACGGCCGCAGGCTCAGTTTGTCGACATCGATGCCCTCGATGCAACGAAGATTACTACCGACCGTGGCGGTGCCGTCGGGCGCCGTGCCCTCGGCATAGCTCTCGACGCCGCACGCCGTGCAGAAGCGGTGATGCAGGTGCTTCCTGCCGAACTGGTAATCGCCCTGGCTCGTGGCCCCCGAGGTCAGCTTGAACCTGGCCTTGGGCACGAAGGCCCACACGGCGCCGCAGTGGCAGCTTCCGGAATAAGCTTCGATCCGGCCATGGTTTCCTCCTGAAGGGCTTGAATTCAGACTGGATGTTCCCTATATGTTCCTATCGGATGAACAAGTCCAGTCCCTTCGGCCAGACCAGCGACCCAGCGGTCACAGACTGAGGAAGACGGGCAAACATCATTTCAAAAATGCACGCTTCTGCCGCGCGTTGACCGTCATCTGCCAGAAGGAGATTTCCGAGGTATTACAGGCCCTTATAGGGCGAAGCGTGGGACATCCGGCCTCCACAGGTCGTGGAGGTGCCTAGCCGGGCCCCTCTAACCAGGCCACGGCAGCGACCAGGTCTTCACGTTGGTGAAACTCTTCATCGCCTCCAGCACGCCTTCCTTGTAGCCGAGGCCCGAATCCTTGATGCCGCCGAAGGGCGACATCTCGATGCGATAGCCAGGCACTTCCCAGATGTTCACCGTGCCGACCTGCAGCTCGTCCACGAACCTGGTGATGTAGTCGAGGCGGTCGGTGCAGACGCCCGAGGAGAGGCCATAGGCGGTGCCATTGGACACCCGGATGGCGTGGTCGATGTCCTTGACCCGGATGATCGGGATCGCCGGGCCGAAGGTCTCCTCGCGCACCAGTTCACAGGCGGGATCGACATGGTCGACCACGGTGGGCGGAAACAGCGCGCCGCGGCGGTCGTTGCCGTGCAGCAGCTTCGCACCATGCTTGGCGACCGCTTCGCTGACGCGGTTCTGGAACAGAGTAGCCGCGCGTTCGTGGATCACCGTGCCGACATCGGTCTCGGGATCGAGCGGATCGCCGACCTTGAGCTTCTTGGCCTTGGCCAGCACTCGCTCGACGAAGGCGTCAGCGATCCTGTCGACGACGATGATGCGCTTCACCGCGGTGCAGCGCTGGCCCGAATTCTTGGTGGCGCCGGCGACGGCGAGGTCGGCCGCGCGGTCGAGGTCGGCGTCCTCCATGACGATCAGCGGGTCGTTGCCGCCCAGTTCGAGGACGATGCGTTTGTAGCCGGCCTTGTCGGCGATGTATTTGCCGACGCGGACCGAGCCCGTGAAGGTGATGAGGTCGGCGCGCGGGTCGACGATCATGGCGTCGCCGATGTCGGAGGGATTGCCGGTGATGACCGAGAGCATCTCGGGCGGCAGGCCCGCCTCGTAGAGCGTGTCGGCCAGGAACAGCGCGGTGAGCGGCGTCAGTTCGGTGGGTTTCAGCACCACGCAGTTGTTGGTGGCGAAAGCGGGCGCCAGCTTGTGCGCCACCATGTTGAGCGGATGATTGAAAGGGGTGATGGCACTGATGGCATTGAGTGGCTGGCGCAGCGTGAAGATCTTGCGCGGCTTGCCGTGGGGAGTGAGGTCGCAGGAGAAGGTCTGGCCGTCGTCGAACAGGCAGAGCTGGCCCGCGAAGGTGAAGACGTCGTAGGCGCGGCCGACCTCGTAGAGCGAGTCCTTCAGGCAAAGGCCCGACTCGAGGGTGATGAGGCGCGAGAGTTCTTCCTTGCGGGCGACCAGCAGCTCGGCGGTCTTGAGCAGAATCTGCTGGCGCTGATAGCGCGTCAGCTTGGGCTTGTAGTCGTGGGCGATCCTGAAAGCCTCGGCCACCAGTTCGGGCGTGGCGCGCGGCACGGTGCCGACCAGGCGGTTGTCCCAGGGGAAGCGCACTTCGAGGCGCGCCTTGGTCTCGACCTTCTTGCCGGCGATGCGAAGGTACTCGTGCCGTACGTCACTGCGAACCATCGTGTCCATTCAGGCCACCAGATTGAGAGCGAGATCGAAGGCGTCGAAATTGCGCCATTGCCGAGATCCGGCATCGCCGGCGAGCTTGCGGTTGCAGAGCAGCGGCACCTTCTGCTCGGAGATGCCGCCGTGGCTGCGCAGCGGCTCGTTGAGGCCGCTCAGATCGTGACGCGAGGCCGAGGTGCCCAGCACCTTGTGCTTCGTGGAAACCACGATGAGATCGCCCAGGCGATCGGCCGGCAGCTCGAAGCGCTTGGCGGCCTCGTCCTTGGTGAGCGCCGCCTCGATGCCGGGAATGGACTTCAGCTTGGCGGCCCATTCCTGCGGGTTCGGGCAATAGACGATGGCGAATGAGCCGAGGGCCCCGTGATGCACGACGTAGGGATCGGTGATCGGCAGGATGACGCGGGCCTTGTCGGTGCCCAGCCACTTGTCGAACAGGTCCTGCAGGTAGAGGACGTCGGGCTGGCCGTCGGCACCGAACTTGGCGTTCATGCCGTGATCTGCCGTCAGGACGATGGTGCAGCCCATGGCATCGAGCCTGGCCATGTAGCCGTCCATCATGGCGTAGAAGTCGTTGGCGACGGGCGTGCCCGGGGCGTGCTTGTGCTGGATATAGTCGGTGGTCGAGAGATACATGATCTCCGGCCGATCGCGTTCCATGATCTTCACGCCCGCCGCGAAGACGAACTCGGAGAGCTGGGCGCTGTAGACATCGGGCACGGCCATGCCGACCAGGGCATTGACGTTCTCGATGCCGTTCTCGGCCAAGGTCGCCTTGTCGGACTTCTCCGAGGAGAAGCTGCAGGCCTTACCAGCGCCGAGTTCGAGACCCTTGCCCAAAAGCCCGCGCAGCTTGTCCTTGGCGGTGACGACGGCGATGCGCAGACCAGCGCGCTGGAAGGCCGGGAACAGCGTCTCGACCCGCAGGAACGTGGGGTCGTTCATCATCACCTCTTTCCCGGTGTCGGGATCGAGGAAGTAGTTGCCGCAAATGCCGTGCACCTGGGGCGGCTGGCCGGTGACGATGGAAAGATTGTTGGGATTGGTGAAGGAGGGAACGACACAATCGCCGATCAGGCTGGTCCCCTGCTGAAACACCTTGGCGAACCACTGCGCCCGGCCCGCCTCGATGGCGCGCTCGATGTAGCCTGGCTCGGAGCCGTCGATGCAGACCACGACGACGGGCTGCTTGGGCAGACGATACGAGCGGCCGTTGACGGAAATCTCGCCGCCCACAGTGTTGATGCTGTCAGGTGCCATGGCTCTCTCCTACTCCGCCGCCAGCGCCGGGCCGCCATTGGATACGCGCAACTCGTCCAGCACCTCGCGCACGGCGGCCAGGGCGCCCTTCATGTGCTCGGGGTACAGGCGGCCGATGCAGCCCATGCGGAAGGAATCGGCCACCGTGAGCTTGCCGGGATAGATCACGTAGCCGCGGTCCTTCAGCCCGTCATAGAAGCGCTGGAAGACGAACTTGGGATCGGTCGGCATGTGGAAGGTAACGATGATCGGCGCCTGCAGGTCGTTCGGCAGCAAGGTCTGGAAGCCCATGGCGCGCATGCCGTCGATCAGCACCTTGGCGTTGTTTCGATAGCGCTTGCCGCGTCCGGCGACGCCGCCTTCGGCAGCGTGCTCCTCGATCGCCTTGCCCAGCGCCACGATGACATGGATCGGCGGCGTGAAGCGGTACTGGCCGGTCCTGGCGAAGCCCTCAGCCTGGTCGAACAGGTCGAGCACCAGGGTGGTGGCGTTGCCCTTGCACTCGGCGAGTGCGGTGTTGCGGCAAACGACAAAGCCCAGGCCCGGCACGCCTTCGAGGCACTTGTTCGAGGAGGCGGCCAGCGCGTCGTAATAGATCTTGCGGGCATCGATCTCGAGGGCGCCGAAAGCGCTCATCGAATCGACCAGCAGGCGGCGGCCATGCTTGGCAACGATGGCGGCGACCTCGGCGATGGGATTGAGGATGCCCGAGGTGGTCTCGCAATGGACGGCGAAGACGTGGCTGATGGTCTTGTCATCGCTCAGCACCTTCTCGAGCTGGGCGAGATCGGGCGGCGTGTCCTCGGGCGTTTCGAGCGAGGCCGCGGCGCGGCCGGCGATCTGGGCGATTTTCAAGGCCCGCTGGCCGTAGGCGCCGTTGATCAGGACCAGCAGCTTGCCGGCCTTGGGGACGAAGGAAGTGATCATCGCCTCGACAGCAAAGGTGCCGGAACCCTGGACCGGCACTGTTACGTGACTGCCCTGGGCGCCGGCCAGCTCGACGACTTTGTCGAGCACCATCTTGTTGATGGCGAGGAAGCCCGCGTCGCGCGAGCCCCAGTCGTGAACCATGGCCTGCTTCACGCTGGCCGAGGTGGTGAGCGGGCCCGGCGTCAGCAGCAGCGGATCGCCGGTTTCAGAGGCGGCAGGTTTCTGGGTGGTCATGGCGGCAATGATCGGCTCGCATCTTCTATCCGTCCAGTATATATTCCATATGCTACCTATAGGTTTCACATATATGACGCCGACCCAACTCCGCGCCTTCCATCTCGTGGCCGAGGCTGGCTCCTTCTCCGCCGCCGCCCGCGCCTCGGGTCTGAGCCAGCCCAACCTCTCCGGCCAGGTGACGGCGCTGGAGAAAGCCTACGGCGTGCACCTTTTCGACCGCCGCGGCCGCACAGTCACACCGACCGAGACCGGCCGTCAGCTCCATGGCGTCACCACCCGGCTGTTTGCGCTCAACGACGAAGCCCGCGCCCTGCTGGCCGGTGAGCAAGCGCTGACCCGCGGCCATCTCAGGATCGCGGCCGATTCGGCGCACCATGTCGTGCCGATCATGGCAGCCCTCAGGAAGCGCGCCGGCGGCCTCACCTTTGCGCTCTCGATCGACAATTCCGCCGTCGTGCTCGAACGCCTGCTGCGGCATGAGGCCGATGTCTCCGTCATGGCCAAGAGCGTGTCCGACCCGCGCCTGCATGCCGTGCGGCTGCGCACCGACCGAGTGGTGCTGTTCGCACCGGCCCACCATCCGCTCGCCCGGAAGGGCCGTGCTCCCCTCGCCGCCCTCAACGGCCAGGAGCTGGTGCTGCGCGAGCGCGGCTCGATCACCCGCGAAGTGCTTGAGCAGGCCATGGCCTCGGCTGACGTCCGGCCTGGCTCGATCGTCGAGGTGCAGACCCGCGAGGGCGTCCGCGAGGCGGTGGCGGCGGGCTTCGGCGTCGGTGCGGTGTTCGCCAGCGAACTCGGCGAGGACCGGCGCTTCAGGCGCGTCGCCATCACCGACCGTGATCTTGCGGTGGCCGAATATGCCGTGTGCCTGCAGGAGCGCCGCCGTGTTGCCTTGGTACGGGCGTTCATGGACGAAGCGATGCGGCTGGCCGCGTAAGCTCACGGACGTAACAAAACCGTCAAAAAACTTTCATCGTCGATCCTCGAGGCGTAGGATTCCGCAATCATGCACGGCATCGAGACGATCCTGAACGTCCTGGGCAGCGTCTGCCTGCTGCTATGGGGCGTGCGCATGGTGCGCACCGGATTGACGCGCGCCTTCGGCGCCACCCTGCGCCGCGCCATCGGCGCCTGCTCGCGCAACCGCTTCACCGCCTTCGCAGGCGGCCTTGCTATCACCGGCCTGCTGCAGTCGAGCACCGCCACCGCGCTGTTACTCTCTTCTTTCGCCGGGCGCGGCCTGATCCCGTTGTCGATCGCGCTCGCCGTCATGCTGGGCGCCGATGTCGGCACCACCATCGCCGCTCAGATCCTGTCGTTCGACCTCGGCTGGGTGTCGCCGCTGATGATCGGTGTGGGCGTGATCTCCTTCCTGTCGAGCGAATCCGAGAAGGCCCGCCATCTCGGCCGCGTCGCCATCGGGCTCGGGCTGATGCTGCTGTCCCTGAAGTTGCTGGCGCTCGCCACCCTGCCGCTGCGCAGCGCCCCTGCCTTCATGGCTGCGCTCCAGGGCCTGCAGGATGAGTATGTGATCGCCGTCGTGCTGGCCGCGCTCGCCACATGGTTCGTGCATTCGAGCCTGTCGATCGTGCTGCTGATCATGTCGTTTGCCGGCAGCGGCCTCGTCGAGCCCAAGCTCGCGCTGGCCCTGGTGATCGGCGCCAATATCGGAGGGGCGCTGGCGCCTTACATGGCGCAGGCCGGCGCGGAGGTGAAGGCGCGCCGCGTGCCGCTCGCCAACCTGATCACGCGTAGCATCGTCGGCCTCGCCATCCTAGCCTTCCTGGGGCCGGTGCTGCAGGCCATGACCTGGGTCGATCCTTCGCCGACGCGCCTCGCTGTCAACTTCCACACCGCCTTCAACGTCGCCATGGCAATCCTGTTCCTGCCGCTGATCGACGTGGTCGCCTGGGCCTGCCGTCACCTGTTGCCTGACAAGCCGGTGGCCGACGATCCCGGCCGGCCGCGCCATCTCGACCCCAACGTCCTCGACTCCCCCGCCGAGGCCCTGGGCTGTGCGCTGCGCGAGACGCTGAACCTCGGCGACCGCGTGGCCGACATGCTGCAACGGACGATGGACGTCTTCGAGCGCAACGACCCCAAGGCGGTGAAGTCCATCGAAGCCGCCGACGACGCGGTCGACCGACTTTACGAGGCGATCAAGCTCTATCTCATCCAGACCTCGCACAACGAACTTGGCGAAGAGGACGGCAAACGCTACGTCGAGATCCTGACCTTCACGACCAATCTCGAGCATGTCGGCGACATCATCGACAAGAACCTGATGGAACTCGCGGCCAAGAAGATCAGGAACCGCTATGCCTTCTCTCCCGAGGGAACGGCCGAACTCAGGGCTTTCCACGCCCGCGTTCTGGAAAACCTGCGTCTGGCGATGAATGTCTTCACGACCCGCGACATCGCGTTGGCCCGCCGACTGGTCGCGGAGAAGACCGCCATGCGCGAGGCCGAAGCGCGGGCCGCCGACAGCCATTACGCCCGCCTGCGCGAAGGCCGGGCGGAGTCGATCGAGACCAGCTCGATCCACATGGACGTGATCCGCGATTTCAAGCGCATCAACGGCCACCTGACGTCGGTGGCCTACCCGATCCTCGAAGCCGCCGGCGAACTGGCCGACACGCGCCTCAAGGAGGCTCAGCCCTTG
>JAUXWB010000498.1 GCA_030684475.1 Reyranella sp. | reverse complement strand
GGAACTGGCCCGCGCCAACTACGACGAGGTCGCGCGCGAGGCGCCGTTGGGCGACGAACCAGACGATGTCGAAGACCGTGAGGCGGGCGATGCCGGTGAACCCGGCGAGCGCAGCGAACGCCGCCCCGAGGGCGAGGAAGGCGAAGGCCGCGATGGTCGTGGCCGCCGCCGTCGCCGGCGGCGCCGTCGGGGCGACCGCCCCGAAGGCGAAGGCGCCGACCGGCCTCCCCGGTCTGCCGGCGAGGAATTCCCCGCTGGCGAACGCGCTCCGAATGGCGCGGCCGAGAATGGCCATGACCAGCCCCGCGATGAGCAGGACGGCGATGTGACCGAAGGCGAAGGCGCGCGCGCTGATGGCGAGCGTCATCCCTCGGGTGACCGTGGTGGCGAGGGCGAAGGCGATCGACGCCGTCGCCGCGGCCGCCGCGGCGGCCGTCGCCGGCGTCGCGAACCTGGCGAGGCCGAGCCCAACGGCGAGCACGCGCCGCGCGAGCGCGACTACACCTCGGAGGAGTTCGCCTCCGATGCGCCGGCCCGACAGGAGCCCACGGAGCCGGAAGAGCGCTATACCGCGACCGCTTCCATGCCCGACTCGATGGCCGTCCCCAGCGAGCCTACACCCCGCGAGCATGCGCCCTATGATCCCGGCCTGCAGGTGAATGTGGAAGCGGCCCCGCCTCCTCCGCCGCCGCCCGCACCGCCGTCGGCATCGGCCTACATGTCTGCGCCGGTCCCCCCCCCCGTCGTCATGCAGGCGCCGGAGCCGCCGCCGGCCCCGGTCATCCCGGTGGCGGACGTTCCGCCGGAGAAGCCCAAGCGCGGTTGGTGGCGACGCTGACTTAGGACTTGAGCCTTAAAATACAAAGAGCGCCTCCGCGGAGGCGCTCTTTTCGTTTCAGTCCACCTTCTCCTCTCAGCGCGGCCTCCGCGAAGGTGAGGAGAAAAGGCTCTACGCCTTCACCTCATCGCTCAGCCAGTCGATCGCGGCCGCCGCGCCGGTCTACTACTTCGGCGGCAACCGCGCCTGGCGGGCCTCGTCTGCCTCTCGAAGATTTTCGAGCACCCCCCGGGCCGTAATCTTGGTCAAGTCGTCACCACTGGCAGCGCCGACCGCTTCCAGGCCTTTGGTAAAGCGTTTCACACCCCCTGGACCATGTGTGGCGCGGTCGAGGTTGTTGATATGACGCGTGGCCTTGCCCGCAAATAGGCCAGTTTTTCGGCCCACGTATTGTCCGGCGCCCGAGGCAAGTGCCGAAATGAGCGCTGATACGTTGTAGAAGGAAAGCCGGAGCACTTCGGCTTCGCCCGACGGCAAGCTGGCGGCGAGACGCTCCATTTCGGCGCGCATGGCGAGATATTCCGGTGTCTGCATTCCCGGCGCACCCTTCGCCTGGATGATGTCCTGCATCGCCGCGCCGTAGTCGCCGATCAGGAAGGTATTTTTCGCGACTTCCAGCGTCACCTGATCAGCACCGGCGTTGCCCGCATCGAGGGCGATATCCGCCAAAGTGAAGGCGACGCTCGCCCTGCCAACAAGAGCGCCTGCCTTCTTGATCGTGATGCTCGCGTCCAGCCCCAGCAGTGGCTTGGTGAAGCTTGAGATCTGCTTCGACGCCTCCGACAGCTGTCTGGCTACCCTTTCGCCCTCCAAGGGCTTTAGCGCCACTTCCTTGGCGTAGGTGGCTACGAGATCCTTCGCGATCTTGTCCGCCAGCATGTCGGGCGACTGATAGGTGATGTCGCGCTTCGGGGCATTGGCGATCTGCTTCAAGGCGAATGCCTGCGACAAGGCGGCCGCGCATTCGCGCAGTAGTCCGGACGTCTCGCGATCGACCCAGGCGCTCCTCTTCTGCAGCCAGTTGTAGTCTTGCGCCTGCAGCGCGACCTCGTCGAGCAAGGCAAGCCGCCGCCGGTTGATGTCGTCATACCGTGCCTTGAGTGCCGCGAGTTCGCGTTCCAGCATGGCCTTTCGCGCGGTCACGCGAGCGCCCCAGGCTTGGGCGCTCGCGATCTGGGCCGACGTCGTTGCAGCCGCTATTGCGGCGTTCGCCCCTTGCGCATCGGCATCGTGTATCTTCCCGCGGCGCACGAGGTCGGCAAAGTCGTTGTCGAATGTCGACATCTCGAGGTCGAACTGCCGCATCTTCGCATCGCGGTCGCGACCCAGGGCCTCGAACTTCTTGCGCCCGGCTTCCACCGATTCCCGGTCCGAAGCCAAATTGCGCGCACGCTGGTCGATATCGGAGAACACTTCCACAAGCCGGTCACGCTCCGAGGCCACCTCGCCCGCTTTCGGCTCACCCAGCGCCTCTATCGCCACCCTCAGCCTGTCGAGAGCTTTGCGCAAAGGATCGCCGTCGGCCCAGGCGGGCGCCCCGCCCGTCAGCAAGGCCGACAGCAGCAATGGAACGGGCAACCACCACCGCGTCCTCATGATCGACCCGCCGTCGAAAGAGCGATCCGGTAGACACGCGCCTGCCGCACGTCGAGGACGTAGAGGTCGCTGCCGAGGATGCGAAGGTCGCCGCCGATGCCGATCACCAGCGGCAGCACGATCTGATCGACGAGCGTATAGACCGCCCGTTCCGTGGCGAAATACAGCGCGCCTCCAGAGACGCCGATGCCGACGACGGATTGCGTCGCGTCGGGCAGCGCCAGAAGTAACGCGGACCGGCCAGGTTCGAAGAGCTGGAACAGCGCACCGCCCAACGAGAAATACGTTTGCAGTGCGTCACCGCCGACGGCCCTGAGGGGATCGAACGATCCCGTCAGCACCTCGGGCGCCGCCCCTTCGACCATCGACAACAGGGCCGGTACGTTGCCTTCGCCGTCATAGTCCGTACGCAGGAAGAAGAGCCGCGAACCGTCGCTCGACGCGCCGAGGCGAAAGCCGCGCACCGGGCCGTCGCCGACGGGCTGAAACCGGCCATCGCTGTTGACCCCTACCCGGCCGTCGCTGTCGACCGCCGCGAGCTCACCGGCCACGAAAGCGAAGGAGGTGATCGCGGTGCCGTCGGTGAACACCGCTTCGCCGTTCGCCATGTCGACAACACGGCTGGCCGCTACCGCCTCGGTGGAAACAACGATCGCCCCATCCGGCGAGACATCGAAACCGGCAAAGCGCGCGCCGTTCAGGGACTTCGCCGCCGGCATCAGTTCAACCGACACCCCCGGCGCAACAATCAGGTCCACCGACTCCGCTGCCGACAATCGCTTCGGCTCGGGCGGCGGCCAGAGCGACATGGTCACCGCGTAGGCGATATAGGCCAGGACGACAAACCCGAGGGCCTCGACCAGGAGACGGCCGCCTCTGCTGCCCAGCGTGGTGTCGGCCACTTGATTGCCCTAGGCCGGCTTCTTCCGACGGAAAATCCGGACAGCGACGTGAATCAGCAGGATGATAAAGCCTATCAGCATCCCCGCCCCATTCACCGCGTCGCGGGAGCCGTCGATATGCTCCAAGCCGGCAGAGACGGCGATCAGCAGGAAGATATGGTAGGCGATCACGCCGCCGATCATGCCGACAACGAACACGCCGATCGCATAGGCGACTTCGCGCAGGGACTTGAACAGAAAGCTCACGTAGCACCCCCTGCGCGACTAAGCGTTTCGCAAATTATTTGGCTTGGGCAATTGCATGTCAAGGTTGCACCCCGAAGTGGTTCAACCAGCCTGAAAAGCAAAGAGCGCCTCCGCGGAGGCGCTCTTTGCTTATCCGTCTACCTTCTCCTCCCCGTCTGCGGGGGAGGTGTCACCGTCTTACGGTGACGGAGGGGGTCATGAACCCCATCGCCCTCGTATGACGAGGGCACTTCCCCTTCGCGGACTCCGCGAAGAGGAAGAGAATGACGCCGATTCTAAGCCTTTACCTGATCGCTCAGCCAGTCGATCGCGGCCTGGGCGCCGCCCTTGCCATGGGGAACACCGAGCGCACCAAGGCTCATCTCGATCACGCCGAGCGTGCCAAGGACCATCGGGGCGTTGACGTGACCCATGTGCGCCACACGGAAGGCCTTGCCGGAGAGATCGCCGATGCCGTGGCCCAGGATCACGCCGCACTGCTTGTTGCAGTAGGCGCGCAGCGCCTCGGGGTCGTGGCCGTCGGTCAGCACGCAGGTCACCGAGTCGGAACGCTCGGCCTGCTCGATGATGTTGAAGCTGATCGCCTGGCCCTCCGACCAGACGCCGACGGCGCGGCGCACC
>JAUXWB010000497.1 GCA_030684475.1 Reyranella sp. | reverse complement strand
GCGTTGATCATGGCGGCGAATTCGGCCGGCGTGCTCCCCGTGGCGACGCCGCCATAACCCACGAACTTCTGTTGCAGTTCGGGGTTCGCCAGGACCTCGCGGATGGCGGCGTTCAGCTTGGCGATCACCGGCTCGGGTGTTCCGGCCGGCGCCAGGATGCCGAACCAGACGACAGCCTCGTAGCCCGGCAATGACTGGCCGATGGTCGGCGCGCCCGGCATCAGCGGCGAGGGCTTGGCGGTCGAGACCGCGAGCAGTTTTAGCTTGCCGGTCTTGACCGCGGCATCCTGCGTGTCTGACGAGGTGGTGAGCAGCATTTTCACTTCGCCATTCAGCGCCGCCATGGTCGAAGGTGCCTGGCCCTTGTAGGGCACGTGCAGCAGTTTTATGCCGGCCTCCTTGCCGAACAATTCGGTGGCGAGATGGCCGAACGAGCCCGCGCCCGCCGTTGCATACTCAACGCCATCGGGCTGTGTCTTGGCGTAGGCGATCAGTTCCTTGACGTTGCTGGCCGGCACGCTGGGATGCACGACCAGGGTGAGCGGCGCGATCGAGACCAGCGACACAGGCGCGAAATCCTTGATCGGATCGTAACCCACGTCCTTCTGGATCAACGGCACGATGGCGCTCGGCCCATTGTTGCCAAACACCAGCGTGTAGCCGTCGGGCGCTGCGTTCGCCACCTGCTTGGTGCCGATGGCGCCGGCCGCGCCCGCCTTGTTGTCGACGATTACCGGCTGGCCCAGCACTTTCGACAGCGGCGCCTGCAGGGTGCGCGCCATGATGTCGGTGGTGCCGCCTGGTGCATAGGGCACGACCAGCCGGATCGGCTTGTCGGGATAGGGCGCCTGGGCGGCAGCAGGAAATGCAGCTAGCGCCAAGGCAAGACTGAGCAGACCTGTTCGTCTCTTCATCATTGTTTCCTCCCAGAAACTTTCTCGAGCATGAATTCGGTATCGGCGCCCAGCGCCGGTACATCCGGACCGACGCCGACCGAGCCGTCGCCGAAACGGAATGGCGGATTGGGCACCAGGAAGCTGCCGGCGCCGTCGGTCACCGTGGCCAGCGAACCGCGCGCCGCGAGCTGCGGATCGGCCATGGCCTCGGCCACGGTGAGGTAGCGCGAGCAGGGCACGCCCGCTTTCATGAGAGTGTCCTCGCAGTCGCGGGCGGTCCGCAGGGTCGTCCATTCCTCGAGGACTGCCATCAGCGCGTCCCAGTGCGTCGTGCGGGCGGCGACGGTGGCGAAGCGCGGATCGGCCTTCCATTCGGGATGGCCGACTGCATCGGCAAGCTGCTCGAAGTTGCGCTGGTTCACCGGCGCCACGATCACGAAACCGTCGCGCGCCCGCATCGGCACATAGAGCGGCCGCCGCTCCTTCGACGGGAACTGCGCCTCCTGGCATTCGAAGACCAGCAGGTTGATCATCGAATCCATCAACGCCACGTCGATGAACTGGCCGTTGCCGTGGCGCAGCCGGCCGATCAGCGCGGTCTGGATGGCGCCGAAGGCATAAACCGCGGCCAGTACGTCGGCCACGAAGATGCCGGTCTTGGCGGGCTTCTCCTGGCCGTCCTGATAAGTGAATTGCGTATGATCGAAGCCGCTCGCCGCATGGATCACGGGCGCGTAGGCCGGCTGTTCGGCGCGCGGGCCGGTCTGGCCGAAGCCCGAGATCGAGCAATAAACGAGATCGGGTTTTGCCACCGCGAGGGCGGCGTAGTCGAGACCAAGGCGTTTCATGACGCCGGGCCGGAAATTCTCGACCACGATGTCGCTCGCGGCCACCAGATCCTGCGCGGCCTGGCGCCCCTCGGCGCTCTTGAGATCGAGGGCGACGCTCTTCTTGCCGGCATTGAGATGGCCGAAATAGGTGCTGTGGCCGGTGCGCAGCGGCGGCCGCGAGCGCATGTGGTCGCCGTGCAGCTCTTCTATCTTCAGCACCTCGGCGCCGCAGTCGGCCAGCAGGCGCGTGCAGTAAGGCCCGGCGATCATGCTGGTGAAGTCGACGACCCGCATGCCGGCGAGGGGTTTCATCTAGTTCATCGCTTTCTTCGCGCGGTGCGGCGCCATGCGGTCGCGATAGCGGCCGCGCAGGCTTTCCAGATGCTCGGTCATGGCCGTTACCGCGGCGTCGGCGTCGCGCTTGCCAAGTGCGGCGAGCAGGCGACGTCGCGCCTTGATGGTGAGGTCGTTGCGCTCGCCGCCGGCGGCATGGGCGAAGTCGCGCATGACCTCCATCAGCGCCCCCATCAGCATGGCCATGACGGCGTTGCCGGTGGCGCGGGCCAGCAGATTGTGGAACTCGATGTGGATGTCGATCTTGTCGTCATAGCGCTTGGCCTTTAGCAGGCGCTCGGCTTCGTCGACGTTGGCGGTCATCGCGGCAAGATCGGCGTCGGTCGTGCGCGCGCAGGCGATGCGCACCACGGTCGAGGCGAGCCACAGCCGCGCCTCGGTGAGTTCGTCGAGCGACACGCTGCCGAGCTGGTAGAGGTTGCGGAAGCTGTCGCCGATCAGGCCGGGATCGCCCTGGCCGATGAAGGCGCCGCCGTGGGCACCTGCCTGCAACGCAATGAGGCCGGTGCGCTCGAGATTGCGCAGCGCCTCGCGCACCGCGCCGCGGCTGACGCCAAAGCTTTCGGCCAACTCGCGCTCCGGCGGCAGCTTGTCGCCCGAGCGCAGCTCGCCCGAGGCGATGCGCACCTGGATCTGCGCCGAGACTTCGTCAGAGAGTCGCTTGCGCTTGATCGGGGCGAAGTCCTGGTTCATCGCGCATCTCCTGTTA
>JAUXWB010000496.1 GCA_030684475.1 Reyranella sp. | reverse complement strand
TGCGGGCGACGACATCCTTGCCGAGCGCGTCGTCGATGTCGGTGATGAGAACTGCCGCGCCCTCCCGCGCCAGCGTCTCCGAGCAGGCCTCGCCAATGCCCGAGGCGCCGCCGGTGACGACGGCAACCTTGCCTGTGACTTGTCCCATCGAGATCTAGCGGCCCTTCCAGTTGCCGGGCCGCTTCTCGGCGTAGGACTTGATGCCTTCCTTGAAATCCTCGGTCTTGCGCGTCCAGTCCTGCTCGGTGAGCTCGCGTTCGGTGGCGATCTCGGCGCCGTCGGCGAAGCCGCGGCGCATGGTCTCGCGTGTCGACATCACCGCGAGCGGCGCGCTCTCGGCGATCTCCTTGGCGAGATCGATCGCGGCCTTGCGCACGTCGGCCTGCGGCACCAGCACGTCGGCCATGCCCCAGGCGACGGCTTCCTCGCCACCGATGCGACGGCCCGTATAGAACATCAGGTTCGCTTTCTGCTGGCCGATCAGGCGCGGCAGCGTGAAGGTGAGCGAAAAGCCCGGATGGAAGCCCAGCCGCGTGAAGTTGGCGGCGAAGCGGCCCTCGGCGCAGGTAACGCGGAAGTCGGGCATCAGGGCGAGGCCGAGGCCGCCGCCGATCGCCGGTCCCTGGATCGCGCCCACGCTCGGCTTCTTGGAGCGGAACAGGCGGGTCGCCTCCTTGTACAGATGCTTGCCGCTCTCGGCCGCGCCGGTCTGCGGACGGTTGGCGAAATCGGCGCCGGCGCAGAACGACTTGCCCTGCGCGCAGAGTACATAGGCGCGGATGTTGGTGTCCCGGTCGAACGCCTCGAAGGCATCGGCGATCTGGTTGATCAGTGAATTGTCGAAGAAGTTGTGCGGCGGACGCTGGATCTCGACGATGCCAACGGCGCCGTCGGTGCTGATGCCGATGTCCTTGGTGGCGCTCATACGTTTTCTCCCAGGTTAAAACTGTCTAACTTGGGCGCGATATTGCCCCGCCCGTGGGGCATCCGTCGATATGGGAGGACAAAGAATGTCGCAAAGCGAACAACGCGCACCTCAACGCCATGCATTGGTCTTGGGCGGCGGCACCATGG
>JAUXWB010000494.1 GCA_030684475.1 Reyranella sp. | reverse complement strand
CGCGCTGGTGGTGACCAAGCTCGACGGCAGCGCCAAGGGCGGCGTGCTGGTGGCGTTGGCGGAGAAGTTCAAGCTGCCTGTCGTCGCCATCGGCGTCGGTGAGGGCATCGACGATTTGAGGCCGTTCGAAGCGCGCGCCTTTGCGCGCGGATTGATGGGGCTGCCGGCATGACCGAGAAGACGGAAGAGCAGGGCGGCATGCGGCGGTTCTACGCCACCGCCCTGGAGCTCGGGCCGCTGGTGCTGTTCTTCATCGCCAACGGCCGCTGGGGCAGCTATTGGGGCACCGGCATCTTCATCGTGGCGACCGCGATCGCGCTGCCCTGCTACCGCTGGCTCGAGAAGCGCTGGCCGGTCATGCCGCTGGTCGGCGGCTTCTTCGTGCTGGTGTTCGGCGGCCTCACCATCTGGCTGCAGGACGACACCTTCATCAAGCTGAAGCCCACCATCGTGAACTGCCTGTTCGGCACGATCCTGGGCGGCGGCCTGCTGCTGTTCCGCCGGCCGTTGCTCAAGCCGCTGTTCGGCACGGCCTTCCGCCTGACCGACGAGGGCTGGCACAAGCTCACGCTGCGCTGGACGCTGTTCTTCTTCGTGCTGGCGGCGGTCAACGAGGTGATGTGGCGCGGCTTCACGACCGACACCTGGATCGCCAGCAAGATGTTCCTGAGCTTCCCGCTGACGCTGGTCTTCGCTTTCCTGCAGGTGCCGTTGCTCAAGCGCTATTGGGACGGGCCGAACAATCCCTTCGCCAACGAGGGCTGACGCTGGGAGCAGCCTATTCGGCCGCCACGGCCATCCGTGTCAGGAGACCGAGCGGGCTCTTGGCCGTCTGCAGGTTCTCGGCATAGGCGTCGAGCCAATCGAGCTTGGCCGAGGCGATGAACGCACCGCCGCGCGCGCCGCGATAGATGTCCGGATTGTCGACCGTGGCAGGCACCTTCTTCTCGTTCATCAGTTCCTGCGCCGCGGTCAGCAGCCGCTTGCGCGTGATGGCGATCATGCGATCGGAGGGCGCCAGATGCTCGAGGCTGCGATCGACGATCTCGCCCATGCATTCGACCGCCGCCTGGTCCTGGCGGCCGATGCCCTGGATGCCGGTGTAATTGACGTTCCTCTGCATGTCGCGATCGATGAAGTAATCGTTCTCGCGACGCGCCACGAGGCGATGACGGCCGTACCAGTCGTTGGTGTTGGGCAGGAACTTCATGTCGGGCGCCAGGCCCGGGATCCAGTCGCCGTTCGCCAGCGTCTCCAGCGGCCGAGTCTTCTGCTTCCAGGCGACATTGTAGGTCATGGTGTGCGTGTCATCCATCGGCACGTTCAGCGTGCACGCGATCTGATCCTCGAACGAGCCGTTGGGTGTGAAGGTGATGAACGGGAACAGGAAGTGGGCGAAGCGGTAGTAGTAGGTGCCTGGATCGGCCGGGCGATAGGCCGCGTACATCGTGCCCCATTCCGTCTCCGCCGCCTTGTAGTCGGGCGCGCGATCACCGACGCCCCAGCGATGGATGGTGTTGGAGTCGACGTCCTCCACTTTCAGCCCGCCGATATGCAGGAAGCCGAAATGCGAGGTGTCGATGTCGCCTTCCAGCGATTGGAACCAGTTGCATTCGCGCTGGTGGACGCGCGTGAAGCGCTCCGCCTCGGGCAGCATCAGGATCTCGATATTCGGCAGCGGCGGCGCATCCTGGCGGGGACCCATGTAGGTCCAGACGAAGCCGGCGCGCTCGACGACCGTGTAGGCCTTGGCCTTGACGCGGTGCTTGAAGTCCTGCGCCGGTGGCACGTTCGGCATGTCGAGGCAGTTGCCTTCCACGTCGAATTTCCAGCCGTGATAGATGCAGCGCAGGCCACCCTCTTCATTGCGTCCGAAGAACAGCGAGGCGCAGCGGTGCGGGCAACGATGCTCCATGACACCGATCCGGCCATCGGTGTCGCGGAACGCGATCAGCTGCTCGCCCAGCAGCAGGAGCCGCATCGGCTCACCGTCCGGCTTCAATTCTTCCGAAAGGCAGGCGGGAATCCAGTATTGGCGTATCAACTCGCCCATCGGCGTACCGGGTCCAACACGCGTCAGCAGATCATTATTGACTGCAGTAAGCATGGTTTCCTCCGATTTCGTCCGTTGAACGGACGTTTGTACGATAACAGCAAGTACCGACAAATCGGGCAATCGAAGACACGAACTCTTCAGTTCACCTCGGGCTCGGCGCGCGGCGCCTTCTTGAGGTTCGCGAGCTTCGGCAGCGTGCCGTCCAGAAGGGCCACGCAGTCCAGAATGCCGGTGTCCTTGGGGGTCGGCTTGGTCGGCACGTCGTTGCCGGCGAGCGCCTGCTTGTTGGCCCGCAGCATGGCCCGGAAGGCTTCCACGCGCTGCCACCCGGTGTATCCTCCGGCGTCGAGTTCATCGCCGCGCATCCTGAGCCACATCGCGGCCGCGCCTGCAACATGGACCGTCGCATAGGACGTGCCGTCGCCCGACCCGCCGACGTCCGAGAAGGGCTCCGGCAGACCGAACACCGAGTTGGGCCGGCGCACGTCGTCGGCCGGCGCCCACACGTCGATGTACTTGCGACCGTCGTCATAGTCGAAGCAGATCTTGCGCTCGGCATTGATGCCGCCCACCAGGATGCTACGCGAATAGCGCCCCGGATAGACCGTGAAGCCGATGAGCTGCGGCGCATTCGCGGTCTGTCCGGCGGCGCCGACCACGATGACGCCGCGCTCGTAGGCATGGTCGACGGCGCGGCCCAGCGCACGCATCTGCTTGCGGTTGCCGAAGACCGACTGCACGCCCAGGCTGATGGAGATCACATCGGCGAGGTGGCGATCCACCGCGTCCATGATCGCCAGCGACGCATTGACGATGGTCTGGCCGGTCAGCATGACGCCGTTGGTGATCCGATAGGGCACGACCGGTACCGTCGGACACACGCCGGTGTAGGTGCCGGGAAGATTGCCGCACAGCGCGCCGAGTGTCCGCGTGCCGTGTCCGGGATACACCGTCAGGCCGCCGGAGTAGTTGAGCGGGTCGCGCGCCTCGGCGGCGCCCGGCTCCATGTAGTTGATGCCGTCGGAGATGCGAAGCGCCGGCGTCGGACCGCTCAGGTTGAAGACGATGTGGTCGGTGAATCCGGTATCGAGATGGGCGACGACGATGCCGCGCCAATCCAGGTTGCCGCCCATCGCGTCGAAGACGCGCCCCATGGCCTCGCGTGAACGCACCACATCGATATTCCAGGCGCTGCTCGGCATGGGCTCCTCCTTCGGGGCGGGTTAGACTCCTGCCGGCTTGCGCGGCGGCCACATGCGCGCGAGATCGCCGATCGGATTGGAATAGGTCGCGAAGTCGGTCATGCCGCGCGACTCATGGAAGTGGGCGAGCGCCCACACCACGGTCGGGAAGGCGAGCTGCTCCCAGGGAATGTCGGCCCAGTCGACCAGCGCCACTTCCTCGCTCTCGACACCGGCCGCAACATCGGTGCTGACCAGCCGGGCGCGGTACATGATCTGCACCTGGCCGATACGCGCCACGCTGTACATGGCGAGCAGCCGGTCGATCTCGATGGTGGCGCAGGCTTCTTCCTGCGCCTCGCGTGCTGCCGCCTGCTCGGTGGTCTCGCCCAGTTCCATGTAGCCGGCCGGCACCGTCCAGAAGCCCTTGCGCGGCTCTATGGCGCGCTTGGCGAGGAGGATTTTGTCCCCCCACGTGCAGACGGCGCCCGCGACGACCTTGGGATTCTGGTAGTGGATGAACTCGCAGCGGCCGCAGACCAGCCGCTCGCGATTGTCGCCGTCGGGGACGCGCTTCTCGAAATGCTCCGGCGGATCCCAAGGCAGGCGGGGACGATCGGGTGGCGTCGTGGGGGCACTCATGCCCCGACTCTTAAGCTGCCCGAATGAGCGCCGCAACGCCGGGCAGGGTCTTGCCTTCCATCCATTCGAGGAAGGCGCCGCCCGCCGTCGAGACATAGGAGAATTGTTCCTCGACGCCCGCCGCGGCCAGCGCCGCCACCGTGTCACCGCCGCCCGCGACCGACAGCAGTCGCTTCGAGCCCGTCAGCTGGCCCACGGTGCGCGCCAGCGCCACCGTGCCGGCATCGAACGGGGGAATCTCGAAGGCGCCGAGCGGCCCGTTCCACACCAACGTGGCGCACGCGCGCACTTCTGCCTCGTACAGCGCGACCGACTTGGGGCCGACATCGAGGATCATCTGATCGTCGGGGCAGGCATCGGCGTCGACCACGGCGCTGACGGCGCCAGCCTTGAACTCGCGTGCCACCACGACGTCGACCGGCAGCAGCACCGTGCACTTGGCGGCCTTGGCCTTCTCCAGGATCTCGCGCGCCGTTGGCGCCAGGTCCTTCTCGCACAACGACTTGCCGACCTCGATGCCCTGCGCATGCAGGAAGGTGTTGGCCATGCCGCCGCCGATGATGAGCTTGTCGACCTTGCCGACGAGGTTGCCCAGCAGGTCGAGCTTGGTCGACACCTTGGCGCCACCGATCACGGCGCAGACCGGCCGCTGCGGACTGCCCAGCGCCTTGTCGAGCGCCTCGAGCTCGGCCTGCATCAGCCGTCCCGCCACCGCCGGCAGGCGGTTGGCGATGCCCTCGGTCGAAGCATGCGCGCGATGCGCCGTCGAGAAGGCGTCGTTCACGTAGAGGTCGCCCAGCACCGACAGCCTGTCGATGAAGGCCGCGTCGTTCTTCTCCTCCTCCTTGTGGAAGCGGAGATTCTCCAACAGCAATATCTCGCCGGGCTTCATCGCCCGCACCGCGTCCTCGGCCACCGGCCCGATGCAATCCTCGGTGAAGGCGACCGGCCTGCCGAGCGCGGCCGACAGCGGCTCGACCAGCGCCTTGAGCGACATCTCCGGCACGCGCTTGCCGTCGGGTCGGCCGAAGTGGCTCAGCACGACGACGCGCGCACCCTTGGCCGCGAGCTCGGCGATGGTGGGTGCGGCGCGCTCGATGCGCGTGGCGTCGGTGACTTTGCCGTTCTTCATCGGCACGTTGAGATCGACGCGCACCAGCACGCGCTTTCCGGAAACGTCGGCGGTGTCGATCGTGTTGAAGGTGACCTGGGGCATGAGCGCTCTCTGGAGAATTGACGACTTGGTCCCTAGCGTTTCCGGATCACGAAGACCAGTGTCTCGCCGTCGCGCGTGCTTGAGACAAGTTCGTGTCCTGTCTGGCGGCAATAGGCGGGAAAGTCCTGCTCGGCGGCGGGATCGGTGGCGCGGACCGTGAGCAGCCCGCCGCTCGTGAGCTCGCGCAGCTTGCGGTTGGCCCGCAGCACCGGCAATGGGCAAAGCAACCCGGAGGCATCGTATTCGAGTGTGTCAGTCACGGGGACGATAATACCTCATGGCTTCGTTCACCCAGCCCTTGATGTTGTTGATCCGTGTCGTGTCGGCGGGATGCGTGCTCAGCCATTCGGCCTGGCCGCCACTGCCGGCCTTGGCGGCGCGCATGCGCTCCCACACGGCGATCGCCGCACGCGGGTCGTAGCCGGCCAGCGCCATCAGCACCAGCCCGATGCGGTCGGCTTCCGATTCCTGGGCCCGCGACATCGGCAGGATGAAGCCCACCGTGGCGCCGGCGCCCACCGCCGCCATCATCGCCGGCAGGTAGGCGCGGTTGCGGCCACTGACGGTGGTTGAGAGCGCCGCGGCGGCGGCCGCCACGCCGACCGATGCCACCATTTGATCACTCATGCGCTCGGCACCGTGACGCGCCAGCGCATGCGCCACCTCGTGGCCGATCACAACGGCCAGGCCCGCCTCGGTCCGGGTAATCGGCAGCAGGCCGGTATAGACGGCAACCTTGCCGCCCGGCAGGCAGAAGGCATTGGGCTCGTTCTTGTCGAAGGTCTTGAACTCCCAGCGGTAGTGCGGCGCGCGCCACATTTCCCCTGGTGGCCGCTCGGCCGCCGCCGCGATGCGCCGCCCGACCTTCTCGACCAGCGCGGTGGCTTGCGCGTTGTGCGACAGGGGTTCCTTGGCCAGCACCTGCTGGTAGGCCTGCAGGCCCATCTGTCGCTCCTCGTTCTCGCTCACCAGCATGATCTGCGAGCGGCCGGTGACCGGTGCCGTCTCGCAGGCCGCGAGCAGGAGGGCTATTCCGCAGAGAGCCGGAAACAATCGCAGGGTCGGACGCATGTTGCGACTCTAGGGGCGGCACAGGATCAGGTCGAGAGGAAGCCCGGCCCGCCGCGGCGCTTGAGTTCATGGCCGGCATCCCGGCCCAGGGCTTCGGCGTCGCTCGCCGCACC
>JAUXWB010000488.1 GCA_030684475.1 Reyranella sp. | reverse complement strand
GGTGATCACCGCCATCGAGGAGATGTTGATGATGGCGCCGCTCTTCTGGGCGCGCATGATCGGGATCACGTGCTTGGCCGCCAGGATGCAGCTTTTCAGGTTGATCGCCACGCAGCGGTCGAAGGCTTCCTCGGTGATCTCCAGAAGCTCGGCATCGCCGCCGGAGAGGCTGACGCCGACATTGTTGTGCAGGATGTCGATGCGGCCCCAGCGGGCATGCGCGTCGGCCACCATGGCCTTGATCTCGGCCTCCTTGGTGACGTCGGCCTTGAAGGCCATCGCCGTCCCCTGGTTGGCGCCGATCATCTCGACCGTTTCCTGGGCCGACTTGAGATTGTGATCGACGCACAGCACCTTGGCGCCTTCGCGCGCGAAGGTGAGGGCCGTCGCACGGCCGTTGCCCATGCCTTCGCCGGGGCTTTGGCCGGCGCCGACGACGATGGCGACGCGATCTTTCAGGCGCATGTCAGGACACTCCCGGAATCGGGTACTGCTGCAGTACCTCTTTGTAATGGGGCTCGTTGTCGATCTTCATGGTGGCCAGCACGCGCACGACCGCGCAGTAGAAGGCGATGGTGAGCACCAGGTCGGTCATGTGCTCGTTGGAAAGGTCCTTCTTGATCTCGGCGAAGGTGGCGTCGGACATGCCGAGGTCCCGCACCATCTCGCGCGCGCCTTTCAGGATGGCCTTGACCAGCGGCTCGAGCTTGGTGGGCTTTCCAGCGGTCTCGTCCATCAGCGCCTGGATGTCGGCGTCGGTGACGCCGAACTCCTTGCCGATCTTCACATGGTGGGTGAATTCGTACTCCGACTTCTCCATCCAGCCGACTTGAAGAATTGCGAGTTCGCGCAGGTGCGGATCGAGCTTGCTCTTGAAGCGGATGAAATTGCCGATGCCGTTGAAGGCCTTTGCCATGTCGGGCGAATTGACCAGCAGTTTGTGCAGGTTGGTGTTGCGCTTCAGCATGTCGCGGTATTCGGGGGCGACCTGGTCGGCTTCGAGATAGGGCAGGCGGGCCATCTTGTTCGTCTCCTCACTGAGCTTCTGAATCGCGTTCCGGGCCCTGCAGCGTGACGCCGCCGTCGACCACCAGCACGTGGCCTGTGATGTAGCGGGCATGGTTGCTCAGCAGGAACCGCACGGCATGGCCGATGTCCCAGCCGGTGCCCTCGATCTTGAGCACCGAGGCCTTGGCGCGCTGGGCGCGGTTGGCTTCGCTCATGCCGTTGCCGCGATTGACCATCGGCGTGTACATCGGGCCGGGGCAGATGCAGTTGACCCGGATATGGTCCTTGCCGTGATCGACCGCCATTGCCTGGGTGAGCCCGATCACCGCCGCCTTGGAGACGGGGTAGGGGGTGAGGCCGCGCGGCCGGAGCGCCGAGATCGACGAGAGGTTGACGATGGCGCCGCCCTTGGCGGTCTTGATCATGGCCGGAATGGCGTGCTTGGAGAGCAGGAACATGGTCTCGACATTCACCTGCATGACGCGCCGGTATTCCTCGGGCTTCTCCTCGACCACGCTGCCGCGGCTGCCGATGCCGACATTGTTGTCGAGAAAGTCGAGCCGGCCCCAGCGATCGACCGCGGCATCGACCAGTCGCTTGCATTCGGCCTCCTTGGTGACGTCGCCGGCATGGGCCGCCGCCGTGCCACCCTCGGCCTTGATCATCTCGGCCGTGCGCTCGGCAAGTTTCAAGTCGAGGTCGGCCACCAGCACCCTGGTGCCGGCACGCCCCAGCAGGATCGCCGCCGCCCGGCCATTGCCGATGCCGTCGCCCACCGCGCCGCCGCCGGAAATGATCGCGACCTTGCCGGCGAGGCCGGCGTCGTCCTCGGGACCCTTCATCGTCGTCTCCTTATGGCCGATCCCAGTCGATGCGGAAGCTGTCGCGCTCCGGCTTGATGAAGCCCGCGTTGGCGCCGGGGAAATGGGCAGGGCAGAGCAGCGCATTGCTCTCGACGCAATCCTCGAGGAGCTGGCGCCTGGACCGCGCCGACATCTCCTGGTCCCAGCAGAACTGGCTCGACCAGTCAGGATGATAGACCTGGATCGGGTGATGCATGATGTCGCCCGAGAAGCAGGCCTGTTTGCCGCCGTCCTTCAGGTTGATGGCGATCGAGCCCGGCGTATGACCGGGATAGTCCTTTATGGTGAGCAGCGGATCGGGCTGGTGATCCGATTCGATCATCACGGCCTTGCCGGCCTCGACGATCGGCAGAACCGAATCGTCGAACGAGCCGTCGTTGACCCCTTCCTTGCTCTTGCGCTCGTTCTCCCAGTGCGCGTACTCGCGCTTGGCGAAGAGATAGCGCGCATTGGGGAAGGTCGGCACCCAGCGGCCGTCGACGAGCTGGGTGTTCCAGCCGACGTGATCGACATGCAGATGCGTGCACATCACGAAGTCCACGGACTCGGGCGGGCAGCCGCAGGCGCGCAGGCGATTGAGGAACGGCGTGTCGAGCTTGTTCCAGGCCGCGTTGTGGCGCTGCTTGTCGTTGCCTAGGCAGGTGTCGATCAGGATGGTGTGCTTGCCCGTCTTCACCACCCAGGTGTGGACGGAGCCGACGAGGCGGTCGGAGCTCGGGTCGACGTGGTCGGGCAGCATCCAGCCCTTCTGGGCGTCGAACGCCTCCTGATTGAACCTGGGGAACATGCGGTTGGGGCGGAAGCCCGCGGCGCAGAGCTCTTCGACTTTCTCGATGGTGGCGCCACCGATCTTGCGAACCGTCATGGCGCTTCCCCCTAGAAGGTGACGACGCTGCGGATCGATTCGCCGCGATGCATCAGGTCGAAGGCGTCGTTGATCTTCTCGACCGGCATGGTGTGGGTGATCAGCGAATCGATGTCGATCTTGCCGTCCATATACCAGTCGACGATCTTGGGTACGTCGCGCCGGCCCTTGGCGCCGCCGAAGGCCGTACCCATCCAGGTCCGTCCGGTGACGAGTTGGAACGGCCGCGTGGCGATCTCCTGGCCGGCGCCGGCGACACCGATGATCACCGACTTGCCCCAGCCGCGATGGCAGCACTCCAGCGCCTGGCGCATGAGCTTGGTGTTGCCCACGCATTCGAAACTGTAGTCGGCGCCACCGTCGGTCAGCTCGACGAGATGAGCAACCAGATCCTTGCCCTCGAGTTTCTCCGGATTGACGAAGTGCGTCATGCCGAATTTGCGGCCGAGCGCCTCACGCGCCGGATTGAGGTCGACACCCACGATCATGTTGGCGCCGACCATGCGCGCGCCCTGCAGCACGTTCAGCCCGATGCCGCCAAGACCAAACACCACGACGTTGGCGCCAGGCTCGACCTTGGCGGCGTTGATGACGGCGCCGATGCCGGTCGTCACGCCGCAGCCGATGTAGCAGACCTTGTCGAACGGCGCGTCGGGGCGAATTTTCGCCAGCGCGATCTCGGGCAGAACCGTATAGTTCGAGAAGGTCGAGCAGCCCATGTAGTGATGGATCTTCTTGCCCTTCAGCGAGAAGCGCGACGTGCCGTCGGGCATCACGCCCTGGCCCTGGGTGGCGCGGATCGAGGTGCAGAGGTTGGTCTTGCCGGAGAGGCAGGATTTGCAGGCGCGGCATTCGGGCGTGTAGAGCGGGATCACGTGGTCGCCCTTCTTCAAGGACACGATCCCGGGCCCGACGTCGACCACGACGCCCGCACCCTCATGGCCGAAGATCACCGGGAACAGTCCCTCGGGATCGCCGCCGGAGCGCGTGAACTCGTCGGTGTGGCAGACGCCTGACGCCTTGATCTCGACCAGCACCTCGCCGAACTTCGGCCCTTCGAGGTCGACGGTCTCGATTTCCAGGTTCTTGCCGGCTTCGTAGCAGACCGCTGCCTTTGTCTTCACGCGAACGTTCCCCCGACTTCAGAAGCGGGAAGCCTAGAGCAGGGGAGCGGCCCCAGTCTATGCCGCGACTGCCTTGGCAAAGGTGCGCGCCATGTCAGACTTCGCCTCGCGATACTGCTGGATCAGACGGCGGCAAAGCTCGGCGGCAGTGGGAATGTCCTCGATGTTCCCGACGCCGTGACCCGCCGTATAAATGTCCTTCCAGTGCTTCTTGTTCTCCTGTGCGGCGACGATCTTGCCGGGCAAGGTCGTACGCAAAACGTCGAGATCGACGCCTGCCGCCAGCAGGCTGGGCACGAGCCAGTTGGCCGGTGCGCCGTCGATCGAGGCGGTGAGGAAGACGTCGGTCGCGCGTGTCTTCAGGATCATGTCCTTGTGCGCGGCGGCGGCCATCGCTTCCTTGGTGGCGATGAAGCGCGTGCCGATATAGGCGAGGTCGGCACCCATCGCCTCGGCCGCCAGAACATCGCGGCCGGTGGTCTGGCCGCCCGCCAGCACGACGGCGAAGTAGTCACCCAGCTGGCGCACTTCGTTCATCAGGGCGAAGGGATTGATGGTGCCGGTGTGGCCGCCGGCGCCGCCCGCCACCGCGATCACGCCGTCGACCTCGGCCTCCAGCGCCTTCTCGGCATGGCGGCGGTTGGCGATATCGTGCAGCGCCACCGCGCCCCAGCCGTGAATGCGCTTGATGGCATCGCCCGGCGCGCCCTTCGACGTCAGCACCACCGGCACCTTGTACTTCTCGACCAGCTCGAGGTCGCCGGGGTAACGCGGGTTGGAGGCGTGGACGACGAGGTTTACGGCCCAGGGCGCAGGCTTCTTGCCTGAGTCCTCGAGCCGTTTCATGCCCTCCTGCATCTCGTCGAGCCAGGCCTGGAATTCCTCGCGGCTGCGCGTGCCGTGGGCGGGGAAGCTGCCCATGAGGCCTTCGGCGCAGCAGGCGAGGGTGAGGGCGGGGTTGGACACCAGGAACATGGGGGCAGCGATGGCGGGAATCGCCATGCGCTCCATCAGTTTCTGCACATCGGCGCGTGCCATGACTCAAACCTCTCCCATAGTGGGCGTCGTCGAGGTGACGCCCGCCTCGGCCAGCTTCTTCAATCGCGCGTCGTCGTAGCCCAGCAATTCGCGCAGCACCTCGTCGGTGTGCTGGCCGAGATCGGGGCCGGGGCGTTCGATGCTGATGCCCTTGTCGCCGAGGCGGTAGGGCAGGCCTTTCACCAGACCGCCGCGCTCGTCTCGGACCAGCGTCACCCCCTGCAACGCCGTGTCGCGCAGAAGATCACTGCCGTCGTTGCAGATGGCCGCCGCGACGCCACGTGCCAGGAGCGCCGAAACGGCCGTGGCGCTGTCATGATCGCCGCAGAACGAATCGATTGTCGGATCGGGCGTGTCGTGGGTGACCGCGATCCAGCGGCCATCCTTGCAGCGATAGGTGTCCTGCTGGGCCACACCTTCTTCCTTGTTGCCGCGCCGGCCATTGGGCCGTACCGGATTAGCCGAAGCGGCGAGGATCTCCTCGCCCAGGGTGAAGGACGCCACCTCGCGCTGCGAGAAGTCGAGAAACGCGCCTTTGCCGGTGCGGCGCGCCACCATGACGGCGGAGATCACGATGCCAGTGGCGAACAGCGACACGATCTGGTCAGGATAGTTCACGTCCATGCCCGAGATGCGCGGCTCTTCGCCCTGATAGCCGGTGAGGGATGCAATACCCGAGGTGGCGTCGAGTGTGCTGCCGAACGAGACGTTCATGCGCTCCGGCCCGGTATCCCCCTGACTGGAGATGGCGGCGAACACGAGCCGCGGATTGATTGCGCTCAGCTCCTTGTAACCCAGGCCCGCGCGGTCGAGCACACCGCGGCGGAAATTCTCGACCACGACATCGCAATGGGCCGCGAGCTCGCGGATGACGCGCTGACCCTCGGGGTCTTTCAGATTGAGCGCGAGCCCGCGCTTGTTGCGGTTGGTGAAGCGGAACTGCGGCGAGCGATTCCACCATCCTTCATTGTCGTCGGGCTTGCCGACGACGCGGAAGGGATCGAGATAGGCGCCCGATTCGATCTTGATCACGTCGGCGCCGAGATCGGCCAGCATGGCCGACGTATTGGAGCCGGCCGTCAGAAGGCCGAAATCGAGGACACGCACGCCGGCGAGGGTTTTCATGCCGCGAGTTCCGGTGCGGGTCGGGGCGCGAAGGAGCGGCCGTTCCACTGCACGGGCAATTGCGGCAAACGCAGTGCGCCGAGTGTCGGATGATCCATGTCGGCCAGGAAGCCGCGCGCGACATACTGCTCCGTCTCCAAAAGCTCGGCGGGCGAGAAGATCGGGCCGAACGGCACGCCCTTGGCCTGTGCCGTCGTCTGGATTTCGGCGCGGGTCTTGTCGGCAAACCACGGCGTGATGATCTCGTACAGTTCGGCGATGTGCTGGCGGCGGTCGGCGCGCGTGTTGAACTTGGGATCGCCAAGACGCGGATCGCCAATCAGGCTGCGTGTCGCGGGCCACTGCGTGACGGTGTAGACGACGGCCACATGGCCATCGCGACAGGGCACGATCTGGAATTCCGAGTTCTTGCCTTCGCGGCCGGGCGACGTGCCGCCAGCGTCCGCGCCGGAAGCGGCCTTCCAGTTCACCCACTGCATCACTTCGGCCAGAGACACGCGGACATCGGGCGCCGTCTGGCCGGCGTCGCGGGCGGCGAGGGCGGCGGCAAGGCCGGTGAAAGCGGTGAGGCCCGCGGCGTAGGAGGCCTGATGGCCTCCCAGCCGCAGCGGCTTGCGCTCGGGCTCGCCCACCATGTGCAGCAGGCCCCCCAACGCCAGGATGGTGAACTCGCTCACCGGCCGGGCGGCGGCGTCCATCTCGACCGGAAACGCCGCGATCTCGATCGGCGTCGCGCGCGAGGCGCGCAGCAGGCGTGCTGAGGCGGCCGGCTCCTCGAACAGCACGGCGTCGGCCTTTTGCAGCAGGCCTCTTAGCGCGGCACGGCCGGCGTCGCTGGCGACGTCGAGGACCAGCGAGCGCTTCGACGTGTTGAGGAACTGGAAGAGCGCGCTTCCGCCCTGCGGCAGGAATGGCGGCGCGCGCCGCACCGGATCGCCGCCGGGTGGTTCAATCTTGAGCACATCGGCGCCGAGGTCGGCCGCAATCTTGGCGGCGAGCGAGGTCGCCAGACGCAGGCAGAGCGGCACCTTTGCGTCATTCACTTCGATAAGCGTGAAGCGCCGAAGCGGCAGATCGTCGGGTGCGGCCATCTGCCGATGATCGGCGCAAGCCGTGCCTTCGGTCAACGTTTCGTGCGTGCTACGGTCACGGCCTACGGAGGACTTCATGGCACAGACCGGCAATCACAAAGGGCTCACATTCGGCATCTTCCTGGCGCCGTTCCATCGCGTTGGTGAGAATCCGACGCTCGGCATGGCGCGCGACATGGAGCTGATCGAATGGATCGACGAGCTGGGCTACGACGAGGCCTGGATCGGCGAGCATCATTCCGCCGGCTGGGAGACCATCGCCTCGCCGGAAGTCTTCATCGGTGCCGCCATCGAGCGCACGCGCTACATCCGTCTCGGCTCCGGCGTGACCAGCCTGCCCTATCACCACCCGCTGATGGTGGCGAACCGCTTCGTGCAGCTCGACCACATGTCGCGCGGACGGACGATGCTGGGCTGTGGCCCTGGCGCGCTGCCGTCGGACGCCTACATGATGGGTATCGAGCCCTCGACGCAGCGGCCGCGCATGGAAGAAGCGCTGGCCGCCATCATGGCGCTGCTGAAGTGCGAGGAGCCGGTCACCATGAAGACCGACTGGTTCGAACTAAAGGAGGCGCGCCTGCATCTCGCACCCTACAGCTATCCGCACTTCCCGATCGCCTGCGCCAGTACCATCACGCCCTCGGGCATGATCGCTGCCGGCAAGCATGGCCTCGGTGTGCTGTCGATCGGCGCCGGTATTCCCGGCGGCCCGGAGATGCTGGGCAAGCAGTGGGGCATCTACGAGGAGACCGCGGCCAAGCACGGCCACAAGGCCGACCGTTCGAAATGGCGGGTCGTGGTGAATGCGCATGTGGCCGAGGACGACGAGCAGGCGCTGCGCGAGGTCCATGCCGGCGAACGCAACGAGACCGTGACCTATTTCGAGGACACCTTGGGCCGCCCGCCGGGCCGCGCCGACGATCCGCTGCGTGACGGCGTGAAGATGGGAACAACGCTCGTCGGCAATCCCGATACCGTTGCCAAGGGTATCGAGCGGCTGCTGGGCTATTCCAACGGCGGCTTCGGCGGCGTGCTGTTCCGCGCCCACGAATGGGCGAGCCGCGAAAGCACGCTGAGATCCTACGAGCTGTTCGCGCGCTACGTGATGCCGCGCTTCCAGGGTTCGCTCGACACCATCGTCAACTCGAACCAGTGGGCCAAGGACAACCGCAAGGGCATCTTCGGGCCCAACGTAGCGGCGGTGAAGAAGGCCTTCACCGACGCCGGCCGCGAGGCGCCCGAGGAGTTCCGCGCCCGCACGCCGGGCGCGCGCGACGTGGCGGGTGACTGATCCCTGGCTAAAGCGCTGGCTGCCGCTCGTCGCCGCGCGCACGGGTGGCCAGCCGGTGCTCGAACTCGGCTGTGGCGGTGGACGCGACACCGCTGCGCTTGTCGAGGCGGGGCACCATGTCGTCGCGGTCGAGCTCTTGGCCGAGGCGGTTGCCCGGGCCAAGATGCGCGTGCCGTCGGCTGAATTCCACTGCCAGGACATCCGCGCGCCGTTCCCGGTCGGCGATGGCGATACGGGCGTGGTGCTGGCCAGTCTCTCGCTGAATTATTTCTCCTGGCCGGAGACGATCGTGCTGGTTGAGCGCATACGGCAGGTGCTGCAGCCGGATGGCGTTCTGCTGTGTCGGTTCAATTCGACCAACGACCATCATTTCGGAGCGAGCGGTCATCCGCCGATCGCGGAGAACTACTATCTCGTCGACGGCGAGCCCAAGCGGTTCTTCGACCGCGCGGCCGTGGACCGGCTGTTTGCGTCCGGCTGGTCCACGCTTGGCATCGAGGAAAGGATGATCGACAGATACGATCATCCGAAGGCGGTCTGGGAAGTCGTCCTCGCGCGGAACGACTAGAACTGCTTCTTGGCACCCGGGTTCATGTCGATCGGGATCAGGATCAGGTTTTTCGCAGCGAAAGAGCGCGCTTTCCCGTGAGCCGGCAATCGCCCAACATGTGCGCCGCACAATGACCAGGGGGATGGCCCAGCAATGAGCATCAAGGGCAAAGCCTATATTGCCGGCATCTACGAGCATCCGACGCGGCTCGCCAAGGACATCTCGCTGGCGCAAATCCACGCCCAGTGCGCCAAGGGTGCGCTGGAAGACGCGGGCCTGACCAAGGACGACGTCGACGGCTATTTCTGCGCCGGCGACGCGCCCGGCCTGGGGCCGATGTCGATGGTCGAATACATGGGGCTGAAGCCGCGCCACGTCGATTCAACCGACACCGGCGGCTCCTCCTACGTGCTCCATGTCGGCCACGCCGCCGAGGCGATCGCCGCCGGCAAGTGCAAGGTGGCGCTGATTACGCTGGCCGGCCGGCCGCGCGCCGAGGGCATGGCGACCGGCACCGTGCCGCGATCGCGCGGCGGCACGCCGACGCCCGACGAGCCCTTTGAGTTCCCCTACGGGCCGACGGTGGTGAACATGTACGCCATGTGCGCCATGCGCCACATGCACGAGTTCGGCACGACGTCGGAACAGCTCGCCTGGATCAAGGTCGCGGCTTCGCATCATGCCCAGCACAATCCGCACGCGCTGCTGCGCGACGTGGTCACGGTCGAGGAGGTGGTGAACTCGCCGATAATCTCCGATCCACTGCACCGGCTCGACTGCTGTGTCATCACCGATGGCGGCGGCGCGATCGTGGTCGTGGCGCCGGAGATCGCGGCCAAGCTCAAGCGGCCCAAGGTCAAGCTGATCGGCGCCGGCGAATTCATCAAGACGCAGATGGGCGGCAAGGTCGACCTCACCTATTCGGGCGCACGCATCAGCGGCGCGGCGGCTTTCGCCGAGGCGGGCGTCAAGCCCGCCGACATCAAGTACGCCTCGATCTACGACAGTTTCACCATCACCGTGCTGATGCAGCTCGAAGATCTCGGCTTCTGCGAGAAGGGCAAGGGCGGCGCCTTCGTGGCCGACGGCAACCTGATCGCGGGCACCGGCAAGCTGCCGTTCAACACCGATGGCGGCGGACTCTGCAGCAATCATCCCGGCAACCGCGGCGGTCTCACCAAGGTGCTGGAGGCGGTCCGTCAGCTGCGCGGCGAGGCCCATCCCGCCGTCCAGGTGAAGAACTGCAATCTCGCCGTCGCGCACGGCACGGGCGGCTCGCTCGGCCTGCGCCACGGCAGCGCGACCGTCATTCTGGAGAGGGAGTAGACCATGGCTGCCCAGGAAACAAAGGAGCGCAAGCTGCCGGCGCCAGCCGTGAGCCAGGAAACGCAGGCCTATTGGGATGCCGCCGGCAAGGGCAAGCTGCTGGTGCGCAAGTGCACCGGCTGCGGCCAGGCGCACCACTATCCGCGCACCATCTGTCCCTTCTGCTTCAGCGACAAGACCGAATGGGTCGAGGCCTCGGGCAAAGGGACGATCTATTCCTACAGCGTCATGCGCCGCGCCCCGGTGCCCTATGCCATGGCCTACGTCACCCTGGCAGAAGGCCCGCGCATGGTGACCAACATCGTCGACTGCGACTTCGACAAGTTGAAGTGCGAGCAGGCGGTGAAGCTGGTCTTCAAGCCGACCGACGGCGGCCCGCCGCTGCCGATGTTCACGCCGGCTTAAGCCGCGACGGCGAAGATGTAGCGGTCGGGCCGCAGCAGTGCGGCCTGCACGCCGTGCTGGGTGAGCCACTCCTGTCCGACATCGGGCAGGAGGACGGCATCCGGTCTCAGATGTTCCAGCAACGCCGTTTTGCCGACGATGGCGAAGCGCGGGCCGATCGCCTCATCCATGAGACGGCCGTCGCGCAGTCGCGGCTGCGGAAAGATCGTGCCGACCGGCGGTGGCCCGTCGCTGCGGCAGCCCGGCCCGAGCTGCGGCTGGGGGAAGTCGAAGATCTCCGCTCCCGAGGCGAAGTGCTGGTCGCGCGTTGCCGCTGCGGCCGGATCGGTTTCCTGCAGCACCGCGCCCAACTTCACCGCCAACTCGATGAATGCGCGGACGTGCGGCAGGCGCTCGCTCTCGTAGGTGTCGAGCAGGCTATCGCCGGTGCCGTCCTTGACGACAGCCACGAGCTTCCAGGCAAGGTTGGCCGCATCGCGCAGACCCGCGCACATGCCCTGGCCGAGGAATGGCGGCGTCTGGTGGCAGGAATCGCCGGCCAGCAGCAGCCGGCCCTGGCGCCAGCCTTCCTGGACGACCGAATGAAAGGTGTAGACGGCGGCGCGTTCGAGTGCCGCGTCTTGCGGCTCGACCCAGCGTGCCATCATCGGCCAGAAGATCGCGGGCTCGGTGAGGCGGGCGGGATCATCGCCCGGCATCAGCATGATCTCCCAGCGCCACCGCCGGCCACCGACATGCACGACCGTCATCGGCCGGGCCGGATCGCAGAGCTGGATGGTGTGATCGGGCAGGGTGCGCACGCGCGGTTGGTCGAGGTCGCACAGCAGATCGACCACGAGCCAGGGCTGATGCAGGCCGAGGTCGTGCTGGCGGCCGCCGATCGCGCGGCGCACCAGCGAGCGCGCGCCATCGCAGCCGACCACGTAGCGGGCGTCCACGTCGTCGACTGAGCCGATTTCATGACCGAGATGGACGCGCACATTGGGAAACCGCGCCATGCCGGCGCGCAGGGTCTCTTCGAGCACCGGTTGGTGAAAATACCAATTGCCCGCCCAGCCATGCGGGCCCGGGCCGTCGAGGCCGCGGCGGACCATGAGCGTGCGGCGGTCAGCGTTGACGAAGTGCATACCCTTGGACGAGGCGCGCGCCACGGCGGCAACACGGTCGGCGAGGCCTACCGATTGGAAGATGCGCATGACCTCGCCGTCGAAATGCACGGCGCGCGGCAGCGGATGGATTTCGCACTCGCGGTCGTAGATGTCGACCGCCAGACCGGCCTGGCCCAGCAGATTAGCCAGCAGCGCGCCGACCGGCCCGCAGCCGACGATGGCCACGTCAGTAGAAGCGGCTATGGTGGAACTCCCCCGTAGGCGCGACGATCATAGAGCAGGAAGGCACGGGCTGTGCTAGTGATTCCCGCATGTCGAACCTCGATCCCGTCACCTTGACCGTCATCCAGAACGGCCTGATCCAGGTCTGCAACGAAATGGACCTGGCCTTCGTGCGCTCGGCTTTTTCGCCAGTGATCTCCGAAGGCATGGACCGTTCCGACGGCATCTACGACGCCGTGGACGGCTCACTGATTGCCCAGGGCGAACTGGGATTGCCGGTCTTCGTCGGCACCATGCAATTTTCGACCCGCGCCGTCATCGAGCGGGTAAAGAGCCACTATGCGGGAAAGGTGGCACCCGGCGACGTCTTCATCGTCAACGACCCCTATCTCGGCGGTACCCATCTGATGGATGTGCGGTTCGTGAAGCCGTTCTTCTACAAGGATGAAGTCTTCGCCTGGCTGGCCAACACCGGCCACTGGCCCGATGTCGGCGGTATGGTGCCGGGCGGTTTCTCGGCCAGTGCCACGGAGGTGGAGCAGGAAGGCCTGCGTCTGCCGCCGATAAAATTCTTCAAGAAGGGCGAGATGGATCAGGAGATCCTGTCGATCATCCTCAGCAACATCCGCGTCGCCGACCAGCGCATCGGCGACATCAAGGCCCAGGCGGCGGCGCTCACCACCGGCGAGGTGCGGCTGACCGCGCTGATCGACCGCTACAGCGCCGACGTCGTGCGTGCGGCGATCGCCGAAATGCGCCATCGCGCTGCGCGCCAGATGCGGGCCAAGATCGCCGACATTCCCGATGGCGTCTACGAGGGCACGTCGCAGGTCGACAGCGACGGCGTCGTCGATGAGCCGCTCACCATCCGGATGAAGATCACCAAGAAGGGTGAAGAGCTCACCTTCGACATGACGGGCTCGAGCCCACCCTGCCGCGGGCCGATGAACAGCGTCATCGCCACGACCAAGTCGGCGATCTATCTTGCCATAAAGCACATCTTTCCCGATGTGCCGATCAATGCCGGCACCTTCGAGCCGCTGAAGATCGTCGAGCCCGAGGGCACCTTCCTGTATGCGAAGTATCCGCGGCCGGTCTCGGGCTGCGCGGCCGAAGTGAGCCAGCGCATCGCCGAGGCGGTCTTCGCGGCCCTCACCCATGCGATCCCCGACATTCTGTTCGCGGCACCCGCCGGCACGTCGGGCAATCTCGGCGTCGGCGGTTTCGATCCCGAGCGCAACCGCAGCTACATCATGTATCTCTTCACCGGCGGCGGTTACGGTGGCTTCCAAGGCGGCGACGGCCTCAGCAACGGCTGTTCGACCATCGGCATTTCCAAGATGCCGCCGGTCGAGGTGCTGGAGCAGTTTTATCCGATCCTGTTCGAGGAATTCTCCCTGCGCGAGGGCTCGGGCGGTGCCGGCGAGTTCCGCGGCGGCTTCGGCATCAACTATGCGATCAAGCTCAGGCGCGGCGAGGCGCGGGTCTCCATGGTGATGGACCATGGTCGCACCGGCCCGCAGGGTGCGCGAGGCGGCAGCGCCGGCGGAGTCAATACCGTGGTGGTGACCCAGGGCGGCAAGACCTACCACCCGCCGCATCTCTCGAAGGACCAGGACATCGAGATGGGCGTCGGCGACGTGGTGCGGGTGTCGACGCCGGGCGGCGGCGGTTTCGGCAATCCGGCCAAGCGCGACCCGGCATCGGTTACCCGCGACATCACGCGCGGCTACTACACCGCCGAACAGGCGCGCGAGAAGTTCGGGCACAGAGAGACTGTCAAATGACAGGTCGGCTAAAGTCCCTGACAATGACGATGGCCTTGCTTATTAGTTCGAGTGACGTCCTGGCCGATACCGAATGGAAGGTCATTGGCTCACCGGGTGTTTTCCGGCTGGAGTTTCCTTACTCGCCTGTTTGTACAAAATCAGAGGTCAAGACAGGTGCAGGTGTGCCGGTTCCTTGGCAAATCTGCATGATCGAGAAGGATGGAATGGTTTTGGGCATTCAAACCGGAGTGTTCCCTCCCAACAGTGACGTGCGGCCTGCTCTTGAAGGGGCAGTCGAAGCAGCTGTTCAGCACCTCAAGAACGACAAGTGGGACAGGGTAATTTCGACGCCGTATCAAGGAAACGACGCGGTCGAAGCCGTCGGTGTCGGGAAAGACGCTTCCAAGCATCGCATGCGATGCGTTGTGGTCGGTCAACGAGTGTACATCATGTGGGGTTTCGTTACTCCCGCACGTTCAGCTGAACTCGATCGGTTCATCAATTCTTTGCATCTGCAGTGACGGCCTGGTCGTATGCGTCTTTTCCGCAGAGGAGTCCTTGCTCTCCCACTTGCACCGGCCATTGCGCATAGCGCATCGGCCCAGACGGTGTGGTTTCCCGTGTCGGGCGCCGACAATTCCTTCTTTGTCGAGATGCCGGGAACGCCTGTCTACAAGGTGATCGACACGACGACGCCGGCCGGCACGCCCTTCATCTACCATTCCTACAGCCTCGAATACCGCCGGCTCTCGTTCGTGGCGCAGACCGCCCTCTATCCCGCCGAAGTCGACGTGGCGAAGCCGCGCGTCAACCTGCAGATGGCGCTCGACGACCGCGCGCAGCGGATCCAGGGCAACAAATGGACCCTGGTCGATTGGAAGCAGGTGCAGGGCGCGCCCGCCGTCGAATCGATCGGCCCGATCGCGGGCGGCAGTGCGCTGCGCCAGCTCGTGGCGCTGAAGGGCCGCCGCTTCGTGTCGCTGGGCTATCTCGCGCCGGCCGACGCCATGCGCGCGCCCGAGGCCGAACGCTTCTTTCGCTCGTTGAGGCTGTTGTCATGACGTTGCCGCGCATAAAAGTTCTGGCCCTGGGCGGCACCATCGCCACGCGGCCCGATGCCTCGGGCGCCATGCAGATGGGCCTGGGCGCCGACGATCTCGTGGCGGCGGTGCCCGTTCTGGCGACGCTGGCCGAGATCGATGCCGAGACGGTGTCGAGAGTTGGCAGCCATTCGCTGGGTTTCGACCAGATCCATGCGCTGGCGGCCAGGATCGCGACCCTCGAGGTCGATGGCGTCGTCGTGACGCAAGGCACGGATACACTCGAGGAAACCTCGTTCCTCCTCGACCTGCTGCTCGATCGCGACATCCCGGTGATCGTGACGGCGGCAATGCGCAACCCGGCGCTCACCTCGCCCGACGGACCGGGCAATCTGCTCGCCGCGGTGCGCGTGGCCTGCGATCCATGGGTGCGCACGCATGCTGGGGCACTGGGCGTGATGGCGGTGATGCTGGACGAGGTTTATGCGGCATCCGATGTGCTCAAAATCCATCCGACGCGACTCAACGCCTTTGCAGCCCCTCAGGCCGGCCCGCTCGCAGCACTTGTCGAGGATCGCGTGGTGCCGCTCGCGCTGCCGGTGCGCGATGCGATCGTCGCGGCGCGCGCGCGACTTGGCGACGCATCGGGCGGCAAGGAGCAGCCGGTCGCCCTGCTGTGGCTCAGCCTCGATGAACCCGGCTACCTGCTCGAGGCGATGGTCGATCATCGAGACCAGTTCGGCTATCGCGGTGTCGTGCTGGGCGCCATGGGCGGCGGTCACGCGCCGGAGAGGGCGACGCCACTGGTCGTGCGGCTCGCCGAGATCGTGCCGACAGTGGTCTCGCCGCGCGCCGGCGGTGGGCCGATGCTGCGACAAACCTACGGTGGTCCCAGTTCCGAGATCGCGCTACGCAAGGCGGGCCTGATTTGGGGCGGTCGTTTGCATCCCCTGAAGGCGCGTGTGCTGCTGGAGACATGCCTCCGGGCTGGGCTCGGCCGCGCCACCATTGCCGAGGTGTTCGACGCCTTCGGCTAGGAGTAGAATGCCCGGCGCGAGGTGATCGTCATGTTCGAAACCTTCGACGCGGTCCTGCTGGCACGGCTGCAGTTCGCCTTCACGGTCTCGTTCCATTTCATCTTTCCGTCTTTTTCGATCGGCCTTGCGAGCTATCTCGCGGTGCTGGAAGGGCTGTGGCTGTGGACCGGCCGGCAGATCTACCTCGACCTGTTCAAGTACTGGCTGAAAATCTTCGCTCTCGCCTTCGGCATGGGCGTGGTCTCGGGCATCGTCATGGCCTACCAGTTCGGCACGAACTGGGCGACCTTCTCCGACAAGGCGGGTCCGGTAATCGGGCCGTTGATGGCCTACGAGGTGCTCACCGCCTTCTTCCTCGAGGCGGGTTTCCTTGGCGTCATGCTGTTTGGCATGAACCGGGTCGGCCGCACGTTGCATTTCATCGCCACGTTGGCGGTCGCGATCGGCACCTTCATCTCGGCCTTCTGGATCCTGTCGGCCAACAGTTGGATGCACACGCCAACTGGTTTCGCCATGAATGCCGGCGGTCAGTTCGTGCCCGTCGACTGGTTGGCGGTGATCTTCAATCCATCCTTTCCCTACCGACTGGTTCACACCGTATTCGGTGCGTATCTCACGACCGCGCTGGTGGTGGGCGCGGTCGGCGCCTGGCATCTCTTGCGAGCCAAGTCGGACAAGGGAGGGGCAAACGACGGCGCGCGGGTCATGTTCTCCATGGCGATGGGCATGATCACGGTGGTGGCGCCCCTGCAGATCTTCGCCGGCGACCAGCACGGGCTGAACACGCTCGAGCACCAGCCGGTCAAGGTCATGGCCATGGAAGGACACTTCCAGAGCTATCCCGACGGCGCGCCGCTGATCTTGTTCGGCTGGCCCGACCGGGCGGCGGGCAAGACGCTCTATGCTGTCGAGATTCCCAAGGCTTCGTCCCTGATCCTGAAGCACTCGCTCGACGCGCCGCTCAAGGGGCTCGACACGGTCGACCGCAAGGACTGGCCGCCGGTGGCGATCGTGTTCTGGGCCTTCCGCATTATGGTCGGCATGGGGATGCTGATGCTGGCGCTCGCGGCCTTCAGCCTGCTCGCGCGAGTGAGGCACCGGCTCTACGACTGGCCGCTGCTGCATCGCTTCGCCCTCGTTATGGGGCCGGCCGGCTTCGTGGCAGTGATCGCCGGCTGGGTGACGACCGAGGTCGGACGCCAGCCCTACACGGTGTATGGCCTGCTGCGCACAGTCGACTCGGCCTCCAGGCTCGACGCGCCAGCGGTCGCGGCCTCGCTGTTGGCCTTCATCGTCGTCTACTTCGTCGTGTTCGGCGCCGGCGTCTTCTACATCCTGAAGCTGATGGGCCAGCCGCCGCACCGCGGCGAGATGGGCCCGGCCCACGGCCAGCCGGTGCGCGCGGCGGGCATCACACCATCGCCCGCTGTAGCCGAGTCGCTGGCGCCCGGCGGCAGGAAAAACTGATCATGCCCTTCGCGTTCGATCTCCCCGCCATCTTCGCCTTCATCATCGCTTTTGCGATCTTCGCCTACGTCGTGATGGATGGTTTCGATCTCGGCATCGGCATCCTGTTCCCGGCGCTTCCGCCCGGCCGCGAGCGCGACAGCGCCATGAATTCCATCGCGCCGGTGTGGGATGGCAACGAGACCTGGTTGGTTCTGGGCGGCGGCGGCCTGCTGGCGGCCTTTCCACTGGCCTACGGCATGATCCTCTCGGCACTCTATGCGCCGATCATCGCCATGCTGCTGGCGCTGGTGTTCCGCGGCGTCGCCTTCGAGTTCCGCTGGCGCGATCCCGGCCACCGCGCCTTCTGGGATATGGCCTTCAACCTCGGCTCGACGGTCGCCACGTTGGCGCAAGGCATCACGCTCGGCGCGCTGCTGCAGGGCATCGTCGTCCGCGACCGCGGCTATGCCGGCGGCTGGTTCGACTGGCTGACGCCGTTCAGCCTGCTGGTCGGCGTCAGCCTGGTCTGCGGCTACGCGCTGCTGGGTGCCACGTGGCTGATCATGAAGAGCGAGGGTTCGCTGCAGGAGCGCTGCTATCGGCTGGCGTTCCGGCTGGGCATCGCGGTGATCCTCGCCATGGCGGCGGTCAGTGTCTGGACGCCGTTCCTGCGCGAGGCCTACTGGTTGCGCTGGTTCGCCTGGCCACAAGTCCTGTTCACGGCCCAGGTGCCGCTGCTGGTCGTCATCGCGACGGCCACCTTCTTTTTCAGCTTGCGCCGCCAGCATCACTACACGCCGTTTCTGATGGCGCTCGCCCTGTTCACGCTCGGCCTCGCGGGCCTCGGGATCAGCCTCGATCCTTACGTCGTGCCGCCGGCGGTATCGATCTGGGACGCCGCCGCGCCCGATATCAGCCTGAAGTTCATGCTGCCGGGCGTGCTGGTGATGGTGCCGATCATCCTTGCCTACACCGGCTATTCCTACTGGGTCTTCCGCGGCAAGACCGGCCATGAAGGCTATCACTGAGGTGAAGCCCACGACTCGGCAACTGCTGTGGTTCGTAGGCTTGTGGGCCGGCGGTGTCGGCGTGACCGCGCTGGTGAGCTACGGAATCAGGTTCTGGCTGAAATGACGCGTGCCTAGGCCGTGCGCTTGATCGGTCGGCAATTGAAGGCCAGCAGCCGGGCATTGCCGCCGTTTTCGCGCAAGGTCGCGAGATCGTCGCGGCCGGCCCATTCGTTGGTCGTATCGACGTAGCGAAATCCCCGCTCGGTCGGCTGGTATTCGAGACGCCAGGTCCTGCCGTCGAGCGTCACCGAGGCGCGGTTCTTGGCGTAGACCACCGACACTTCCTTGCGGCCGTCGCAGAGATAGGCGATGCCCTGTGGCGTCGGATCGTCGGGCGCGGGCCGTGGAATCAGGCTCGTCTGGGGTTGCTGCTCGGTGGTGCAACCGCACAACAGGGCAATCGCGACAATCGACAGGCGCTTCATCCTGCGCTTTCCTCCCTGGGACGGCAGCTTAGGGAATTCGGGGGAACGTGCAAATGCCACTCTTCAAACTGCGCGATGGCGCGGAACTCTACTACGAGAAGAACGGCAGCGGCCCGCCCTTGTTCCTGGTGCCGGGCCTGGGTGGCGACGGCCGTTTCTGGGAATCGAACGTCGCCGAACTTGCCCGGCATTTCACGGTGGTCGTGCACGATCACCGCGGTACGGCGCGCAGCACACTGTCCCGGCGCGCCTACAGCGTCGAGCAGATGGCCGACGATGCGCTGCAGCTCATCGAGGGTTTGGGCTACGAACGAGTCTATTGGTGCGGCCATTCGACCGGCGGCGCCATGGGGCAGGTGCTGGCAATCGACCATCCCGGCCGCATCGACCGGCTGGTGCTGAGTTCGACCTGGGCCAAGGCCGACGCCTTCTTCCGCCGCCTGTTCGAGGTCCGCTCCCTGATGCTGAGGGAGCTGGGGCCGGCAGCCTATCTGAAGGCAAGCGCGCTGGCGCTCAATATGCCGTCGTGGGTGCGCGATCACGATTCCGACCTGGCGGCCGCCGAGGCCCGGGCCAACGAGACCATCCCGATCCCGGAAATCGTGCTGTCGCGCATCGCCGCTATCGTCGCCCACGACCGCTACGAACAGCTTCAGGCGGTGCGGGTGCCGACCCTGGCCCTTTGCGCCCGCGACGACACCGTGACGCCGCTCTATTTCACCGAGGAACTGGTGCGATTGATCCCGGGGGCACGGGCCTATGTGCTGGCGGACGGCGGCCATGCATATCCGAACGTGCATGGCGCGGAGTTTCGTCGTGTAATGACGTCCTTCCTGCTGGAGTCCTGACACCCATGAATATCGAACCCAAGATCGCCGCCTTCGCCCATGAACTTACCGCCATCCGGCGCGACATCCACGCCCATCCCGAGCTCGGCTTCGAGGAGGAGCGGACCAGCACCATCGTGGCGCAGAAGCTCAAGGAGTGGGGCCTGGAGGTCACGACCGGCATCGGCAAGACCGGCGTCGTGGGCACCATCAGGGTCGGCAACAACCCCCGCGCCATCGGACTGCGCGCCGACATGGACGCACTGCCGATGGACGAACTCAATACCTTCGATCACCGCAGCCAGCACAAGGGCCGCATGCACGCCTGCGGTCACGATGGCCACACCACCATGCTGTTGGGTGCCGCCAAGTATCTTTCGGCGACCCGCAACTTCGACGGCACCGTGCACCTCATCTTCCAGCCGGCCGAGGAAGGCCGCGGCGGCGCCGAGGCCATGGTCAAGGACGGGCTGTTCGACAAGTTTCCCTGCGAACAGATTTTCGGCATGCACAACCGGCCGAAGCTCGATGTCG
>JAUXWB010000474.1 GCA_030684475.1 Reyranella sp. | reverse complement strand
TCATCTCGGGCGGCGAGAACATTTCGACCATCGAGGTCGAGAGCGTGATCATAGAACATCCGGCGGTCGCCAACGTGGCCGTTGTCGCCAAACCCGACGAGAAATGGGGCGAGACGCCCTGCGCCTTCGTGATGCTGAAGCCCGGCGCCACGGTGACGGCGGAGGAGATCGTGGCCCACTGCCGCGCCAACCTCGCCTCCTACAAATGCCCCCGCCATGTGGTGTTCCGCGACCTGCCCATGACCTCGACCGGCAAGGTCCAGAAATTCGTGCTGCGCGAATGGGCCAAAGCGGTCTAATCGGCACCATCGCCCCGCCATAATCCCCGCGCTACGTTCGCCGCTTAAATGCCCGGCGACTCAACCCTCGTTGTCACGACAAGAAGCGGCGTGCGCCCCTTGGGCGTGCGCGGCGAGCCGCTGCACAATGCCGCCCCGCAACTGCGCCGTGTCGTCCGCCGCCGGCTGGGTGATGCCGCCGCCGACTTGCTGGCGGATCCGCAGCTGCACGAGGACGGCACGGCGATCGACTGGCATGCCGGCTGGCCGGGCGCCGTCCGCCCGGTGAATGAGCTCGAGCCGGCGCGTCGCGGTGAAGTCCTGGCCGAGGTCGAGCGTCTCCTGGCCGAAATCCGCCGTCTGGGGGATGCGCTTGCCTCCACTGGCTCGCGCGAGGACTCCGGCCTGATCGGCCTCTCGCTGAAGCTCGCCGCCCGAGCGCCCTCGCCCGCCTTCATCTTCCTGGTCGGCGACCGGCCGGCAATCGTGGCCTGGGGATATGAAAAGGAAGCCGCTGCCGCGCTTCTGCCGCTCGCCACCACAGGCGTGCCCGGACGCCGCTCGGTCCTCGAGCCGCCGACCGCACCACCACCTACGCCGTCATCGCTCCCGGCGCTACGACCCGCGACCGCGGTCATTCCCTGGGCACGCTCGCTGGCCACCGCCCTGCCACTCCTTCTTCTTGTCCTGGGCGGCGCGTGGCTGTTGCGCGGCTGCCTGCCGGCCGATCCCGCTTTGACTCTCGTCACGCGCGAGGGACCACCTGCGCCTCCGCCTTTGCCCGCTCCCCCCAACCCGCTGCCCGTGCTGAAGATCTCGCTCGCCACCGAAGCGTCGCGCGGCAAGGTCCTTCAGGTCGAACTGTCGCTGGTCGAGGCCGAACTCAAGAGGCGCATCGCCGACTGCAAGCCACCCGAAGCGCCGAAGCCGCCGCCCAAGCCGCCGCAGGTCGCCGTCGCGCCGCCGCCCGCGCCCCCGAAGGCGGTCGCGCCCACGCCCCCGCCGGCCCCGGCCCGCAGGCCCGGAGACAATCGCCTGCGCCTGCCGCAAAATCCGACCGGCAACATGTCGTTTCTCCAGGGCTGCTGGCGCACCGATCCGTTCCGTCACTCGCGCAACCAGCCGCAGCCCGGCGTGTCGTCTTACTGTTTCGACGCCAACGGCAACGGCCAGCTCGAATGGCGGCGCGGCCGGACCGCCTGCCGCACGCGCGCCCAGGGGCGCTTCGAGGGAGCGGTGCTGCGTCTGCGCGATGCCGACACGACCTGCAACGACGGCTCGCGCTGGCATGCCGACCAGCTCACCTGCCAGCGCGGCGCCGACAACGTGGCGCAATGCAGCGGCAGTTCGCGCGGCGGCGCCTTCGGCCCTACGACCTGGACGGTCAATCTGCACAAGCTGAACTAATCTTCGTATCAGGCCTACGAGGTAAACTCGTTACGGCCATCGGCGCCCCTGCCATAGGGTGCGCCGGCAATGTCCCTGTCCGCGCGCGTCACATGGCAGAGCTTCCAGGCGGGCGCGCTCCGGATGATCTTCCCCGGACTCGCCTCGCTTCCGTTCGGCATCGGCTTCGGCGTCGCCGCCGCCCAGAAAGGGCTGAGCGCCTTCGAGACCACCTTGATGAGCTTCACCGTGATGGCCGGCACCAGCCAGATGGTGGCGCTCGACATCTGGGCCCAGCCGCTGCCGCTGATCGCCCTCGCGCTGTCGGTGTTCGTGGCCAACCTGCGCTACTTCGTGATGGGCGCCGCGCTGCAGCCGTACATGCCGCGCCTGCCGTGGTGGCAGCAGCCCGCGGTGTGGTACGCCACCGTCGATCAGAACTGGGCATTGAACATCGCCGAGTACCGGCGCGGCCAGGGCGATCTCGGCAAGTTTCTGGGCGGCGGCTTCGTCATGGCCTGCATCTGGTCGGGCTCGACCCTGGCGGGCAATCTCGCGGCCGGCGGCGTGCTGTCTGATCCGACCGCCGCGTACCGCCTCGGACTCGACTTCGTCGGCATCGCCGTCTTCGTCGTCGTCGCCACGATCATGTTCCGCGGCAAGTCCGACCTCGCGCCCTGGGCGGTCGCGATTGCCGCGGCCCTTGCTTCGCGATGGCTGATCGGCGGCAACTGGTACATCGTGATCGGTGGCCTGGCCGGCGGCCTCTACGGCGCGCTCAGGGATTCGACGAAGCGCAATGTCGGCCAATCCTGAAACCCTGATTGCGGTCTTCGTGATGGCGCTGGCGGCGATGGCGGCCAAGGGCGGCGGCTTCCTCGCCATGCGCTGGCTCGGCCGTCACCGTTTCATCGTCGCCGTGCTCGATCATGCGCCGGGTGCCGTGCTGGTCTCCGCCGCGGTCGTGCCGCTGGCGCAGTCGGGCGGTGCCTTTGTCGTCGGTGCAGTGGTGGCCGCGGTGGTGACACGCACGGCCGGTGGCTTTACCGCAGGCCTGTTCGCCGCCATTGGCGCAGTGGCACTTGCCCGCTGGGCGGGCCTGTCGTGAGTTCGGGGGCGGACGTCCTCAGTGCGAGGTCGGCGAACTCAGTCGGTTGATCTCGTCTTTGATCTGAAGCTTTCGCTTCTTGAGGCTGCAGACGACATCGTCGTCGGGATGCGGCCGTTTGACTTCCTGTGTGATCGCTTGCTCAAGGGAAGCGTGCTTGGCCTTGAGCGCTTCGATGTGGTCCACGCTGCTCACTGGCGTCCTCCGAGAAGGTTGCGGACAAGAAACTCTGACTCCGACATATGGCCGAGTCACGCTGAATCAAGCGCCTCCCCGGCCTGTGCATAACCCTGTAAGGTGGTTCGCATGTCTGAACCAAAACGGCTCGTCATCGGCATTTCCGGTGCCTCCGGCGTGATCTACGGCGTCCGCCTGCTCGAGGCGCTGAAACCGCTGCCTGTGGAAATCCATTTGGTGATGACGCGCACCGCCGAGGTGACCCTTGCACATGAGACGGATTTGAAGGTGGCCGCCGTACGGAAGCTGGCCGATGTCGCCCACGACGTCGACGATCTGGCCGCCGCGGTGTCGAGCGGCTCGTTCCGCACCCAGGGCATGATCGTGGCGCCCTGCTCGATGCGCAGCCTGGGTGAGATCGCAGGCGGCATCTCGACCAACCTGCTGACCCGCGCCGCCGACGTCGTGCTGAAGGAGCGCCGCAAGCTTGTGCTGCTGGTACGCGAGACGCCGTTGCATGCGATTCATCTCCGCAACATGGCGACGCTGGCCGAGATGGGCGCGATCATCGCGCCGCCGGTACCGGCCTTCTACAACAGGCCGAAGACGCTCGACGACATCATCGACCACACCGTCGGCCGCGTGCTCGCTCTCTTCGATCTCGACACCGGCAAGGTGAAGCGCTGGTCCTAGGCGGCCGACGGCGCCGGCCCGACCGCGCGGGCAATTTCGCCGGCGCTCAGCATGGGAAAGGTCGCGGCCATCAGCGCCGCCACGGCGGCTCGGTCCTGGGCGTCGGGCACGACGCCCAGGCACACGGCATAGACGCCAAGATTGCCGACCGCCGCCCGCAGGCGCTTCTCGACCGGGCGATCGCGGTCGGCTGCCGGCATATGGAGGCTCGCCAGCTTGATCTGCTCGGCATGTTCGGCCGCCAGTTCGGCGTCGGCCACGCGGCGGCGCACCGCGTCGACGGTCTCGGGCAGTGCGCCTGGCCACGGCCGGTCCTTCAGCAGCCGGCGCACGTGGCGCAGCGGACGCACGACCTCGGCCTGCCAGGCGTCGCTCACCTTCAGGAGCGCGCGCAGCCGGTCGGCGGTCAGCGTCGGCCGGCCCGAAGCGCCCAGCCAGCAACAAAACAGCAATATATTCACGTCGCAGCCGCGGCGCTCCTGCAGGTCGAGACAGGCCTCGGCCACGCCTTCGCCGCTGTAGATTTCGAGCGAGAAATTCCAGAACGGATGGGGGAGGAAATCGGACATGTCGGCCGGACTCGGACACTTCCCTTTGGGCGGGCGAAGGGGTACACGGCGCAGAGCGACGTGACCAGCCTGCCGGAGACGAGTGCGCCGAGTATGAACGACACAACGTCGGATCCGCTGGACGCCGAGGCGATCAAGGCCAAGCTCGAAACCTTGAAGATCGAGCATCGCGACCTCGACGAAGTCATCGACCGCCTGATCGAAAAGCCTCCCTTCGACCAGCTCCAGCTGCAGCGCCTGAAAAAGCGCAAGCTCGGACTCAAGGACCAGATCCTGAAGCTGGAAAGCCAGCTCATTCCCGATATCATCGCCTGAGAAAAGCCCCCCGAGCAAAACATGGCCAGAAAAACCGCCAAACGCCGCCCCTCGCCCAAGCCGGCGGTCGGCCTGATCATGGGCAGCCAGTCGGACTGGGCGACCATGCACCACACCGCCGAGACGCTGGAGGCGCTGGGCGTACCGTTCGAGGCCCGCATCATTTCCGCCCACCGCACGCCCAAGCGCATGATGGCCTACGCCTCGACCGCCAAGGCCCGTGGGCTGAAGGTGATCATCGCGGGCGCCGGGGGCGCCGCCCACCTGCCGGGCATGACGGCCTCCATGACACCGCTGCCGGTCCTGGGTGTGCCGGTCGAAAGCGCCGCCCTCAAAGGCCAGGACAGTCTCCTGTCCATCGTCCAGATGCCGGCCGGCATCCCCGTCGGCACCCTCGCCATCGGCCGCGCCGGAGCAGTCAACGCCGCACTCCTGGCGGCATCCATCGTTGGTCTTGGCGATGTCAAGATCATGGCGGCCCTGGAGCGCTGGCGGAGTCGCCAGACTTCTGCCGTTGCCAAGATGCCGTCCAGCGACGCCAAGCCTCACCGCTGATGCCTGACGCCAAGACCCTGCCGCCGGGATCGACCATCGGTATCCTGGGCAGCGGCCAGTTGGGCCGCATGACCGCCCTCGCCGCGGCCCGGCTGGGCTATCGCTGCATCGTCTACGCCCCGGACGCCGAGGGCTCGATCGCGGCCCAGGTTTCGGCCGGCCACCTCCAGGGCGCCTATGACGATACCCAGGCGCTCGCCCGCTTCGCCGCCCAGGTCGACGTCATCACCTACGAATTCGAGAACGTGCCCGAGGGCGCGGTGGTGGAATGCCAGAAGCTGAAACCGGTCCGTCCGGGGGTGAAGCCGATCCACTTCGCCCAGCACCGGCTGCGCGAGAAGGACTTCCTGAGGAAGCTCGGCATCGGCACTGCCGACTACCAGCCGATCCGCTCCGACGCCGACGTCGCGACCGCCACCACCCTGCCCGGCGTCCTGAAAACCTGCACTGAGGGCTATGACGGCAAGGGCCAGGCCCGCGTGTCGAGCCGCGCCGAACTGGCGGCGGCGTGGCAGGAGCTGGGACGGCGGGAGTGCATCCTGGAAGCGCTGATCGATTTCCAATGCGAGGTCTCCGCGATCGTGGCGCGCGGCCTCGACGGCACGACACGCTGCTTCCCGATCGGCCTCAACCATCATCGCGACGGCATCCTGCGCACCACCAACGTGCCTTCGAACCTGCCAGCGAAGATCCTGGCGACGGCCGAGCGCTTCGGCGTCGAACTGGCCGACGGCCTCGAGCTGGTGGGTCTGGTCGCGCTGGAAATGTTCGTGACCCGGGATGGCCGCGTGCTCGCCAACGAGATGGCGCCGCGGCCGCACAATTCAGGTCACTGGACGATCGACGCCTGCATCACCAGCCAGTTCGAGCAGCTCGTGCGGGCGGTCTGCGGCCTGCCGCTGGGTTCGGTCGACGTGCTGGCGGCCTCGCGCATGGAGAACCTGATCGGCGACGAGGCCGGCGACTGGGCCCGCTACCTCGGCGACCCGACGGCCAGGCTGCATCTCTACGGCAAGGGCGAGGCCCGACCCGGCCGCAAGATGGGCCATGTTACTTTCATGAGGTCACTTTCGTGACGCCGACCTGGACCGCCCCTCGGTCCACGACCTGACCTGCGACTTCAGCTTCTCGATCTTCATCACGTCGTCGATGCGCCGGTCGAGGAACGACCACGTCGCCTCGGCGCCGGGCGAGCGGTCGTTCAGCCAGTAGAGCAGGGTCGAGGAATAGACGCCGGCCAGGGTCGCGCGCTTGGTGTAAAAGTTGAAATCGGTGCTGGTGTCGCCGGCGGCGTACCACATGGCATCGACCGTCTTGTAGAGCAGTTTCAGCGCCAACCCGGCATTGAAGGGCAGCGCCAGCACCGCCAGCGCCCGTCGCACGGCCTCGCGCTCGCCGGCATGCCGCTCGAGGCGAATGCGGACGGCGCTCTTGATGCGGTCGCGGATCTTCATCCCGGCGACGCTTTCCTTCTCCATGTCCTCGACGGTGCGAAGATCGGCACGCTGACTAAGATGCGTCAGGACCTGGACCGGACCGCCGGGAAACAGCCGGTCGGCCTCGCCGGGCGGTAGGTCGAGGCGCCGCGCGCCGGCGGCCAGAGCCGTCCTGGTCCACCCTTCGAAGGCGGCATCGGCCGCCACGGCGTCGGCCAACCGGTCGCGCAGGCCGGCGTCGGGGTCGGCGTCAGGACCGGTCGGCGGGCTTTTGGGGCTATTTGAGTCTTCCATGGAGGGAAATATAGGCTCCCGGCGAGGGCTTCCCAAGGGTTGCCCCCTGTGATACCAACCGCGCCTCTCATTCGGCCCTGGAACGCTTTCCCGGGCCCCTTAACGTTTGGAAGGAAGCGATCGAAGTGCAGGTTCTCGTTCGTGAAAACAATGTCGATCAG
>JAUXWB010000455.1 GCA_030684475.1 Reyranella sp. | reverse complement strand
GCAGATCACGGCGAGGCCGCCGCCCTTGTGCAGGCCGAATGGCAGGATGGCGCCATAGGGCGCGTTGTATAGGACGCCAGGATCGGTCGTCGGATTGCCCTTCGAGTCGATCAGCAGGCCGGGCTCCATCTGGATCTTCTTGTTGTTGGCGACGCGAACCTTGCCCGCCGCCACCTGGCTGGTGGCGAAGTCGAGCACGATCGGCTCCTTGCCCTTGCGCGGCACCGCCGTGCAGTAGGGGTTGGTCGTGAAGCGCGGCTCGGCGCCGCCGAACGGCGCCACCAGCGACTTGTGACCGTGCACGTTCACCCAATGCGTGCTCACCATGCCGGCCCGCGCGCACTGCTCGCCCCAATGGCCGATGCGACCGATGTGATGGGCGTTGATCAGGCCGACGACGCACACGCCGTTCTTCTTCGCGCGCTCGATGCCGATGTCCATCGCCTCCTTGGCGACGACCTGGCCGTAGCCGGCGCCGCCGTCGACCACGATCACCGCGCCGTTGTCACGGGCGATCTTCGCATGATGGTTGCGCACACAGGCGCCGGTGATGGTGTTCTGGATGTAGTGCGGCATCATGCCGACGCCGTGGCTGTCGTGTCCGAACAGGTTGGCGAGCACGAGATGGTCGGCGACGAGCTTCGCCTCCTGGTCCGAACTGCCGTCGGCCCGGCAAATCGCCATGGTAAACGTGTGCAGACGGTCGGGTTTGATCCGAACCTCGCCCACCGAACTCTGACCATCCGCCATGCCGTCTCCCCCCGACTTTCCGCTTTCGGCGCGCAAGGTTCCGCGTCGGTCCCGTCCTGTCAACGCCGAAGCGGCCGCCCGTTGCGGTTGGTGTGAAGCATGCCCTGATTTCGCCGCCGTGACAGGGCAAATCCCCGCCCGGCAATGGCCCGAGCCGGCTCCGCCGTGGTACGGAAGCCAAAGGCCCTACGACGTCATCAGGATCCGCCAACGCATGCGATTATCTGCCCGCCTCGCCTGGTCCAGTCTTGCGGGGCTCGCGCTCCTGTTGACGAGTGCCGTCGCGCTCGCCCAGTCGACGCCGGTGCCTCAGCGGCCGTTCTCGCAGCTGGTCGACCTTTGGGCGAGCCAGCTCGACCGCATCGCGTCGAGCACCGACCAGGCCGATCTCCTGCCGGCTGAGATCGACACGCTCCGCGGTCAAGCCGCCGACGTGCGGGCAGCCGCGACGGCGGCCGTGGCGCTGGCGCGCAACGATCTTGCCGACACCAAGAAGCTCCTGGCACCGCTCGAGATCAAGCCGGGGCCCGATGCCCCGCCCGAGTCGGATGCCGTCAAGGCCGACCGTCAGCGCTTGGCGGAGCAGGCGACGATCAGCGAAGACCGGGTCAAGCAGGGCGAGGTCGTGATCGCCCGCGCCGACCAACTACTCGACCGGCTGACGAAGCGGCGCGGCGAGCTGGTGCTGCAGACCCTGCTGCGTCGCGACGCGTCGCCACTGTCGCGCGGAGTATGGAGCAAGTTCGGCCCCGAACTGGCCGACTCGGCGCGGTCGCTGTCGTCCGCCCTGGCGGCCTGGAGTCGCAACGGGCTCGCCGCCCTGGGCTCGGACACCAACACTCTTGTCCTGCTGACCTTGTGGGCCGCCATCACCATCGCGCTATGGTGGATCGGCCGCGAACTTCGCCGCCGATTCGGGCGTGGCAACGCCCAAGAGCCCGGTCAGCGCGATCGCACCATCGCCGCCGCCATCGACGGCCTCGGGTTGGTGCTGGTGCCGATCCTGGCCGTGTGGCTGGTCGGCAAGCTGCTGGCGGCCAGCCTGCCGCCGCCGCCCATCGACAAGCTGGTGCCGGAACTCGTTTCCCGTCTCGTCGTGCTGCTGCTGGTCTTCGGCATGACGTCCACGGCACTCTCTCCCAACCGGCCGGAATGGCGGGTTCTGCCGTTCACCGATGCCAGCGCACGGCTTCTGTCGCATTCGATCCGCCGCCTGATGGTGGCCGGCCTCGTGCTCGATTTCATATATGTCTCGTTCGCAAACAGCGGCGTGGGCCGCGAAGCGGTTCCGGCGGTCGGTGCGCTCGCGCTGGCGACCATCGTCGCCCTGCTCACCCTGCCGACGCTGGCCAACCGCGCCTGGCAGGCGGCGCGACCCGAGGGATCCGGCCTCTCCCGGGTGATCGGCGGCACCTGGTGGTCCATCGCGCGTCTGCTGCTGAGCCTGGTCGTGCTGTCGTCGATCGGATTCGCGCTCGCCGGCTACGCCACCCTTGCGGCTCATCTCCATACGGCGATTGCCGTGACCTGCCTGCTGATTGCGGTGGCGCTTCTTCTGCACCGGCTGGCCACCGACGTGCTCGAAGCCGCCGCCGCGCCCGACACGCCGTCGGGTCTCTGGGTGCGTCATCGCTTCGGCCTGCCGCCCGACTCGGAAGTGCGCGGTCGGTATCTCGTGCTTCTGCTGTTCGACACCCTTCTCGTCGCGCTGCTCGCCGTGGCGATACCCGTCGCGTGGAACGTCGACGTCCCCGCCATCATGGACGGGTTCGGCCAGCTCATGCGCGGCGTGAAGGTGGGCGGCATCACGATCTCGCTCGGCAATGTCGGCACGGCAATCATCGCTTTCGGCATCTGCATGCTGCTCGCACGACTGGTGCGCAGCATCGTACGTGATCGCGTGATGCCCACCGTTGATGCATCGGTGCCGCTACGCCAGTCGATCGACGCCGGGCTCAACTATGCCGGGGTAATCATCGCGATCCTGGTCGGCGTCGGGTCCCTCGGAATCGACTTCACCAATCTCGCCATCGTGATCGGCGCCCTGTCGGTCGGCATCGGCCTTGGCCTACAGAACATCGCCAACAACGTGATCTCAGGCGTGATCATTCTCATGGAGCGGCCGATCAAGGCCGGCGACTGGGTGGTTGTCGACGGTCATGAAGGCTTCGTCCGGCGGATAAACATCCGCGCCACCGAGATCGAGACATTTCAGCGTGCGTCGGTGATCATACCGAACAGCATGTTTCTGCAGAGCGCCGTCATCAATCGGACCTATGCCGACACCTCGAGCCGGGTCGAAATCGCCGTCACCGTGGACTACGGCAGCGATGTCGCGAAGGTCGAGGCGGTCCTGCGCGAGGCCGCACTCGCTCATCCCCGCGTCCTGCGGGTGCCGGCGTCCATCGTCCGCTTCAACCGCCTCGGTGCCGATGGGCTGGAATTCGATCTCTTCGCCTTCGTTTCACGGCTCGAAGACCGGCTTGTCGTCGGAAACGAATTGAACCGCGCCATTCTCGAGAAATTTCGCGAGGCAGAGATCAACATTCCGTTCCGGACAGTCGATGTTCACTTGCGCGGCATCGAAGCACTGGTTGAGGCCATTCGCGGCGCGACGGCGATGAGCCCGCCCGGCGAGAGCAAGGCAAAGGAGATCGGCGATGGCACCCCGCCGCCGAAGATCTGACGCGCCGCGTCGACGCTGGGCGCTTTACCTGCTGTTTGCCGCCGGCGCCTTGATGGGCGTCGTGCTGTGGGCCTATGCGCCGACGCTGCCGGGCGAGCTGCTGATCGCGCGTTACGCCGACCAGCGCTCGAAGTTCATTGATGTCGGCGGCGTGGAAGCCCATATGCGCGACCACGCGCCCGACCAGGATGAAAGCGATGCGACTCCGCTGGTACTGGTCCACGGCTCGCTCGGCTCGCTGCACGTGTGGGAGGATTGGGCACGCGAGCTGGGGCCGCGCTTCCGCCTGATCACCGTCGACCTGCCGGGGCACGGCCTCACCGGCGCCTGGCCGCGCGACGAATACACCATCGAGGCCTACACCGATTTTGTCGAGGTGCTGGTCGACACCCTGCGCCTCGATCGTTTCGTGCTGGTCGGCCATTCGATGGGCGGTGCCGTGGCCTGGAGCTTCGCCGCCACCCGGCCGGACCGGGTGAGCCAGCTCGTCCTGGTCGATGCCGCGGGCTATCCGCGCCAGGGCGAGGCGCCGTTGCCGATCCGGCTCGCCCGCATGCCGGTGGTGGGCGACATCGGCATCTACTTCAAGCCCGAGCGGGTCGTGCGGCGCTCACTTGCCGAGGCCTACGCCGACCCCGCGATGGCGACGCCCGAGCGGATCAGGCGATATGCCGAACTGCAGCGCTTCCCCGGCAACCGCGAGGCCACCCTGCAGCGCGCCCGCACCCAGGAGCCGCTCGACCCCACGCCGCTCAAGCGGCTGGACGTGCCGACCCTGATCATCTGGGGCGCCAAGGACCGCTGGCTGCCGGTGGCCGATGCCTTCCGCTTCCAGAACGACATCAAGGGCGCCAAGCTCGAGATCTTCGAGAACCTCGGCCACAACCCGATGGAGGAGGACCCCAAGGCGACCGCCGCCGCGGTGGCAGCCTTCCTGGCGGCGACCCCGCCGCGGCCCGTGTGGCGTCCGCCAGCGCCGGAACCTGCGGCCACCGACCCCGCCGCCGATCCCCCCACCGACCCGACGGCGGTGCTGCCGGCCATCGTGCCGGAGAAGGATTAGTTCGCGCCGGCCGACGGCTTCCAGCTCGGCGGCGCCATCGACTCGGCGAAGTTCGTGAACATGAGATTGAATGCGATGCTGATGCGTTCGGTCGTGCCTTCGTTGGAAGGAACGTGGTGCCGCAACCAGGACGGGAACAGCACCATGCGGCCCGGCCGCGGTTGCTGGACGTAGGCGTTGCCGGTGATGCGGGAGTGCTTGGCGGACCGGGGAACGATCAGGGTCGGCCGCGGGTCCTGGAAAACGAGGTGCGAGTCGGTCTCGGGCACGGCGACATAGTAGACGCCGCTGAGATAGTTGTTCGGGTGATTGTGGGTGGGGTGGTAGCTCCCTGGCGGATTCACGTTGGCCCAGCAGCCGGTGATCATCATCGGAAATTGCTCGACCTGCAGATGTTGCGCGACGCCCCGCGCCGCCATCTCGACCAGCTTGACGAAATCGGCGAAGGCCGGACGCGTGTGCAGATCCTGCGGCGTCTGCCAGTTGCTGCCGGACGGCACCTTGGGCCGCGGCGAGATGATATTCTCGATCTCGGCCTTGAGGTTGGCAATGAAGGCCGCGACATCCGCCGAGACGGCGTCGACGACCCAAAGCGGCGTGGGAAAAAGTTCCTGGGCATCCTGCTTGACGATCATACCCCGATTATAGCGGAACTTTGCTTGCTGAGAATGAGTTACGGACTGGCCAGCAGCGCCATCACCTTGGTGAAGGCCTCGTCGGCGATCGCCTCGATCTCGGCCTGGGTGCGGTTCTGGATGGGATGCGGCACGTAGACGACGGCCGGCTCGAAGCCCAGCGCATCACTTTGCGCCGCGACGCCGTCCACGAAGCCCGTCGTCACGATATTGACGCCGGCAAGGCCGCGCCCGTCGAGGCTATGAAGGTCGTGCAGACTGCACGATGTGCAGGAGCCTCAATCGCTTAAGGCGATCACCGCGAGCTGGTTCTCCGCCGCGATCTTCTGCAGGAGATCCGTCGGCGCCACCTTGGTGTTGGTGGGCTTGCGGTAGCGCCGGGTGGCGACGCCCGCCTTCTTGAAGTGGCCTTCGAGCCGGTCGATGAACTCCGATCCGCGCGCCTTGCCGATGTCCATCAGCGCCACGCTCTTGCCGGCGACGGACGGCGGCGGCGCGAGACGGGCGCGACGTGTCGGCGAGGTTTCCGCCGTGGGATCACGCAATTTCAGGGCAACGTTCATAAACGGACCTCCCTCAACGAATTTCGTGGGTCACGGCCTGGCATTCGTCGCGTACCGACTGGCCGGGCCAGCCGCCGATGATGGCCGAGAATAGCCCGGCTTCGCCGCCGGCGCGAACGATCAGGAGTCCGTCGGGATGGAATTTGTCGACCATCTTGTCGGCGAACGACGGCGGCATGCCCTCGGCGATGTTCTGGGCACCGCGGACCAGCTCGCTGCCCGGCCGCTTCAGGGCCTTGTGGAGTTCGTCCTCGATGCGGCGGCGATTCCAACCGCCGTCCTTGAAGATCTTGTAGTGCTCCGGCGTCAGCACCAGCACGGCGTTGCCGGCCAGGCAGAGCTTGGGATGGCCGACGCCGAACAGGCCCATGGCCAGGGAGCGCACCAGCTCTTCCGGCGTCCGCGATTTCTGGTCGATGAAGCCGTTCACGCCCTCGCCGTGGAACAGCGTCACGGCGCTCTTGCCGGCGGCAATGCCGCGGCGCTGCGCCAGCGGCTCCCAATCGGGATCGGATTCGTCCTCGGCAAAGCAGAAAGTGTACTTGCCGGGATTGCCCAGGGTCGCGCGGTCCATGCCGCCCGGCAGGCCGCCGCCGACGTTGCGCACGATCAGCTGCAGGGCGCGGCCGATGGTGGCGTTGGCGCGGTTGCCCTGGCCCAGCGCGTTGACGCCGCTGTTCATGCCGATCGCCTTGGCCACCGGCCCGTTGATGATGACCAGCGGCCCGGAGAAGTGCGTGGTGCAGAGCAGGCCATGCAGGACGAACAGCGGATCGAGCGCCGCCTCGAGCACGCCCAGCACCACCGGCATGTATTCCGGCTTGCAGCCCGCCATCACCGCGTTGATCGCCACTTTCTCGACGGTGCAGGGCGCCAGGTTGGGCGGGATCAGGCCCACGATCTCGCCGGGCTTGCGCTCGGTGCCGCCCAGCATGCGCAGGATGCGGTCGTCGGTCGGCGGCACGACGGGCAGCCCGTCGCTCCAGCCGCGCTCGAAGCAGGCCTCGATCGGGTCGTCCCATTCGCCGACCGCGATGGCGCGGGCCTTGAGGCCGGGATCGCCGTAGCGCGCCACCAGGGTCTCGTGCACGCCGGGTTCGACGCTCTTGGAGCCGCAGCCCGGTTGCCACGCCGGCAGGCCATCGCCGGCAGCAGCCGCGCCGGCAAGCCTCGTCCACTCGGCGCGATCCCAGCCCACGGTGCGCTCGACCTCACGGCCGCCTTTCAGGCGGATCAGGGTCGGCACCGTTTCGACGTTGAGCCGAAAGGAGCGTTCGAGATCGTGGTCGTCGATCACCTGGCCGACACCGGCGGGAAATGCCGGGTCGTCCTGGCTGATCACCGCCAGCGGGCCGGCGCGATCGAGGCTCTGCATCACCGGCTCGATCAGGACGCAGGTCGGGCAGTCGTGCTTGGCGACGATGACGAAACCATCATTTGGCAAACCATCAGGCATTGAGCAGGGCCTCCACCTGGGCATCGATGAACGCCGCATCCTCGGGATTGGCGAGCGGGTTGCCGGCACGATGGCCCCAAACCGAGGGAATCTCCACCAGCTTGGCATCCTGGAGATAGGGCAGCTCGGCGCGGTTGTCGTCGGTCTGGAAATAGAGGTCGGTGGCCGACGGCATCAGCAGCACCTTGGCCTTGATGCCGCTGAGCGCCATCTGGAGATCTCCGCGGAAAAGGTCGTTGGCCGAGATGTCGCCGTTCTGCCAGGTCCAGAGCTGGGCCATCAGATCGCGCGCGTCGCGGCGCACGAAGTTGGCCTCCCACGAGCGCACCAGGAAATCCTCCAGGCTGGCGAAGCCCAGGCCGCGCCACAGCTCGCGGCGATAGAACGTCTGGCTGAGCGCCCAGCCGGCATAGATGCGGCCCATGGCGCGCAGGCCTTCCTCCGGCGTACGCGCCGCCTGCACCGCACTGCGCACGCCTTCGAGGAAGACGAAATTGTGCGGCGCCGTTTTGGCCGAACCGCAGACGACGGCGATGCGCTCGACCGCCGCGCCGAACAGGGCGGCCCAGTGATAGGCCTGCTGCGCGCCCATCGACCAGCCGTAGACCAGTTTCACGCGATCGACGGCGAACAGCTCGAGCAGCATCTGGCGCTGCAGCATCACGTTGTCGTAGGTCGTGATCTCGGGAAAATCAGGTGTATTCGAGGGCGACGACGACAAACCATTGGTCAACATGTTGGGAATCACGATGAAATAGCGATTCGGGTCCAACGCGTGTTCGGACCCGACCAGCCATTCGATGTCGGTGTGATGGGCGCCGTAGCTGGTGGGATAGAGAATAACGTTGTCGCGACGGGCACTTAGCCGCCCGAAGGTCTTGTAGACGATGCGCGCTTCGGCGAGCGTGCCGCCACGCTGCAACCGGACATGTTCTGACACCCACTGTCCGTTTCTGTACTGAGATGTCATGACCTGTCCTGTGTTGTCAGGCGAGGCTGCGGATGATCTCGCCCTGCACCTGGATGTAGCTCCGGGCCACATATTTCAGGTGCGGCCGCAGATGGCGGTGCGCCTCGGGCAGGTGATGGAACGGGATGTTGGGCAGCAGGTGGTGCTCGGCGTGGTAGGGCAGGTTCCACATCAGGAAGCGCACCAGCGGGTTCGAAAGCGTCGTGCGCGTGTTGGCGAAACCGTCGTCGCTGTGGGGGCAGAGCGTGTGCTCGCACAGCAGATAGAGCCGCAGCAGCGGCAGGCCGATCAGCAGCGGGATGAACCACACCCACAGCACCGCCGTCGTCTGCAGCAAAATCGAGCCCACGATCAGCACGCCATAAAAAGCGAGCAGCCACCGGCCCCAGCGCCGGACCTCGGGCCACGCGGACTCGTGGATGTAGTTCACGTCGCCGCGCCCGCCGAAGGGAAACACGAAGAGATCGCGCATCCGGATCATCAGGAACGGGATCGCGCTCACGCGGAAGAGATACTGGCCCCAGGTCGTGGGCGTGACCGCGGTGATCAGCTCGGGGTCGCGCGCGGGATCCTGGGTGTAGCGGTGATGCGCCAGGTGATAGTGCCGGTAGAAGCCCGCGTTGTTCAAAATCGCCGCCCCCGAGAAGAAGGCCAGCACGTCGGCCAGCCAGCGCGTCTTGAACGAGCCGTAGTGCACGGACTCGTGCATGGCGCCGAACAAGGTGTTCACGAACACCGCCTGCAGCAGCAGCGCCGGCACCACCCACCAGGTGCCCAGCGTCGCCAGCACCAGCCCGCCGCCGGCCATCAGCAGCAGGAGATGCGCCCCCGCCTGCATAAAACCCCTGGCGTCGGAGCGGGCGTAGAGCCGCTTCAGCACGTCGGCCGGCACCACCCGCATCTGGCGGGCGCGTTGGCCGGTGACGATGAAGGGCCCGGTTACTTGATCGGTTCCCATAGTCCATCCCTGTAGGCGATCTCGGTCGCCGCTTCGCGTTGCTTCTTCTCTTCCTCGCTGAGCCCGATCTGGTCGCCGACCATGCGGCCGATCGAGGGGAAGGTCCCCTTGGGCTGGGCATAGTCGCCGGTCCACAGGCGCGAGCGCAGCAGCGCCTTGGCGCAATGGAGATAGGCCTGCCGCACCGAGACGACGATGGCGCATTTCGGCGCCTTGCCCTGCACCGCCATCGCCTCCAGCAGCGCCGGATCGACCGAGAGCCGCGCCGTGCCGGCCAGCCGCACCGTCTCGTTGGTGCCGGGCAGCAGGAAGATCAGCGCGATCTCCGGGTTCTCCAGCAGATTGCGCAGCGTATCGAGCCGGTTGTTGCCCGGCCGGTCGGCCAGCGCCACCGTGTGCTCGTCGAACACCACGAACGACCCCGGCGGGTCGCCGCGCGGGGTCACGTCCTGCTTGCCCGCGGCATCGGCCGTGCTCACCAGGCAGATCGGCGACAGCGCAATGAACCGGCGCATGTGGACGTCGATCCGGCCGATGTCCTTCAGCGCCGCGCCCTTGCTCACCGGCGCGTAGGAGGCGACCAGGGCGGCGGCGCCGGCGGCGTCGAGAAGTGCCGGCATGCGCGGCAGGGCAGAATCGGGCATAGGCGTGGCCTCCAGGAGATGCGGCAATCTAGCATGATTCGGACTGGCGGCGATGGCCCAGCGGGCCGGGCGCAATGTTCCTAGGATGACAGATTCAATAGCCTAGAACCTGCGGAACCTGCAAATATATTTTTGCAATTCAGCATTGCACGATGTCGCGAGCTGCCCTCGCCACCTCTTGCAGATCGGGCTAGGATCGGCACCGGGGAAGGGGCCGAGACGTCATGGGGGCGACCTGTTCGACACCCGGTTCGGGCTATGGGGGAGACGGTACACACCGATCGCGGCGCTCGCCGCCAGCACGGCTGTCCCGGCAGGCGCCCGCGCCCAGCCGCGTCTGCCGCGCGGCGGCGTCATTCCATGGCAGGCACTCGATGCCAGCTTCCGCCCTCTCTGCTGGTCCGTGCCAATGAGGTGATCGAATGAAGCGGCGCCAATTGACGGTATTGCTGATGGCGGGCCTGGTGCCGGCCGCAAGTCTTGCCCAGACGGCCGCGTCGCGTCGCATCGGCGTGCTGATCGACGGATCGGCGCCGCATCTGCTGCCGGGTGCGCTGCAACGCGACCTGGCGGCTCTCGGCTTCACCGAAGGCCGCGAGGTCGTCTTCGACGTGCGCTACGCCGACGGCAAGCGCGACCGGGCGAACGAACTGGCGGCGGAGCTGGTCCGCGGCCGTGCCGACATCATCGTCGCGCACTTCACGCCGGCCGTGCGGGCGGCGATGGAGGCGACCCGCACCATTCCCATCATCATGGC
>JAUXWB010000454.1 GCA_030684475.1 Reyranella sp. | reverse complement strand
TTCTTGGTCGCGCCGTTCGGAGTCTGGATCAGCGCCTCGAAGACGTTGTGCACGTCGTAGGTCTGCGCCGGCGACCAGCCCAGCATATAGAAGCTGGTCTCGCCCGGCTTGAGGTCGGCTTTGCGCAGGATCTTGGCGAAGTAGAGGTTGCGGGTCTGCGCCCGCAGATTCACCTTCACGCCGATCTTGGCCAACATCGCCACGACGGCCTGGCAGATCTTCTCGTCGTTGACGTAGCGATCGTTGGGGCAGTCCATCCCGGTTTCGAAGCCGTTGGGATAGCCCGCGTCGGCCAGCATCTTCTTGGCCTCTTCCGGCTTCAAGAGCGCCGGGCGCTTGTCGAGGTCCTTCGTGTAGCCGTTGATGCCCGGCGCCACCATCAGGGTGGTCGGGAACGACTGGCCGCGCATCACGGTGCGCTTGATCGCGTCGACGTCGATCGACCGATGGATGGCCTCGCGGACCTTCTTGTCCTTGAACGGGTTCTTGCCCTTGACGTTCGACTCGAGCAGCTCCGGCCGCTCCTGGTCGAAGCCGAGGAAGACGACGCGCGTCTCCGGTCCTTCCAGCACCTTGACGTTGGCGTCCTTCTTCAGCGTCTCGGTGTCGGCCGGCGGGACCTCGTAGGTCATGTCGATGTCGCCTGCCTTGAGCGCCGCGACGCGGGTCGCCGGGTTGGCCACCGGCGTGAAGATGACCTCGGTCAGATTATGCGTGGGCTTGTCCCACCAGTTGGGATTGTTGACGAGGATCGTCTTCTCGCCGGCCTTGCGCTCCTTGAGCACGAACGGCCCGGTGCCCATGGCATTGCGGGTGGCGAAGTTCTCCTCGTTCTTGGTCATGTCGGCGGAGTTGGTCGCGTTGTTCTTCTCGGCCCACGCCTTGGACATCATGCCGATCGCCGCCCATTTGTCGGCGAGCAGCGGATCGGGATACTTCGTCGTCACCTCGACGCGCATGTCGCCCGCCTTCTTGATCTCCTTCACCGAGACGAAGTTGCTGCCCATGTTCGAGCCCGGGCCGTTGGCCCGGTTGAGCGAGAACACGACATCGTCGGCGGTGAACGGCGTGCCGTCGTGGAACTTCACGTTCGGGCGCAACTTGAAGCGCCACACCAGCGGCGAGACCTGGGTCCACTCGGTGGCCAACCCGGGCACGATGGCCAGCGACCGGTCGCGC
>JAUXWB010000451.1 GCA_030684475.1 Reyranella sp. | reverse complement strand
GCGCCGGGCTGTGACACGCGAAGAAGAAACGACGTCGTAAAAAGCCCGTGATTCCGGGCTCGGCCCGGACTCCGGGCGTGTGCGTGTCACAACATTTGTCACAACTTGGTGGGACACATTTGGTTGTGACACGCGGTCAGGACAACGGCTCTCCGGCGTGCGGGGAGCTTAGGCCAGGCTGGCCTTTTCGATCACCTTGCGCATCACGGTGGGGAGCGCGCGCGCGTCGAGGAGATCGAGGGTGCACCAGGCGCTGCCGGGCAACAGCTTGGCGAGGCGCTCGGTCGTGGCGGTGGCGCGGGCGACGCTGAGTTCGAGATGGAAGTGCGTAAACGTGTGGCGGACCAGCCCGTCCATGATCGTCCAGCGCGCCGGCACGGGCGCGTCGGCCAGGGCGTCCGCGGGGCTGAACCTGCCCTCGCGCCATGGGCTCGACGGCACCTCATCCATGCCGCCCAAAAGCCCCTTGGTCGGCCGCTTGCGCAGCAGGATGGCGCCGTCCTTGCGGGCCAGCACGAAGGCGAGCCCGCGGCGGGTCGGCTTCTCCGCCTTGGGGGAGCGCCGCGGCAGGGTTTCGGCAATGCCGCGCTTCAGCGCCCGACAGCCCGGTCCGAGCGGGCAGATGACGCAGAGCGGCTTGCGCGGCGTGCAGACCGTGGCGCCGAGATCCATCATCGCCTGGGCATAGTCGCCGGCGCGCTGGTCGGGCACCAGCTCGGCGGCGCGGGCATGAATTTCGATCTTGGCGTCGGGCAGCGGCGTTTCGATCGCTTCCAGGCGGGCGATCACGCGCTCGACATTGCCGTCGACCGCCGAGGCTTTGTGGTCGAAGGCGATCGCGCGGATGGCGGCGGCGGTGTAGGGCCCGATGCCGGGCAGCGCACGCAATGCCGCTTCGTCTTCGGGAAAACGGCCGCCGTGCCGGGCCACCACCGCCTGGGCGCAGGCATGAAGATTGCGGGCGCGGGCGTAATAGCCGAGGCCGGCCCAGGCCGAGAGCACGTCATCGAGCGGGGCGGCGGCCAGCGCCTCGACGGTGGGCCAGCGTTTTACGAAGCGGTGGTAATAGTCGCCGACCGTGGCCACCGTGGTCTGCTGCAGCATGATCTCCGACAGCCACACGCGGTAGGGCGCGGTGCGCCCGCCGGCCGGCGCACGCCACGGCAGGGTGCGACGATGTCGGTCGTACCAGGCAAGCAAACGGCCGGCATGATGGGGGGCGTGGGTCATGGTCATGTAAGCGGTCGTCCCGTACCATTGGGCCTACCACAAGGAACAGGGTCTGAAAGGGTCCATGCGGGAAAACGGCTTCCGTGCCATCGGCGGTCTGGCCCAGCGGCTCACCTCCGGCATCGCCCAGAATCGGAAGGGGGGCCGCGGCGCCTCGGTCGCGCGCCTGCGCGCCGAATGGTCGGCCATCGTCGGCCCCGACCTTGCCCGGACCACGCGGCCCGACGCCCTGTTGGCCGGTCGCGGCGCGCGCACTGGAAAGGCGCTGCGGCTGCGCGTCTCTGGGGCCGCCGCCCTTGAGGTTCAGCACCAGACCGGCCAGATCGTCGAGCGGGTGAACGCCTATTTCGGGCACCGGATGATCGACGACATCCGCCTGGTGCAGGGCGCCATTGCCGGGCCGACCGCGCCGCCGCCCGCTGCCAAGCCCGATCCGAGGACCGTGACCGAGGTCGCGGCCCGTGCGGCGGCCGTGAAGGACCCCGATCTCAGGGCAGCGCTCACGCGGCTCGGCGCCCGGGTGGCGCTCACCCGGCGTGGCGTCCTGGCGGGGGTGCTGGGGGCCTTGTTCGTGGCCGACGACCTTGGTGCCCAGGAGCTCTCGCGCGACAAGCTACTGGCGCCGCTGCCGGACGATCACATCCTGGGCAAGGCGGACGCGCCCGATACGCTGATTTCCTACTACTCCTTCACCTGTCCGCACTGCGCCACCTTCTACATCGGCGTGCTGCCGACCCTGCGGAAGGAATGGATCGACACCGGCCGCCTGCGGCTGATCCATCGTCACTTCCCGTCAGATGTCGTGGCCACGCGGGCCGCCCAGCTCACCGAATGCGTGCCCCGGGACAGGTTCTTCGCCATGGCCGACGCCCTGTTCCGCAGCCAGGTCGAATGGTTGACCGGGAGCGATCCGGAGGCCGACATGATCAAGGCGCTGGCGGCCCAGGGGGTGACCCCGGCCGACGCCCAGGCCTGCTTCGCCAATGACCGCGCTTTGGACAAAGTCGTGTTCGATGTCCAGACCGGCCAGGCGCTCCGGGTCACGTCCACGCCGACGGTGTTCATCAACGAGGAAAACTACCTGAATCCCGGCGGTCCGGACGCCATCGCAGCAATTTTACGCCAGGTGGGGCGGTAATCGTTTGACTCCCCACAGGTGAAATTCCCAAGATGTAGTGGAGAGGAAGACGGAATGCGGAATATCTTGATTGTCGCCGGCGGTGCCGTGGCGGTGGCTGCGATCGTGGCGGGCGTCTATTTCGGCACGCGCCCCCCGGCGCCGGGCCCGGCGCCGGTTGCCGTGGCGGCGACGCCTGACAAGAGCGCCCTGCTGGCCGTCCAGCCGGGCGATCACGTGCTGGGCGACCCCAAGGCGCCGGTCACCATCATCGAGTACGCCTCGCTCACCTGCTCGCACTGTGCCCATTTCCACACTCAGATACTGCCCGATCTCAAGAAGAAGTGGATCGACACCGGCAAGGTGAAGCTCGTCTATCGCGACTTCCCGCTCGACCAGGTGGCGGTCAAGGCGGCCCAGATCGCCGAATGCGCCGGCAAGGACAAATACTTCGGTGTTCTCGACATCATCTTCCGCGGCCAGCCGCAGTGGGCGACCGGCGCCGATCCGATCGCCGAACTCGCCAAGCCACTGCGCATCGCAGGCCTGGGCGAGGCCGAAATTAAGGCCTGCCTCGCCAACGACGCCATGATGAACGCCGTGCTCAACGACTATCGCAGCGGCGAGGCGCTCGGCGTCAGTTCAACGCCGACGCTCTTCATCGGCGGTCAGCTCTATCGCGGGTCGCGCTCGATCGAGGATATCGACGACGCGCTCGCCAAACTCGTCAAGTAAGTAACCAGACAGGCGTGGTGTAGATGGTCCAGTTCGACAAGCTCCGGCTCTCCGGCTTCAAGTCCTTCGTCGACCCGACGGAGCTCGCCATCGAGGCCGGCATGACCGGCATCGTCGGCCCCAACGGCTGCGGTAAGTCGAACCTTGTCGAGGCCCTGAAGTGGGTGATGGGCGAGACCTCGGCCAAGCAGATGCGTGGCAGCGAGATGGAGGACGTCATCTTCGCCGGTGCCGGCACCCGTCCGGCGCGCAACATCGCCGAGGTGATGCTGACGCTCGACAACAAGACGCGCACTGCACCCGCCATGGTGAACGATACCGACCAGCTCGACGTCGCGCGCCGCATCGAACGCGGCCACGGCTCAGCCTATTCGGTGAACGGCCGCGAGATCCGCGCCCGCGACGTGCAGACGCTTTTTGCCGACGCCGCCACCGGCTCGCGCTCGACTGCGATGGTGAGCCAGGGCCGCATCGGTTCACTGATCAATGCCAGGCCCGCCGACCGCCGCGCCATCATCGACGAGGCCGCCGGCATCACCGGCCTCTATGCCCGCCGCCACGAGGCCGAACTGCGCCTGCGCGCCGCCGAGCAGAACCTGGCGCGCGTGCAGGATGTCCTTGTCGCGTTGGAGGAGCAGCACAAGGGTCTCAAGCGCCAGGCCCGGCAGGCCAGCCGCTATCGCAACCTCTCCGACCACATTCGCCGTGCCGAAGCGGCGGTGCTGGCGCTGAAGCTCGCCACTGCCGAGAGCGACCTCGCCAGCTCGGGTGAACGCCTGCGCGAGGCCGAAGCCCAGGTTGCCGATCTCACGCGTCTGGTGGGCCTTGCCACCACGGCCCAAGCTGAAACCGCGACCTCGCTGCCGCCGCTGCGCAACGACGAGGCCGCCGCGGCGGCCGCACTCCAGCGTCTGCGCGTGGCGCACGATGCGCTCACCGCCGAAGCCGAGCGGGTAGCGGCTGCACAGCAGGAGGCCGAGACCCGCCTTCGGCAGACCGACTCCGACCTCGAGCGCGAGCGGGGCCGCAAGGGCGACGCCGAAACCGCGACCGCCGACCTAGATGGCCAGCGCGCGCGCCTTGAGCAGGAGCAGGTAGGCGAGGAAGATCGGGCCGAGGCAGCCCGACTGGCCCGCGATGCCGCCCAAGCCGACACCGCCACGGCCGAAGCCGAGCACGACCGCTTGACCCGGCAGATCGCCGACGACGAGGCGCTACGCCAGAGCGTGGGCCGCGAGATCGTCGAACTGCAGGAGCGGCTGCGCCGGATGGCCGTCCGCTGCGAGGAGGTCGCGGCACAGCAGCGCCAGGTCGAAGCCGAACTTGCGGGCCTGCCGGCCATGGCCGAGGTCGAGGCCGCGCTCGAGGCCGCACGCGTGACTTTCGAGGACGCCAAGCGCGAAGGCCAGGAGGCGATCGAGAACGCCCGCGAGGTCGCGCGCTACGAGTCGGACGCCGCACGTCTGGCCGTGGCCAAGGCCGAGGCCGAGCGCATCGACATGGAGCGCGCCCGCGCCGCTGAGCGCCAGGCGGCCGAGGCGAGCCACGCCGCCGCCGCCGAGATCGTGCAGAAAACCAATGCGCGGCTGACCAAGCTGCGCGCCGAGGAAGCCGGCGTCGCCGCGGCGCTGAAGTCGGCCGCCGACTCGCTCTGGCCGCCGCTGCTCGATGCGATGAGCGTCGAGCCCGGCTTCGAAAAGGCGCTGGGCGCCGCCTTCGGCGACGAGCTCGAGGCGTCGTCCGACCGTGGCGCCCCGGTTCACTGGCTGCCGCTCGAACCGCTGGCCGATGCGCCGGCGCTGCCCGAAGGTGCGACGCCGCTCGGCGCCCACGTCAAGGCGCTGCCGGAGCTCGCGCGCCGCATCGCCTTCATCGGCCTGGTTGCCGACGACGCCACCGGAGAAGCGCTGCAGGCAGCGCTCAAGCCCGGCCAGCAGCTCGTCACCCGCGAGGGCGCGGTGTGGCGTTGGGACGGCTACACGATGCGCGCCGGTGCGCCGTCAAGCGCCGCTGTGCGCCTCAGCCAGCGCAACCGTCTCGCCGAGCTTCGCCAGCAGATCGACGCGGTCGCGGTCGAGCAGACCGCCGAACAGGCCCGCGTCGACGCCGAAGCGGGTTGGCTCGCCGCCGCCCGTGACGCCGAACGCACCTGCGTCGAGCAGGCCCGCCTGCACGAACGCGATGTGGCCGAGGCCGCGCGCCGCAAGACCGAGGATGCGGGCGAGGCGACCCGTGCGGCCGAGCGCGCTGCCCAGACCGCCATCGCCACGGCCGAGCGCGCCGCTGCCGCGGCACGCGATCGCCACACCGAGGTGGCGCGTCGCACCGACCAGCTCCGCACGCGCCTCACCGGCATCGAGCAGGCGCAGCTCGAGATCATGGGCGACATCGCCGACGCCGAGATGCGCCGCACCTTCCGCGAGGCCCGGCTGTCGGCGATTTCCGACACCCAGACCGACCGGGCCGCCGCCGGTGCGCTGCGCGTGCGCATCGCCGAGCTGCGCGCCGCCCTGGTCGAGGCCGAGGGGACCTGCGACCGTCTTGCCCGCGAAGCGGCGATGCGTGTCGAGCGTCTCGGTCAGATCTCCCAGGAGCATGCCGGCTGGAGCAAGCGCCTGGCCGATGCCGATGGCCAGATCCTTGAACTCGATGCCCGCCGCGAGCAGATCGCCGGTGCCATCGCTGAGCTGGAAGCCAGGCCTGCCGAGATCGAGACCAAGCGCGAAGCGCTGGGCGAGGAAATCGCCAAGGCCGAGGTCAACCGTCAGCAGGCGGCCGATCGGCTGGCTGTGGGAGAGACAAGGCTGGGCGAGGCCGACAAGGCGCTGCGGCAGGCCGAGGGTGAACTGGCCGGGGCGCGCGAAAGCCGGGTGCGGCGCGAGGGCCAGGTCGAACAGGCGACCAAGGACCGCGAGGCCGTGGTCGAGCGCATCGTCGAGCGGCTGCGCTGCGAGCCCGACGGCGTGCTGGCGCTGGCCGAAGTCCAGTCGCTGGAGGAGCTGCCGGAGATCGACAAGGCCGAGCATCGTCTCGAGCGCCTGGTCCACGAGCGCGAGACCATGGGTGCGGTCAATCTGCGGGCCGAAGAGGAAGCCAACGAGCTGGAACAGCAGATCACCGGCATGACTTCCGAGCGCGACGACCTGGTCGCCGCCATCGGCCGGCTGCGCCAGGGCATCCAGAGCCTCAACCGCGAAGGCCGCGAGCGCTTCCTCGTCGCCTTCGAGCAGGTGAGCGGCCACTTCCAGCAGCTCTTCACCAAGCTGTTCGGCGGCGGCAAGGCGGAACTCCGCCTTACCGAGTCGGAGGATCCGCTCGAGGCCGGCCTCGAAATCCACGCTAGCCCGCCGGGCAAGAAGCTTCAGGTGATGTCGCTGCTGTCCGGCGGTGAACAGGCTCTGACCGCTCTGTCGCTGTTGTTCGCCGTGTTCATGACCAACCCGGCGCCGATCTGCGTGCTGGACGAGGTCGACGCGCCGCTGGACGATCTCAACGTCGAGCGCTTCTGCGCCCTGGTGCAGGACATCGCCGGCCGCACCGACACG
>JAUXWB010000453.1 GCA_030684475.1 Reyranella sp. | reverse complement strand
CGTACGATTGGGTAGCACCCTCGATTCGCTCGATCGTCTTGAACTGTACCGGGGCCATCTTCTTAACTGGTACGACACGCGGTCGCTGAAGCCTCTGGAGCCCCGTTACGTGTCTACGGTCGACAGCGGCAACCTCGCCGTTAGCTTGATCGCAGTGAAGGAGGCTTGCCGCGATGCCTGGGTCCAGCCCGCATGGCGGCCCGCCACGTGGAATGGCCTGCACGATACGATTCAGCTCTTGAAGGATGCTTTGGCCAGCCCGGCCCAGGTCAACGGTGAATGCCGTGGTGTCCTGCAAACGATGGAGCAGCGCGCCCTGAAAGCCGCAGACAATGGCGATGCGCACGGGCGCGCGCTTGAGGAGTTATGTGACCACTTCTACCCGCAGCTTGAGATGAGCATCGGTCAGGCAATCGGACGAAGTGCGTTCTCGGCAGAAGATCTGCGAGAGGTACAGGTTTGGCTTGAACGCCTGCATCATCACCTGACGAGTATGCGTCGGGAAGCTCAAGGGTTGTTCCCTTGGCGTCCGCTGCTCGCGCGGCCACCGGCAGACTGCGAGGCCTGGGCCGACCAGTTGGCGCAAGCGCTTCCGACGGGGCAGGGTCAGTCGCTCGCGGCAGCAGAGCGGCGCTTCAGGGAGGCGCGTGCGTTGTTGGCCACACGCACGGCAGTGCCGCAGACCGCCGTTATCGCGGACTGGGTGAGCTCCCTTGGTGTCGCGCTGGACCAGGGCGCCGAAGCGCACCGACTGGTGGGCCAGAGCCTGCGGGAGATTGTGAGGAGAAGCGAGACCTGGGCATACGGAATGGATTTCCGGCTGCTCTATGACAGCGACATGAGGTTCTTCAACATCGGCTACAACGTAAGTGCCGATCGCATCGATGCCCATCACTACGATCTACTTGCCACGGAAGCGCGGCTCGCCAGTTTCTTTGCCATTGCCAAGGGGGACGTATCGCCGGAACATTGGTTGTTCCTCGGCCGTCCGATCACCAAGCAGTCCTCGGGACTTTCGCTAGTTTCGTGGAATGGCTCCATGTTCGAGTATCTGATGCCGGCGCTGTTTCTACGCAGCTACCCTGGCACTCTCCTGGCGGAGAGTGAAAGGACGGCTGTCGACATTCACGAGCGATATGGTCGAGCGCACGGTATTCCCTGGGGGATATCGGAATCGGCCTATGCGTCCCAGAACCCGGCACATCAGTACCATTACCGCGCTTTCGGCGTTCCCGCCCTTGGCCTGCGGCGGGGCCTTTCGCGCGACCTGGTTGTTGCGCCGTACGCCACGATGCTGGCGCTGGCCGTGCGGCCCGGTGCAGCCGTGCAGAATCTTCGGGAACTGGCGAACCTCGGGCTTTTGGGGCTTTATGGTTTCTATGATGCGGTTGACTTCACACCGGCGCGGGTACCGGAAGGGCAACGCTTCGTGCCAGTCCGCTCGTGCATGGCCCACCACCAGGGAATGAGCCTGGCTGCGCTTGGCAACGCGATATGCGACGACATGCTTGTCGGGTGGTTCCAGGCGGACCCGCACCTTCGGACCATCGATCTGCTTCTCAACGAGCGCATCCCCTGGGAGCTTCCACCAGAGACAACGCGTGACCAGATCCCCGAAGTCAGCACTTTACGCGAGGAGGCCATCCCCGGTCTGTTGCCATGGAAACCGGCAACTGGCGCGCATTCGCTGTTGCATCACCTCAGCAACGGTCATCTCACAAGCCGGATAACGACGGCAGGAGGCGGTGATCTTTCGTGGCACCAGCATGCACTTACGCGCTCGGTGGCCGGCTCCGGCTGGAGCGCTCACGGCCTGTGGATTTACGTGCAGGACAAGGCGGACGATGCGGTTTGGTCGATCGGGTCCGATCCAATCGCCGCCGCCGGCGAAACACGGGTCGTCCTTCATGGGCATCAGGTCGAGTTCCATCGCCGCGAGCACGGCATCGCCATCAGCATGGAAGTTGGCATTGCACCCGGTGACGATCTGGAGATTCGACGTATCACGATCGTCAACGAGAGCGGCCGGCCCCGGACGCTCCGCCTCACCAGCTATGCTGAGGTTGCGCTCGCCCGTCCGTTCGAGGACGAGCGTCATCCTGCCTTCAGCAAACTTTTCGTGGCAAGCGAATATCTGCCTGATATGCGCGGGCTCGCCTTCATGCGCCGGGTCCGCGGACCGGAGGAGCAATCACCGGTGATGCTTCACCGCTTGGTGGCCGATGATCGGGGGCTTGAACTGGCCGGCTTCGAGACCAGCCGGCGGGCCTTCCTCGGCCGACACGGGCGCACATCCCGCCCCGAGGCCATTGAAGCCGGTCAGCTGTCGGGTGGCGTCGGTTGGACATTGGACCCCATCATGGCACTGCAGGTCGAGCTGACGTTGGAGGCAGAGGGCCGGCGCGAACTGGCCTTCGTTACGATCGCCGCGGGCTCCAGGGAGGCAGCGATGGAAATCGCCGATCGCTATGCCACGCTAACCTCGCTTGACTGGGCTCTGAGCGACGCTGCGACCGAAGCAGCCCGCGAGGCCAAGCGGTCAGGATTGGAGCCGGACTGTCTGCCGGATGTGCAGGCATTGCTCTCGGCGCTCCTGTGGTCGCAGCCATCGATGAGGCCTGACACCACAACGATCGCAGCAAACCGGCTCGGGCAATCGGATCTCTGGGCACTCGGCATTTCAGGTGACAATCCGATCCTTGCCTTCCGTGCCGGCGACATGCAGCAAACCGGACTTCTGCGGCTGCTCGTGGCGGCGCATGGGTTCTGGCGCCGGCACGGAATCACGGTCGATCTCGTCGTCTTGCATTCGGGGGTGTCCGGCTACATCGACGCTGTGCAGGAGCAGCTGATCGAGGTTCTGCACCATGCGGGCAGTCAGGAGAGGTTGGGGCGAAATGGCGGAATCCATCTGGTTCTCGCCGATCACGTCGGCCCCGACCGCGCAGTGCTCGTAGAGGCGGCCGCGCGCGTCGTTCTCGACCAGACGGCGGGGTCTTTGCGCCAACAGTTGCTGAGGTTGTGGGAAATTCCCCCGGAGCGGCCGCAATTCATGGCGGCGGGGCCGTTGGCGATCGAAGAGCCGACCTTGGGCAGGCGACGTCCGGCGGCTCTTGTCTTCGACAATGGCGTGGGCGGGTTCGATCGCGACGGCGAGGAGTATGTGATCCACCTCGATCCTGGCGATTGCACGCCGGCACCTAGGTCGAATGTATTGGCCAATGCCGATTTTGGCTCGATCGTTACCGAAGCCGGTCTGGGTTGGACCTGGGCTGCGAATAGCGGCGAGAACCGCCTCACGCCATGGAACAACGACCCTGTCGCGGATCCTCAAGTGGAGGCGATTTATCTTCGCGACGAGGAGACAGCGTCTGTGTGGACGCCCACGCCGCTACCGATTGGAAATGAGGCTGCGTGTCAAATCCGCCACGGCGCTGGCTATACCATCTGGGAGACGGCCAGCCATGGCTTGGAACAGGAGCTGCTTGCCTTTGTGGCGTGTGACGACCCTGTGAAGATCGTACGGTTGCGCCTGCGCAACCTCCGGCCTCAGACGCGCCGGATCACGGCAACCTACTATGCCGAATGGCTGCTGGGGGCGCTACGCGGCCAAACCAGCCCGCTTCTGGTGTCCGAATACGATGCCGGCCTACGTGCTCTTACGGCCACCAACCGCTGGAATGCGGAGTTTGGCGAACGCGTCGCATTTCTTACGAGCACTCTTCCCCCGCATGGCGTGACGACCTCCCGAACCGAATTCATCGGAAGGGCCGGCGACACGCGAACACCGGATGCATTGTTCCAATGGGGGCTCGGCGGTTCCGTTCAGTCAGCGACGGACTGCTGTGCCGGGCTCCAGGTGCATCTCGACATTGGGCCCGGCGGTACCGGTGAGGCGGTGTTCATCCTGGGTCAGGGTGACGATCGGGATCACACGCGCGAACTCGTGAGCCGTTGGCAGCAGAGCGAGCGTGTGGAGCGCGCTTTCGACGAGCGCCGACTCGATTGGAATGCCCGGCTGGGTGCTGTTCAGGTCCAGACCCCCGACGCCGCCTTCGACATTCTGGTGAATCGCTGGCTGCCCTATCAGACCATCAGCTCGCGGATGCTTGCCCGTGCCGGCTTCTATCAGGCGGGTGGCGCCTTTGGCTTCCGCGACCAGCTGCAGGATGTACTATCCCTCCTGCATCGCGATCCCGGTGACGCCCGCCGGCACATCCTGGAGGCTGCCGCGCACCAGTTCGAAAAGGGCGACGTCCTGCACTGGTGGCATCCGCCAGGAGATCGCGGGGTACGGACGCGGTGTTCAGACGATCTGCTCTGGTTGACCTACGTTACCGGCGAGTACGTCGCAGCGACGGGCGACGACACGATCCTCGCTGAAGAGGTTATCTTCCTCCGCGGCCCACCGCTTGCCGCTGGCGAGGATGATCGTTACGCCCGCTTCGATACGTCGAATTCCCAGCGATCAGTCTTCGAGCATTGCGAGCGAGCGCTCGACCGCGGGTTCAACCTGGGTATTCATGGCTTGCCGCTCATGGGGGCGGGCGACTGGAATGACGGAATGAACCGCGTCGGTCGTCTCGGGCGTGGCGAAAGCGTCTGGCTGGCCTGGTTCATGATCGCCACGATCAAGGGCTTCATCGCGATCTGCGAACAGCAGCGGCGCGCCGATCTGGTGGATCGCTGGACCAGTCGGATGGCGGAACTGCAGCGGGCTGTCGAGGCAGAGGGTTGGGACGGCCAATGGTACCTCCGGGCCATCGATGATGACGGGCTGCCGTGGGGCTCGGCAGCGGGCGAGGAATGTCGCATCGATTCCATTGCCCAATCATGGGCCGTGCTGTCCGCCGGCGGTGACCGGGGACACGCTCGCCTGGCTGTCGCCGCCGCAGCTCGCCACTTGATGCGGAGTGATGACCAGTTGGTCCGGCTTCTCTGGCCACCCTTTGACTCAACGCTGCGGGATCCCGGCTACATCAAGGCCTATCCGCCGGGTATTCGCGAGAATGGCGGTCAATACTCGCACGCGGCAGCATGGTTGGGCATTGCGTTTGCGCGGCTGGGCGATCCCGAGCGCGTCGAACAAGTGTTCGATCGCATCAGTCCAATCAGTCACACGCGATCGCGGGAAGACGTTGAGCGCTATCGGACCGAGCCATATGTCATGGCGGCCGACATTGCCAGCAGCGATGCTCACCTTGGTCGAGGTGGGTGGACTTGGTACACGG